>CAMCUZ010000008.1 GCA_945879145.1 uncultured Mediterranea sp.
AGCTTCCGTTCGTAGCCTTTTAGTGCCCCCATGTAGATCAAGTGGTTGCCTACACGAGGTACCAGCTCCACATCGCCTCCCTTCAGGACGTGGATCTGCTCTACTTGGGCATTCCAGAAGTCGTCTTTCATCAAGAAACCGGCAAACTGGTAGAGTTCGCCGCAGGCCATCTTCTGGCTTACGTAGCCGGTGGCTATGGGCAGACGGGCTACGCAATGGGCGCTCGATGCCATTTTCCTTCCTTTGGTATCTACAAAGTAGTTGCTCCCCTGAGCATCCATAACGCGCAACAGGGGAATGCGTTGTGATACCTCAATGTACAGCAGACCGCTCGGGGTGGTGTAACACTCCACGCCATCAATGAGTGGATGGGTGGCCAGTTGCTCTTCGATGAGCTGGGTATTCACCTCGCTCATTCGCTTACCTGCTGGGTCGAGGCCATGCTTCTTCAGCAGTTGCGTCACCTCCTTCTGATGGATGAATCCAGCATAGACGGAGTCTTTGATGTCCAGTTTCAGCCCGGTGCAGACCATTGCCTTGGGCTTTTCGTTGAGCACGCTGACTGCCAAGGCCAGATAGACCAGGATAAGCAGCATCAATAGGGTGAGGAAAATGCGTTTTACCATACTCAATAGAGGGAATTAATCGTTATCGGTTGACTAATAGCTCCTTAATCTGGGGTATGTAGTCGATCAAGTCGCCAGCTCCGAGTACCACCACTACATCAAGTCCAGGCTTCGACTGGAGCAGGCTGAGGATGTCGTTCTTAGAGGTCAGCGTGCGTTCTACACCGGGTTGGAGTTCGTCGTAAATCAGCTGGCTGGTCACGCCAGGGATAGGCTGCTCGCGAGCCGGGTAGATTTCGGTTAGAATCACCTCGTCGGCCAAGGAGAGACTTGCTGCAAATTCATGGTAGAAATCATGTGTCCGGCTGTAGAGGTGAGGTTGGAACAATACCGTAATCTTCCGGCCTTGATAGAGCTCTCGGATGGAGCGTATGCTTTGGGCTATTTCGGCTGGGTGATGGGCATAGTCGCTCAAAAGTACGGCCTTATCACTCTTCAATTTGAAGTCGAAGCGCCGCTCCACTCCTTGGAACGAGCGCATGCCCTCTCTGATTTCCTCGTCGGTAGCTCCACAGAGGTGGGCTAGGGCCATGGCAGCAATACCGTTGTCGATATTGATGCTCATGGGTACACCCAATTGCACCTGGTTGATGCGGGTATCGGGGGCAACGAAGTCAAAGTAAATCTCTCCTTGCCCGATCTGGATATTCTCAGCATGGAAGTCGCCCGATTGGCGCGAGTAGGAGTAGATGGTTACTCCCTCCTGTACACGTGGTTGCATGGCCAGGTCTTCGTGCAGTATGAGTACGCCACCGGGTTGGATGAGTGAGCTGTAGTGTGCAAAGCTCTCCAGGTAGGCCTTGGGCGTGCCGTAGATGTCCAGGTGATCAGGGTCAGTGGCGGTAATCACACTCATCCAAGGGGTGAGCCAATGGAATGAGCGGTCAAACTCGTCGGCTTCGATAACGGTATAAGGGCTTACGTCAGAGAGTAGCAGGTTGGTGTGGTAGTTCTGTGATACGCCACCCAGAAAGGCGTTGCACCCCACGTGCGACTGATGCATCAAATGGGCTGCCATGGTGCTTGTAGTGGTTTTACCGTGCGTTCCAGCTACGCAGAGCCCTTTGCTGCTCTGGGTGATCAGGCCTAGCACTTGGGCTCGCTTCTGGATTTCGAATCCTTGCGTCCTGAAGTAGCTCAGCTCGGTATGCTCGTTGGGGATGGCCGGGGTATAGATGACGAGGGTCGTATCTTGATGTTTGAACGCCTCGGGTATGCGCTCCACGTTATCTTCGTAGTGAATAAGTGCTCCCTCTTGCTCTAGACAATGGGTTAGGTCTGAGGGGGTACGGTCGTAACCGGCCACCCGTTTTCCTTTGGCCATGAAGTAGCGTGCCAGGGCGCTCATGCCGATGCCGCCCACACCTACAAAATATACGGTTTTAATCTCTTCAAGTTTCATTTTTCATTCTTTTTAATCAAATCCATTACATAGCGTGCGATGGTATTAGCTGAGTCTGGCAGAGCCAGCTTGGCGATTTGAGTACTGAGTTTCTGCAGTTCTTCTTCGTTGACGATGGCTTCGAGTGCTGTGGAAACCAACTTCTGCGGTGCCTCCGCATCCTTCACGTAGAGAGCAGCGCCTTTGTTGACCAGCGCTAAGGCATTCTTGGTCTGGTGGTCTTCGGCTACGTTGGGCGAAGGCACTAGGATGACAGGCTTGTGAAGCAGGCAGAACTCAGAGATAGAGCCTGCTCCGGCGCGCGAGATGACCAGGTCAGCAGCGGCGTAGGCTTTCGACATATCTTTGATGAAGTCGGTCACGTACAGGTTGGGCAGGGCACCTACACGGGTACCCATCACCATCTCTCCCGTAGTTTCAGCGATGGACTGCTTCACCTGTTCGATGTAGATTTTGCCGGTCTGCCAGATCCACTGCACCTCCGTATGCTCCTGCATGATGGCGATGGCTGCCTGTAGGGTCTGGTTGATGGTACGGGCGCCCAAGCTGCCTCCCAGTACCAGGATGGTGCGTTTCTTTGGGTCGAGGTGAAAGTAATCTACTGCTTCTTCACGGCTCACGCTATCCGTCAGCAGATTCTGGCGAACAGGGTTGCCAGTGAGCACAATCTTCTCCTTGGGGAAGAAACGTTCCATGCCCTCGTAAGCCACACAGATGGTGCAGGCCTTTTTAGCCAACAATTTATTGGTTACGCCGGCATAGGAGTTCTGCTCCTGTATCAAGGTTGGGATTCCCATCATACCCGCAACCTTAAGCACGGGGCCGCTAGCATATCCCCCTACACCAACTGCAACCTGAGGGTTGAAATCGCGGATGATTTTACGTGCCTTCCATTGGCTGCGGAGCAGCTTGATGAGCACACTCACATTCTTCCAGAGGTGCTTGCGGTCGAACCCTGCTACAGGAAGTCCCACAATCGGATAACCCGCATCGGGCACCCGTTGCATTTCCATGCGTCCCTCAGCTCCCACAAAGAGGATATCTGCTTCTGGACAGAGTACTTTAATGGCGTTGGCGATAGAGACAGCAGGGAAAATGTGTCCTCCCGTACCACCACCACTAATGATAATGCGTGGAGCTGCTGGTTGCAGATTCGCTTGATTGGAGAGTGTATTGTTCGTCATATACCTTATTAATATTATATACCTATTTATATTATAGTGAACAGTTCGTGCTGGTCAATCTATCACCTGCTAATTAAATTCGTCATCACTATTCAGGGCAGCCGAAGTGGGCTCTTGAGCGGTCTGTGCCTCCGACGACGAGGTTGCCTCAGCTGCTCCAGCCGCAGTCTCTTCTGGTTGGCCTGCATCTACCGTCATAGGAATCATCGCATCCCGAAGTCGCTGTTCAGCCAATCGTTTTTCTTCCTCTTCAATGGCGGCAGTATAACGGCTCACGCTAAGGATCATGCCGATATAGACGCAGTTGATTAGGGTGGATGTTCCTCCACGGCTAATGAGTGGGAGCGGTTGACCGGTAATCGGTGCAAGTCCTACAGCCACCATCATGTTGAACAACGCCTGGGTAACCAACAAGAGTCCGATACCTATCACGAGGAAGGCAGGGAATGTGCGGTTGCACTTTTTGGCGATACGTCCTATACGAATCAGAAGGCAAATATACAAAAAAACCACCACAATACCCCCTACCAGTCCCAATTCTTCAATAATAATGGCAAAAATGAAGTCAGAATAGGCCTGGCTCAAGAAGTCACGTTCCACCGAGTTGCCTGGCCCCTTACCGATCACGTTGCTGGTAGCTACGGCTATACGGGCGTGTCCCTCCTGAGCATTGGCATTAATGTCGAAGTCGTTGGGGGCCACCTTTTCTGTTTTGGTGAAGTTCTCTATACGCCCACGCCAGGAGTCTAGACGATGCAGGAAGTTGCTGTCGATATCTTTTGTGACCGTGAGGAAGATGATTCCAGCCACAAGGATACCTCCCAGCGTACCCATTAGCAGCAGCAACTTTCGCGTGGCAACCCGTCCGATGTACATCATCAGGAAAACCACTCCGAAGAGCAGGGCCGATGTGGAGAAGTTTTCTGGAAAGATGAGGCCACATACCAGACAAGCGACAATCATGATGTGCTTAAAAGCCTTTGGATTAGCTTCTTGCTCACTCTGTCGCTTGGAGAGAATGAAGGCTGTTGCAATGACCACGCCCATCTTGCCCAGTTCTGAGGGTTGGAAGGTGACACCACACAGCTTAATCCATCGACCGGCATCGTTAATCTTCTCAATTACGAGCAGTCCGGCGATGTTCAGCTTGTCGAAGAAGAGCAGCATCGCCAGGAAAATGAGCGAGATGGGAAGCAGGATGACGGGAAGCACCTGAAACCAGCGGTAGGGTATATTGTGACAGAGTACTACCACGAGGGCACCCGTTAACAGGAAGATGCTGTGTTGTGTAATGGGACCCCAATGGTTACCACTCTCAAAGGTGAGGGTACTCGATGCGCTGAACACCTCAACGACGGAGATGAGGCAGAGCATCAAGAAGATAATCCATACCACCTTATCGCCTTTGAATATACTTTTTAGCAGGTCCATTATCGTAGGTTTAATTTGTTGTTTCTGGTTCTTAGATGAATAGTATGTTAGAGGGATCTCACGTACTGCTTGAATTGGTCGCCGCGGTCTTCGTAGCTCTTAAAAAGATCGAACGATGCGCAGCAGGGACTGAGCAATACGGTCTCACCCGGTTTAGCTAACTTGTAGGCTGCCTCTACAGCATCCTTCATGCCCGTCTGCACCTCAGCAACGGGTAGGCCCATTGGGTCGAAGAAGGCATGCAACTTTTCATTGTGCAGGCCCAGATAGACCAGAGCTGAACATTTCTCGCGGACCAGCTCTTCGATTTCTGTATAATCGTTTCCTTTGTCCTTGCCGCCCAGGATGAGTACCGTCTTGGTGGTCATGCTCTGCAGAGCATACCAGCAGGAGTTGACGTTAGTAGCTTTCGAGTCGTTGATAAAGTGTACGCCACCTACGTCGCATACCTTCTCAAGTCGATGTTCTACCCCTTTGAAGTCACTCAGCGCCTGGCGGATATCCTCTTTCTTTACGCCTGCCAGATTGGCCGAGATGCCTGCAGCCATTGAATTGTAGAGGTTGTGCGTGCCTCTTAAGGCCAGCTCCTCCTGCTCCATATTGAAGGCTATCGGTTGATCAATTTTCATTTGACCATCTTCTACGTAGGCTATCACTCCTTGCTCCTTGACGGCTGCGAAGGGATAGAGGTGGGCCTTGAGGCCATGCTTCTCCAGTTCGCGGCGGATGATGGGGTCGTCGTTCCAGAAGATAAAGGCATCTTCTTCGGTTTGGTTCTGCGTGATGCGGAACTTGGCATCTACGTAGTTCTGCATCTCATAGCCGTAGCGGTCTAGATGATCGGGCGTGATGTTCATCAGTACAGCGATGTTGGCACGGAAGTCGTACATGTTGTCGAGTTGGAACGAACTGAGCTCAATCACGTAGTAGTCGTGCTGTTCAGTGGCCACTTGCAGGGCAAGGCTACTGCCTATGTTGCCAGCAAGGCCCACGTTGAGACCAGCACTCTTCAAGATGTGATAGATGAGCGAGGTAGTGGTAGTCTTGCCATTTGACCCCGTGATACAGATCATTTTGGCGTCAGTATAACGTCCGGCAAACTCAATTTCGCTAATGACCGGAATCTGCTTTTCGCGGAGTTTGAGGATTAAGGGGGCGTCGCAGGGAATGCCTGGACTCTTCACCACTTCATCAGCTTGCAGGATGCACTCCTCAGAATGATGACCTTCTTCCCACTCGATACCGTAGCGGTTGAGTAGCTCTTTATAGTGCGGCTTGATAGCCGAGGTGTCGCTCACGAAGGTTTCGAAGCCCTTCACTTTGGCCAGTACGGCGGCACCAGCTCCACTCTCGCCTGCACCCAGTATAATGATTCGTTTCATATTGTTTGTTTATGCGTTATCTAATCTTTAATGTAATGATCGTTATGGCCGCCAGTATGATGGTGATAATCCAGAAGCGGACAGTGATTTTTGATTCATGAAAGAGCTGCTCAGGTTTGGTGAATACGACTGAGCATCCCTCTTCCACTATGCTCATTGAGGTGCGGAAGTGATCGTGAATGGGGGCTCGCTTAAAGAGCCGTTGCTTCACTCCCTTCCGTTTTCCGGCTTTGTAGTAGAAGCGTTGCAGGATAACCGAGAGGTTCTCCACGAGGAAGATGCCGCACAGTATAGGAATGAGCAGTTCCTTATGGATAATGATAGCGATGACGGCGATGATGCCGCCGATGGTCAAGCTGCCGGTATCACCCATGAAGACCTGGGCAGGATAGGCATTATACCACAGGAAGCCGATGAGTGATCCGATAAAGGCACAGATGAATATCACCAATTCCTCGCTACCGGGAATATACATGATGTTGAGGTAGCCTGCGTATTCGATGTGACTGGACACGTAGGCCAGGATGCCGAGTGTAGCGCCTATGATAGCCGAGTTGCCGGCCGCCATCCCATCCATGCCGTCGTTCAGGTTGGCTCCGTTAGAGACGGCTGTTACCACAAAGATGGTGACCAATACGAAAAGCACCCATCCGGCGGCCCTGGCGTAACGACCCATGAAAGCGGTCAGATCAGCATAATCCAGGTTATTACTCTTCATGAAAGGAATGGTGGTTTGTGTGGCTTTGATCTCCTTAGCGGCATGTACCACGGTAATCTGTCCGTTGGGCTGTTTCACCTCGATGTTTTCTCGAATCACGACCTGAGGACTCAGATAAAGCGTTAGTCCCACGATGAGACCGAGACCTACCTGTCCGATAATCTTAAACTTGCCATGTAGCCCTTCTTTGTCGTGGCGAAAGGTCTTGATGTAGTCGTCAGCAAAACCTAAGGAGCCGAGCCAGACGGTGGTAATGAGCATGAGCAGCATATAGACGTTGTCCAGCTTGCCGAGCAGCAGGCAGGGGATAAGGGTGGCGAAGATGATGATGACACCTCCCATGGTAGGAACGCCTACCTTGTTGACACCAAAGGGGTCGATGCGGGCATCACGTTGCACTTCGGTAAGCTGTTTGCTCTTGAGCAGACGTATGAAGTAGCCGCCCCAGGCCGTTGAGATAATCAACGCAATGAGGATAGCCATCAGCGCCCGAAAGGAGATGTAGCTGAATACACCTGCACCGGGGATGTCGTATTTATCGAGCCATTGAAATAAATAGTAGAGCATCTTGATCTATCTGTTTAAGGTTGTTGCCTTGATTATTCGTTGTCGAAAATCTCGCGGAGCACCTCTTTGTCATCGAAGTGGTGTTTCACGCCTTTGATTTCTTGGTAATCTTCATGTCCCTTGCCAGCTACGAGAATCACGTCACCCTTCTTGGCCATCATGCACGCAGTACGGATGGCTTCCCGACGGTCGGTGATGGCGATGGTCTTACGCAGGTCGTCGCCCTCCAGGCCGGCTTGCATGTCGCGGATAATCTCTTCGGGCTCCTCAAAACGGGGGTTGTCGCTGGTCAGGATGACGCGGTCGCTCAGTCGGGCTGCCTCTTTGGCCATGATGGGGCGTTTCCCCTTGTCGCGATTTCCTCCTGCTCCGGCCACGGTAATCACCTCGCCCTTTCCTTCCAGCACCCCATGGATGGCGTTGAGTACGTTGACGAGGGCATCGGGTGTGTGGGCATAATCTACAATGGCTGTATAGCCTCGCTTGGAGCGGAGGGCCTCAAAACGGCCGCTCACAGGATAGAGTGTGCTGAGGATGACAAGGGCCTCTTCCTCGTCTTTGCCCAGTAGCACGGTAGCTCCGAGTACAGCCAGCAGGTTGCTGGCATTGAAGCGACCGATAAAGTGTACGGCCGTCTCGTGCCCATCGATATCGAGTAGCATACCTTCGAAGTGACTTTCGATGATTTTGGCTTTGAAGTCAGCCGCTGTACGGAGCGAATAGGTATGGATGTGGCTACGGGTATTCTGTGTCATCACGCTGCCGTTTTTGTCATCCAAATTGGTCAGACTAAAGGCCTCAGCAGGCATGTCATCGAAGAATTTCTTCTTGGCACGCAGGTAGTTGTCAAAGGTCTTGTGGTAGTCCAAGTGGTCGCGGGTCAAGTTGGTAAAGATACCTCCGGCAAAGCGCAGTCCGCTGATACGGTGTTGCACCACGCTGTGTGAGCTCACCTCCATGAAGGCATATTCGCAGCCTGCATCGGCCATGCGGCCCAGGAGGCGATTGAGTGTGATGGGGTCGGGGGTGGTATGCTCAGTCGGCACAGGCTCATCATCGATGTAGTTGCAAACGGTTGAGATGAGTCCTGCTTTATGGCCAAAGGCACGGAACATGCGGTAGAGCAGGGTGGCGATGGTGGTTTTGCCATTGGTGCCGGTCACGCCCACCAGCTGCATGCGTTGGGTAGGATTCCCGAAGAATGAGGTGGCCAGATGGCCTGTAGCCTCCTCGCTGTCTTTTACGATGACGAGTGTCACCTTCTCTTCAACCCCTGCAGGTAGTTGCGTGGGCAGTTTCTGACAGACCACGACGCTAGCTCCCTTCTCGATGGCCTGGGGGATATAAGCATGTCCGTCGGCTTGTGTTCCTTTGACAGCAATAAACAGAGAGCCGGCTTTTACGGCCCGCGAGTCGATGGTTATATCCTGTACCTCCACCTCGTGTGGCCCAATCACGTAGATTGGTTCTATCGCTTTCAGCAGTTCATTCAATTGTTTCATAATTATCTAGCTGTAATATTCTTGTTTCTATTGTTATTCGTTTATCATCATTTTCTTGTGCCTCGTTAGTTTAGGGTCAGATGGATGGTCCGTCCCTTGGCATGGCTGGTCCCCGGCTCGATGCTTTGGCGCTTGACGCGTCCTACGCCTGAGAGTTGCACCTTCATGCCTGCGCTCTCCAGCAGATAGACTGCATCCCGTGCTCCCATGCCAATTACTTTAGGTACCACATCAGCCTTGGGCGCGTTCATGCCTGAGAGCAGCACGGCGTCTGTACCCACCTGGGCCTGAGCCCATGGTGAGTCGATGTTTCCTTCTGTGTGTACGGGGACATGCAGGCCAGAGAGTACCTCTTTCGTCTCGCTTAGGAGGCCCGGCTTGACATCGGGGATAACCACCGAGAGGCTGTCAATGGCATCTTCCAGACGGAGACGGAGGTTGTGCGCATAGACTCGCTCAGCAATCTTGCCAAACACGCTACCGGCCATCTGCCCACCCGAGGCAGGCAGACCAGGTTTCTGGATGGAGACAATCATGCTGTACTTGGGTGCTTCACTCGGAAAGTAGCCGCAGAAGCTCACTAAGTACTTCGTCGTACCGGTCTTGTAGCCTGAGGCTCCTTGCGAGATTTGTGCCGTCCCCGTCTTTCCCGATACGTGGAACTGCTTGCTACCGGCAGGCTTGGCTAGTCCTTGACTCACCACTTTCTGCAGGATGTCGCGTATCTGTTCCAGCGTGCGGTCGCTGCAGATTTTGGAGTTGATGATTTCTGTGGGGTACTCCTCCACTACCTGCCCGTCTTTGAGGGCTGCTTTTACCAGCTTGGGACGCACCATGGTGCCGTTGTTGGCTATGGCGTTGTAGAAGGTGAGGATGTTCATTGGGGGCACCTGAGTCTCGTAGCCAATACTCATCCAGGGTAGGGTGGTCTTGGCAAAATAGCGCTCCTTGGGTCCCCGGATGTTGGGCTTGCCCTCACCACGGATTTGCAGGTGGAGGGGTTGGTCGATGCTCATCCGCTTGAGTCCATCGACAAACCGCTGCGGATTGTCGTGGTAGAATTTGTCGATGAGGTAAGAGACACCGATGTTGCTCGAAACCTCGAGGATGCGGGTGACGTTGATTTTGCCGTAGCCTCCCCGTGCCCAGTTGTGGTCGCGCATGCGTGAGCCATGCATCATCATGACGCCGTTTCCGGTTTCCACTTCGGTTTCGGGGGTGATGTATCCATCCTCCAAGGCCACCATGATGCTGGCCGTCTTAAAGGTGGAGCCTGGCTCCAGCATATCGCTGATGGCGTTGCTGTTCATCTCGTAGTAATTGCCGTCGTTGCCGCGGGTCATGTTGACCATGGCTTTGATTTCGCCGGTGGCTACCTCCATAAGTACCACAACGCCGGTATAGGCGTTGATTTCGCGAAGCTTATCTACCAGCGCCTTTTCGCAGATATCTTGCATGCTCACGTCAAGGGTGGTCTGGATGTCGCAGCCGTCCACGGGGGCACGGTCCACGATGTTGAGGTATTTGTTTTTGACCTTTTGTCGGTGGGTGATACCGTCGCGTCCGCGGAGTAGCGAGTCGAAAGCCAGTTCAATGCCACTACGGGCCCCTTTGGCTGTGTCGGCATAGAGGCGTCCCAGGGTCTGTTCAGCCAACGAACCGAAGGGGCGTTTGCGCTGGTTGAACACCTGTTCATGGAATCCCCCTTTGTAGCGGTTCAGACAGAATACAGGGAGGCGCTTGGCTTCTTTGTACTGGATGTAGGAGATGCGCCGGCGTTTGTCGGGTAGGATATTGTAGTTTCGGCTTTTGATTTTGCGCCCTTTCTGCAGGTGACTCTTGAAAGTCTGTGCGCTGATGTCGGGAAAAATGTGGTGCAGGCCGCGGCAGATGGTGTCGAGGTGGTGCTCTAGGAGGGTGTCGCGTCGGTACTGTTCCTTGGCGCGACGCTTTTCGTCGGTCTCACCTGTCATGAAGTCGAGATAAATCTTGTATTCGGGTAAGGAACCAGCCATAAGCTTGCCGTCGGCGCTGAGGATGTTGCCGCGTGCCGGCTTTACGCTTACGTTCTCCTTGACGAAGCGCTGGGCTACGGCGTTCCAGTAGTCACGCTCCTTGAACATGATGAGTGCGGCCTTGATGACCACAGCTACACCAATCAACGCCATGACCAGCATGACGAAGAAGTAGCGTACCATGATGCTTTTTTTATCTACTGACATAGTCTGTTTCTCTTTTCTCGTTTTCTGTTTCTTTTATCCATCCTTGTGCGTATTGTTCGCGCGATTCATCTGCCTGCAGCCTACTTCCCCCTTATTCTGGCACCAGGTAGGGTGGGTGGGTAGAGGTCTGCAGGGTGCTTCCGTTGGCGTTGATGTATTGCTCGATGTTGCTTTGGCGACTCTTCTCCATCAGCTCTGAGCTCCGGGTCAGGGCATCGTATTTCATGTCAATCAGCTCCTTCTTGAGTCGGTCCAGCTCCAGCATCTGCTGCTGGCAGGCGTAGCGGTTGTGAACGTAGAAGATGACCAGCAGCATGATGAGCACAATCAACTTGGTCTGCCGGCGGAAGAACTCGGTAGCCAGGATGTCGCCTCCTATAATGCTCTTCCAATGGCCAAGGCGTTGGCGTCCACGAGATATCTTTTTCTCTTTATTGTTTTCGTCCATTCTCTATATCGCTTTTTTATGGTCTTTCAAAAATTCTTCTTATAGCCACTTCAGGGCTTTCATTCCTCACTCTCTCCTTCTGGCTGGAGACGTTCGGCTATGCGGAGTTTGGCGCTGCGCGAGCGCGGGTTCTGCTCCACCTCCTCTGAGCTGGGTATGATGGGCTTGGTGGGAGTCATGCGCAAGGGGCAACGGGTGCGACCATAGAAGTCTGTTTCCACACGTCCTTCGATGTTGCCACTCTTCATGAAGTTCTTCACCATGCGGTCTTCGATACTGTGGTAGGTGATGACTACGAGTCGTCCGCCGGGACGGAGGCTCTTGACGGCTGCCTGAAGCATTTCGCTCAAGACGTCGGTCTCGTGGTTAACCTCCATGCGCAGGGCTTGCATCAATTTGGCCAGTTCTTTCTTTTCGCGCTGGCGGGGCATGAGGGGCGAGGCCACGGCCAGCAACTGCTGCATGGTGAGCAGAGGCTCCGTGGCACGGGCTTTAACGAGGGCTGAGGCTAGCTTGCGGCTGTTGGGCAATTCGCCGTAGAGTGAGAAGATGGTTTGCAACCGTTCTTCGCTGTAGTCGTTCACCACGTGGGCAGCAGTCAAGGTGGCTCGCTGGTTCATGCGCATGTCGAGTGGGGCTTCGAAACGGAAAGAAAAACCGCGTGACGAGTCGTCCAGATGGTGGCTCGATACTCCCAGGTCGGCCAAGATGCCGTCAGCGGGTAGGGCGTCGTAATAGCGCAGGAAGTTGCCCAAGTAGCGGAAATTGCTTCTCACGAAGGTGAAGCGTGGGTCTTGGGGGGCACGACTGATGGCATCCAAATCCTGGTCGAATCCGAGTAGTCGGCCGTTGGTGTTGAGGCGTGAGAGGATGGCGCGCGAGTGTCCACCACCACCAAAGGTCACGTCCACATAGGTTCCTGAAGGATTAATGTTCAGTCCTTCAATGCTTTGTGAGAGCATTACGGGTACGTGATACTCTTGTTGTGCGCAATCCTGTTCCATAGGTTGTTTCCTCTTTTTTCCCTTATTCCACATTCATTTCAAATTCAGCGGTAAAATTACGCATTTCTTTGTAATTACCTGCAATTTTTCTTCAAAAAACTTTCGTAAAGTTTTCAACATGCGGTGAATAACGTGCGGGGAGGCCTCTCTGATGAGAAACCTCCCCGCAGGATGGGGTGTTTGTTGTCGCGCAGGGGTTACATGCGCTCGGGTACTTCGATGCCTAGGAGTCCCATGCCGAGACGTACGATTTTGGCTACTTCGGCTGATAGGGCGAGGCGGAAGGCCTTGACGTCAGCGTTCTCTTCGCGCAGGATGCTGAAGTCATGGTAGAACTGGTTGTATTCCTTTACCAGGTTGTAGCAGTAGTTGGCGATGAGGCTGGGAAGATAGTCGCTTCCGGCTTGACGCACCACGGCGCTGAAGTCGGCCAGCATCTGCACCAGACCCTCCTCCTTCTCGCTCAGCTCGATGCCAGTATGGAGTGTGTCGGGCAGGCTGATGCCTTGCTCAGCCGCCTTGCGGAGCACGGAGCGGATGCGGGCGTAGGTGTATTGAATGAAGGGGCCCGTATTGCCGTTGAAGTCGATGCTCTCCTTGGGGTTGAAGGTCATGTTCTTGCGCGCATCTACCTTGAGGATGAAGTACTTCAGGGCACCTAGGCCTACTATGCGTGCAATCTCTTCAGCTTCGGATGGGGTCAGGCCTTCAAGCTTGCCCAACTCGTTGCTTGTCTCGCGGGCGGTGGTGATCATCTCGTCCATGAGGTCGTCGGCATCAACCACGGTACCTTCGCGGCTCTTCATCTTGCCTTCGGGTAGTTCTACCATGCCGTAGGAGAAGTGGACCAGGCTTTTGCCCCACTCAAAGCCCAGTCGGTCGAGCAGGATGGAGAGAACCTGGAAGTGGTAGTTCTGTTCGTTGCCCACTACGTAGATCATCTTGTCGATAGGGAAGTCGGTAAAGCGCTGTTCAGCTGTGCCGATGTCCTGCGTCATATAGACCGAGGTGCCATCGGCGCGCAGCAGGAGCTTGTGGTCCAATCCTTGCGGGGTGAGGTCGGCCCATACCGAACCGTCCTCTTTGCGGTAGAAGAGTCCTTTCTCCAGCCCTTCGAGCACCTTCTTTTTGCCCTCCAGATAGGTGTTGCTCTCGTAGTAAATTTTATCGAAACTTACGCCCATACGTTGGTAGGTTTCGTCGAATCCCGCATAGACCCAGTCGTTCATGCGTTGCCACAGAGCGCGCACCTCGGGGTCGCCGGCTTCCCACTTCACGAGCATCTGGCGGGCCTCTTTCATCAGGGGTGACTCTGCCTCAGCCTTGGCTTTGGCCTCCTCTTCGGTCATGCCTTGGGCCAGGAATGGTGTCATCAGTTCCTTCACTTCGGTCTTGAAGTGCTTGTCGAAGGCTACGTAGTAGTCACCGATAAGGTGGTCCCCCTTTTTGCCGCTTGATTCGGGCGTTTCGCCGTTGCCGTACTTCAGCCAGGCCAGCATGGACTTACAGATGTGTATGCCGCGGTCGTTCACGATATTGGTCTTCACTACGCGGTTGCCGTTGGCGGCTATGATGTTGGCCAGGGCGTTGCCCAGCAGGTTGTTGCGTACGTGCCCCAAGTGGAGAGGCTTGTTGGTGTTGGGCGAGGAGTATTCAATCATCACCAGCGGAGATTGTTCGTTGGCCTGGATCAGTCCATACTTTTCATCGTGGCGGATGGCCTCAAGCAACTCAATCCATGCAGGTGAGGCAATGGTCAGATTGAGGAATCCCTTTACGACGTTGTATTCGGCCACCACGTTGGTGTTCTCCTTCAAGTAGTTGCCGATTTCCTGTGCGGTCTGTTCGGGGCCCTTGCGCGACATGCGTAGGAAGGGGAAGACCACCAGCGTAAGGTGTCCTTTGAACTCTTTCTTCGTTTTCTGCAGTTGCACCTGTCCGGCAGGTACTTCTTGTCCGTAGAGTGCCTTAAGGGCGCCCTGTACGGATGCAACCAATTTTTGTTCGATATCCATTTTTATAATAATGTATAGACGTTACACTTTGAGTCCGCAAAGATAGTGTAAACTGGGGGAATTACAAAATGAATACCTGCTTTTATTTTTCATTTCCCGAATGAGGTCTATCTGCTTGGTTCTGCCGTAGTTTGGTAGAAGTTGTTCACCTCCGCGTAGCGGTTACTCAGCATCGGCAGGAGGATATGAAGTGTTAAATTCTTGTTAAATCCGGAAAATGATATGACTCGTCCCTTGGGGTAGGGCTTAATTTTGTACTCAAGCTATAGCACAACCAAGCAATAATCGATCGATGATGAGTAAAAACAAATTAATGATTAAAGAGTTCTCCTTGTTATGTGGAGTGACTGTGAAGACGTTGCGTCACTATGAGAAGGTGGGGCTGCTCCAACCAGCCGAAGTGGATGAGTGGACTGGCTACCGATACTACAACGTGGCACAGATGCAGACCCTGGCCAACATCCGTAGGCTCAAGCGGATAGGTTTTTCGCTCGACGAGATTCTCGACTTGAGTGAGCGAGGCACGTTGATTCCTTCTCCGGAGATGCTCCGGAAGAAGATTATGGCTTGCCGCGAGGAGCTGCTGGCCGTGCAGCGCCGATACAATCTGCTCTGCGACATGGAGGACTCGCAAAACAAATTATTCAACATGGAAAATTTTTCTATCGGCTTTTTGCCAGAGATTATTGTTGCCTCTCATCGCGAGGTGATTCCTACGTATGCCGACTTGGGACGTGTCTGTTATGAGAAGATTGGTCCCGAAATGGCTCGTTTGGGATGTAAGTGTGTGGAACCGGGTTACTGCTTCACTATGGAGCATCACGAGTACCGACCGGAGCAGATTGATATTGAGTATTGTGAACAGGTGGAGGAGATGGGCCACGACTCAGATATCATACAGTTCAAGCGTTTGCCAACCATTCCGAAGGTGCTGTTTGTGAAGCATGTAGGCCCGTATGATCGCTTCTATGATACCTTTGTCGAGGCTTTCCGCTACATGGACGAGAACGGTCTGCAGTTGGGAGGCCAACCGCGCACCAGCTATGTGGATGGGGTGTGGAATCAAGAGGATCCCGAGCAATGGCTCTCCATCCTCCAGATTCCGTTGGTTTAAATCCTTTTTGGGGACCTGATTTGATGCGGTACCTGTTGTTGAAGGATTTTAGCGAAAATCCTTCAACAACTTCTGCAACTGCTGCCGCGTGAAGAAGATACGGCTCTTCACGGTGCCTATCGGAAGGCTTAGTTTTTGTGCAATCTCGCGGTATTTGAATCCGTGCAGGTGCATACCGAAGGGTATGCGATACTCATTCGGGAGTGAACTCATGATGCGGTGAATCTCTTTCATATCGTAGGTCAGCTCTGTGCTCTCGTAGGCCAGGTCACGCGGACGACTCAGGTAGTAGAGCCCCTCCGTCGTGTCGGCAAACGTCTGGTCGCGTACCGCTTTGCGGTAGTCGTTGATAAAGATGTTGCGCATGATGGTGAAGATCCACCCCTTGAAGTTGGTCTCGGGGGTGTACTTGTCCTCGTTGTCGAGTGCTTTGAGCGAAGTCTCTTGCAAGAGGTCGTTTGCTTGCTCGTGGTCGGCTGTCAACTTGAGCGCAAAGAGCCGTAGCTCTTCTTGTAGGTTCAGCAGGTTCTGGATAAAGGTTCTACATTCTCTCATAATCATTCTGTATTAAACGTGGATAATCGATTGACAGGAGCTGTTTGTCCTTGCTTTTCGTCTGCAATTTTACAACCTATCCGCGGATTCCACCCACCTTTTTTTATCAATTATGGGCCTAAAAACTGTCAAATGATGTTTATTGGGTGGTGTTTAGACGGTTTTGGGTGTACTTTTCTCCCAAAAAGTTGCATTAAATTAAAAAGATGCGTTATTTTTGCGCTTTGTAAGAACAATAATGCAGTATGGCAGACGATTTATTCTTGATTGACATAGACCGGATTCTCCGTGAAAAGGCCCCGTCGAAGGCGAAGTATGTGCCTGGATTTGTGGTCTCCTACCTCAAGCGCATCATCCATCAGGATGAGCTCAATGAGTTCCTTGTTCGTTCTCAAGGTAAGGTTGGCGTAGAGTTCTTGGAGGCTTGCATGGAATTTCTCGATGCCCACCTTGACGTGAGGGGGCTGGAGAACCTGCCCGATGATGGACGACTTTGCACCTTTGTCTCCAACCATCCCCTTGGTGGACAAGATGGCATTTCCCTTGGCTATATTTTGGGCAAGCATTATGACGGTCGCGTGAAGTACCTAGTCAACGACTTGCTGATGAACCTTCATGGTTTGGCTCCCCTCTGCATCCCCATCAACAAGACCGGTCGTCAAGCCAAGGACTTCCCTCTTCAGGTGGAGGCCGGATTCTCTTCAGACAACCACATCATCATGTTCCCTGCCGGACTCTGCTCGCGCCGCCAGCAGGGCGTCATTAAGGACTTGGAGTGGAAGAAGACCTTCGTCGTGAAGAGCGTGCAGCGTCAGCGCGATGTGGTACCCATCCATTTCGAAGGACGCAATTCCGATTTCTTCTACAATCTGGCCAATCTCTGCAAGGCGCTGGGTATCAAGTTTAATATCGCCATGCTCTACCTGGCTGACGAGATGCTGAAGAACCGCCACAAAACCTTCCGCGTCACCATCGGCAAGCCCATCCCTTGGCAAACCTTCGACCGCTCGCGCTCGGCCACCGAATGGGCACAATACGTCAAGGACGTGGTTTATACCTTATAATAATAACGGACAACAACAAGACAATAGATATGGAAGAAGAGATTATCGCACCGATCAGCAAAGAACTGATCAAAGCTGAACTTACTGAAGAGAAGCGGTTGCGGATGACGAACAAGAGCAACAACCAAATCTACATCATCACGGCTCACGACTCACCCTATACCATGCAGGAGATTGGACGCCTGCGTGAGATAGCCTTCCGGGCTGCTGGTGGCGGTACGGGTAAACCTGTCGATATTGACGAGTATGATACGATGGAGAATCCCTATAAACAGCTTATCGTCTGGAACCCCGAGGCAGAAGAGATTCTGGGCGGCTACCGCTATATCCTGGGTACCGATGTGCGTTTCGATGAGCAGGGTGCTCCCATCCTGGCCACGGCACACATGTTTCACTTCTCTGAGCGCTTCCTCCGTGAATTCCTGCCCACGACCATCGAACTCGGACGTTCCTTTGTGACCCTCGAGTACCAGTCCACGCGTGCGGGCAGTAAAGGACTCTTCGCCCTCGACAATCTGTGGGACGGTCTGGGGGCTCTGACTGTGGTGATGCCCAACGTGAAGTACTTTTTCGGCAAAGTCACCATGTATCCCTCATACAACCGCCTGGGACGTGACATGATTCTCTACTTCATGCGTAAACACTTTGCCGACAAGGATCATCTGATTCAGCCTATCGACCCGCTGCGACTCGATACCGATGAGGCTTTCCTCCAGTCGCTTTTCTCTAAAGAGAGTTTCAAGGAGGATTACCGTATCCTGAACGGAGAGATTCGCAAGCTGGGCTACAACATCCCTCCGCTGGTCAACGCCTACATGAGCTTGAGCCCCACCATGCGTATGTTTGGTACCGCCATCAACTACGGCTTTGGCGACGTCGAGGAGACGGGCATTCTGATTGCCGTGGACGAAATCTTGGCCGAGAAGCGTCTGCGTCATATTGAGTCCTTCCTCGAAAACGAACCCGATGCGCTCTGTCTCACCTCTGGAGCCCACAAGGTCTTTCTGCCCGACAGATAAGCCCAATATGAGGAGCTGTTTCCATACAGATGAGGAATTTGAGCTATGGTGTAGCGTAGATAAAACGTTCGGGATGACTTCGAGAGCCCTTCGAGAGGGAAGTATCGTGCTTTGGACGAATAATTATTAAAAAAAGAGGAAGAGGTGTATAGGCTTACTCCAACTCAAAAGGATGGAGAATCCGAAAGATTTTATTAAATATCTGTAAAAGGCCTCTTTGTTTGCGCAAAAAGCTGTACTTTCGCAAGATGAATCAAAAAGTGATTGAAATGAACGTACAGATTATCAATAAATCAAAGCACCCTCTGCCGCAGTATGCCACTCCCCTTTCGGCTGGACTCGACCTGCGTGCCAACCTTGATACGCCCCTTACCTTGGCTCCGCTCCAGCGTTGCCTGGTTCCTACGGGGCTCTTCATGGCTCTTCCGGTTGGCTACGAGGCACAGGTGCGTCCCCGCAGCGGATTGGCTCTGAAGAAGGGTGTTACCGTGCTTAACTCTCCCGGCACCATTGACGCCGACTATCGCGGCGAGGTGTGTGTCATCCTCGTAAACCTTTCCGACCAGCCCTTTGTGATTGAAGATGGAGAACGTATCGCTCAGCTGGTGGTCGCTCGTCACGAGCAGGTGGAGTGGCAGCCTGTAGAGACACTCAGCGAGACGGTTCGGGGTGAAGGTGGATTTGGTCATACGGGTAAACAGTAATTCTTTTCCGGAGGATAATACATGATGCCAATCAAGCATTTCAGTTGTCTCCTGCTACTCGGCTTCCTTACTCCGCTGCTGTGGATCGTAGCAGCTGTTCCAGCTGTGGCTGCTGTTGAAAGTATGCCCAGCCTAACGGTTGTTCAGCCTATTACGTTACCAGAGGCTAGCAACCCCTTGCCGCCTAAGGAGAAGAAAAAGCCTTCCAAGAAAGTGAAGAAGACCAAGAAGCGTAAGGCCGAGGAGGCGACTCGTCCCATGGTGCAACTTACCCCCGAGGAGCAGCAGCGCTATGATTACTTCCTGCTTGAAGCTGTACGTCAGGAGTTCCTCAAGCATTACGATGTGACATTCGCCCTGCTGCAACATTGCCTTTCTATCAATCCCTATGCCGCTTCGGCCCACTATCGTCTGTCTCATTACTACCTCTACCTCAAGCAACCCAAGCAGGCCATCGCCTGTTTGCAGAAGGCGGTAGAGGCTGAGCCCAATGAGTATTGGTACATTCAGGCTTTGGCTAACCTCTGCTTGGAGCAGGGCGAGACTGAGCAGGCGCAACAACTCTACGAGGAGATGACTCGCCGCTTCCCCAGTCGCAGTCAGGAGCCCCTCTACTGTCTGCTCGACATCTACGGCCGCAGCAACGACTATGCAAAGCTTATCGATGTGCTCAACCGTATGGAAGCGCAAAGTGGGAAGAACGAACGCATCAGCATGGAAAAGTACCGTATCTACCTGCAGATGAATGATGATACTAACGCTCAGCGCGAAATCCTCTCCCTGGTACACGAATACCCTGCTGAACCCCGCTACCGCGTGTTGCTGGGCGATTATAACCTTCTTAAGGGGCACAACGAAGAGGCCTATCGCCTCTATCGTGAGGTGCTGGCCGAGGACCCGAGTAATGCACAGGCTCGCTACGCCTTGGCCACTTACTATGAGCAGACTGGCGACAAAGCGCATTATGCGCAGCAGATAGACTCTCTGCTATTTAATAATAAGGTGGAACCGCAGATCAAACTGGGCGTGATGCGTAGCCTTATCGTGGAGAATGAGCAGGCTTCAGGTGATAGCACACGCATCATTCACCTCTTTGACCGCATCATGGCCAACGAACCTGATGATGCCTCGCTTCCGATGCTCTATGCCCAGTACCTTATTTCCAAGCAAATGACTGAGCAGTCGCTTCCTGTACTCCGTAAGGTGCTCGATATCGACCCCACCAATACGGCTTCGCGCCTCATGCTTCTTTCTGAGGCAGCCAAGCGTGAGGATTATGCAGAAATAACCTCCCTCTGTGAGGCAGGCGTGGAGAGCAACCCCGACAAGCTGGAGTTCTACTTCTACCTAGCCATCGCCTACAACCACTACAATCGTGAGGCCGATGCAAAAGCCATCTGCCAGCAGGCCCTGCTGCATGTCAACGAACAGAGCCCCAAGGAGATGGTGAGTGACTTCTACGCCATCATAGGGGATGCCAGTCATGCTCAGGGAGCTGACGAAGAGGCCTACCAAGCTTACGATAAGGCTTTGCAGTACCATCCCGACAACATCAGCGTGCTCAATAACTATGCCTACTACCTCTCTCTGGAGCGTCGTGACCTGGACCGAGCCGAGGAGATGAGCTATCGTACCGTAAAGGCTGAACCGCAGAACGCCACCTATCTCGACACCTACGCTTGGATTCTTTTCGAAAAGGGTAATTATGCCGAGGCGCGCATCTACATCGACCAAGTGATCAAAATTGCCAAGGAGGAGGAGATGAGTCCCGAGGTGCTGGAACATTGTGGAGACATACATGCCCTGACTGATGACCTCCCTGGCGCTTTGGAGTACTGGAAGAGGGCGTTGGAGAAGGGTAGCGAGAGTAAATTGCTTAAACGTAAACTGAATGAGCGCCGCTACTTGAAGTAGCCTGGCGCTGCCTAATGAACGTATAAACGGAATGATTATGAAGCATACCCATATTACCTACCTGCTCCTGCTGATTGGGAGCCTTTGTCTGTTAACAGGCTGCCGGTCGTCACGTCATGTGGCTGGCGGAATAGATACCACTTCTGGCTTTCTCTCATCGAAAGTGGAACTGACTGTACCTACCAAGGATGCCGTGCTGACCGTGGATGGCACGATGAAACTGCAGAACGGCGAGCGCATGCAGCTCTCCCTGCTCATGCCTATCCTCCGCTCTGAGGTGGCTCGCATGGAGGTAACGCCCGACGAGATTCTGTTGGTTGACCGCATGGGTAAACGTTTTGTGCGTGCTACGCGGAGCGAACTGAAGCAGGTACTGCCCCGTAAAGCCTCCTTCGAGCGACTTGAAAAGTTGCTTTACGCAGCAGCAAAATCTGGCGGTAAACGCTCGTTGACCGGAACTGAACTGGGTATTCCTTCGCTGGAGAAGGCTAAGGTGGAGCTTTCCAACTTTTCAACCCAACCCTTTAAGCTGACGCCTACCACCTTAAGCAGCCGCTACAAGCAGGTGCCTCTTGAAGATTTACTCGGTATGTTGATGGGGCTGACGAGGGAGTGAGTTGTTTGAAGTGATTAGTGTTTAGTGATTAGTGATTAGTGATTAGGGGCTTGGCCCTTCTGATGATGATCTTCTTTTGTTATAGACTATGATGAAGCGTTTTCTTCTACTTTTCGTTTGCGTGCTGTGCAGCACCCTCTTGTCCGCTCAGTCCAACAAGCTCATCAAGGAGCTGGAGGGGCGCAGGGGGGAATTGCAGAAGCAGATTGCGGAATCGGAAACCCTGCTTCAGTCCACTAAGAAGAGCGTAGGTAGTCAGCTCAACGGTCTGGCTGCCTTAACGGGACAGATAGAAGAGCGCAAACGCTATATCCAGCTTATCAATAACGACCTCGATCAGATTGACGGTGAGGTGAATCAACTGGAGAAACAACTTAAACGGCTGCAGAACGATCTGGCAGATAAGAAGAAAAAATACGAGGCTTCTGTGCAATATCTCTATAAAAACCGCTCCATCCAGGAGAAACTGATGTTCATCTTTTCAGCCGATAACCTGGCCCAGACCTACCGCCGTATGCGCTACGTACGCGAGTATGCTACTTATCAGCGCTTGCAGGGGGAGGAAATCAAGCAGAAACAGGAGCAGGTCACCAAGAAAAAGAGCGAACTCCTCTCTGTACGCAAGGCTAAAACCCAGCTGCTTGCCGAACGTGAGTCGGAGCGCAAGCGATTGGAGGAGATGGAGCTGGAGAAGAAAAAGGTGGTAGATAGCCTTAAGAAGAAACAGAAAGGTATTCAGAACGAGCTGGCCAAGAAACGGCGTCAGGCCAATCAGCTCAATGCCCGTATTGACCGGTTGATAGCTGCAGAGATTGAGCGCGCTCGGAAGGCTGCCGAAGAGGAGGCACGGCGCGAAGCGGCTGCTCGCAAGAAGGAGGAGAGTAAGAATAGGGGCACAGCTGGCACCTCCAATACTCCGAGAAGCACAGCCCCCATGGAAAAGTACAGCTTAACCAAGGCTGACCGTGCTTTGGCTGCCGACTTTGCGAGCAACAAGGGACGCTTGCCTATCCCCGTAAGTGGTCCCTACCTTATTACCAGTCACTTTGGTCAATACAATGTGGCTGGTCTGAAGAACGTCAAGCTCGACAACAAAGGTATCACGCTGCAGGCTAAGCCTGGTGCAAAGGCCCGTAGCGTATTCAATGGTGTGGTGACTGCCATTTTTCCAAACAATGGTCTCTTCAATGTCATTGTGCGTCACGGAGACTACATGACGCTCTATGCCAATCTCAAGAAGGTTTATGTCAAGAGTGGCCAGCAGGTCACCACCAAGCAGGAACTGGGCGATATCTTCAGCGATCCCTCCGATGGCAACCGTACCACGCTCGAGTTCCGCCTCTATAAAGGTAACCAGAAACTCAATCCCGAGCCCTGGCTCAACCGCTGATTTTCAGCATTGATCTCCGGTTTTTTGCCTACTCATAGGCCGAAACTGTAGGGGCGGAATAGTTTCCGCCCTGCATACTACAATGCATACTGCTACAAGTTTATCATAGCTACTTTTTCATGATGAAAACATCGATTCAGATGACCGATGAACACGCATCATTACTGGATCTCTGCTCCATCAAGTAGCTCCAGATAGAGGCGGATGGCCTCTTCAATCTCTTTGACGAAGATGAACTCGTTGGCTGTGTGTGAGCGACTACTTTTGCCGGGGCCCATTTTCATCGAGGGGAAACGCATCAAGGCCTGGTCGCTCAACGTGGGCGATCCAAACGGTTGCCGACCCAGTGCAACAGCCCGTTCCACTAACGGGTGTGAAGGATCGACGTGCGACGAACTGAGGCGGAACGAACGGGCCACCGGTTGGCTGTTGATGTGGTGGCTGATCTCTTCAAACAACTCCTCGTTGCTGTAGCATTCGTTACTGCGGATATCGACCGTAAAACAGCATTTGTCGGGTACCACGTTGTGCTGTGTGCCAGCCTGTATGACCGTAACACTCATCTTTACCGGACCAAGCAAGGGAGAAACCTTAGGAAAACGATAGTCGCGGAACCAGGCAATATCGTCCAGTACCTTGTAGATGGCGTTGTCGCCCTCCTCTCGTGCAGCATGACCTGAGCGGCCCGTAGCCGTCACGTCGAGTACCATCAATCCCTTTTCTGCTATGGCGGGGTGCATCTCCGTAGGCTCGCCCACCAGGGCAAACGTAATGGGTGGCAGCTGTGGTAGCACACTCTCAATGCCGCCTTTGCCTGACACTTCCTCCTCACATGAGGCCAGATATATCAGGTTATAATGTTGCTGTGTGCCACTCAGGGCGATGAAGGTTTGGAGCAGACTCACTACGCTGGCTCCGGCATCGTTGCTCCCCAGGCCATAGAGCTTTCCGTTGCTCTCCAACAGGGGCTTAAAGGGTTGCTTCATCCAGCCTGCCACAGGCTTTACCGTGTCGATGTGCGAGTTGAGCAGCAGGGTAGGTCGGCGGGTGTCGAATCCGGGAGAGAAGCACCAGACGTTGTTGCCGCTACGGCCCGTAGTGATGCCTTGTTGTTCGATGTATTGTTGCAGCGCATCGGCTGCATCCTTCTCTTCGCGGCTTACGGAGGGGATGCTGATGAGTTGCTGGAGTAGGCCTACCGCTTCGTTGGTAAGCTGCTCAATAGGGTACTGGTTCTTTGTATTCATTCGATAAATAGGGTATCAATCATGTCATTTTATTTGCCCTGAAGGCGCTTTGCTGGGGTCAAAGATAGTGTATCTTTAGGATTCTTTCCCCTTTTTGATAGAATAATCTGCCTCTTTTTGAAGAAAAATGAGAAAAAACAGGATGGTTTCATTTGAAACCATTAACTTTGCAGCGAGAAACATAAAACCAACAATATGACTTACCATCATTTGTCTGTCTTGATTCATCGTCAGGCAGAGAAGTACGGAGACCGGGTCGCTTTGCGTTATCGTGACTACGAGAGCTCCACCTGGTTGCCCATCACGTGGAACGAGTTTTCGCATCAAGTTCGGCTCGTGGCCAATGCGTTGGCAGCTGCAGGCGTGGGGGTGCAGGAGAACATCGGCATCTTTTCGCAGAACAAGCCCGAGTGTCTATACGTAGATTTTGCTGCGTTTGCTAACCGGGCAGTGACCATTCCGCTTTACGCCACCAGTTCTCCGGCGCAGGCGCAATACATCATCAACGATGCCTCGATTCGCTATCTCTTTGTCGGTGAGCAGTTCCAGTATGATGCTGCCTTCAGCGTGTTAGGACTCTGCCACAGCATCAAGCAACTGATTCTTTTCGACCGTTCCATCCAGCGTGATGCCCGCGACACCACCTCCATCTATTTCGACGAGTTTGTCCGTCAGGGCGAGGGATTCCCCTGCAACGAGTTGGTAGAGAAGCGATCTGCAGAGGCTACGCTTGACGACCTGGCCAATATCCTCTATACCTCCGGTACCACGGGCGAACCTAAGGGGGTCACCTTGAGTCACGAGGCTTGGCAGTCGCAGCTCCGAAGTCACGACCAACGCTTGACCTCCTTCAGCGACCAGGATGTCTCGCTTTGTTTCCTTCCGTTGACTCATGTTTTTGAGCGAGGATGGACGTACGTCTGTCTCCACAAAGGGGCTGAGGTCTGCATTAACCTCCGTCCACAGGATATTCAGACTACCATCAAGGAGGTTCGTCCCACGGTGATGTGCAGCGTGCCTCGCTTTTGGGAGAAGGTCTATGCAGGCGTACAGGAGAAGATTGCCCACGAAACGGGGGTGGTCAAGGCCATGATGCTCGATGCCATCAAGGTGGGTAAGGAGCATAATCTGAACTACCTGCGCCTGGGCAAGAAGCCACCCCTCATGCTCCATCTGAAGTACAAATTCTACGAGCGTACCGTCTATGCTCTGCTGAAGAAGACGATTGGTATTGATCGTGGCAATTTCTTCCCCACAGCGGGAGCGGCAGTTCCCGACGAAATCTGTGAGTTCGTACATGCCGTGGGAATTAAAATGATGGTGGGTTACGGACTGACGGAGAGCTGTGCCACGGTATCCTGTTTTGATGTAGAACGCTTTGAGATAGGTTCTGTGGGCGAGGTACTCCCAGGCCTGGAGGTCAAGATTGGCGAGGAGAACGAGATTCTGCTTCGCGGAAAGTCCATAACCCGTGGTTACTACCGCAAGCAAGAGGCTACCAAGGCGGCAATAGATGCTGAAGGATGGTTCCATACCGGGGATGCCGGTTACCTGAAGGGACGTACCCTTTTCCTGACAGAGCGCATCAAGGACCTCTTCAAGACCAGCAACGGTAAGTACATCTGTCCGCAAGCCCTGGAGAGTAAGTTGGGTATCGACCGCTATATCGATCAGATTACCATCATCGCCGATCAACGTAAGTTTGTCTCGGCACTTATCGTGCCCGTCTATCCCTTCGTGGAGCAGTATGCTAAGGAGAAAGGTATTACCTATGCATCGAGGGCCGAACTGCTAGCCAATCCCAAGATCCAGGACCTCTTCACCACCCGTATCGAGACCCTGCAGCAGCAGTTTGCCCACTATGAACAGGTGAAGCGCTTTACCCTGCTGCCTGAGCCATTTAGCATGGAGAATGGTGAATTGACCAACACGCTCAAGATTAAGCGAGGCGTGGTGGCTAAGCACTACAAAGAGTTGATTGATAAGATGTACGAGTAGTTCCTCCTACACCTGACTTCATCACTTTTTTGCGCCATCAGATAGCGCAGAATGAAAATTAATGAGTTACGAAGATTAATGGGTGACGAAGATCAACGGATGCATAGTTAGCGGAGACTATTTGATGAAGGTAGGGCTAGATGCGCTGACATGCCAATCAATGAAATCGCGTGTCGTGACTATTGTCCAGCAATAAGTAACATTGGCCAACAAAGCGGCCACGAAAAGCAACGCTCTTTGCACCAAAGCCGTGCAATAGCGTTGCTTTTATTTTGATTTCGTAGCTTGAATTGTTTGGATAGCGTTGAATTTGATTCATTTTTCATCCATTATAATCGGCAGAGTTAGAGATATAGGCACAGTGTCCCCGTTCAGGAGCCGCAGCCCTAAGGAAGATCAGATGTAACTCCCTATTTACTCCCAAGCGGCTCTATTTTTTCTCTAATTCGGAGTAGAGAAACTTCAGAACTTGATTAGAGCTATGGCGGAGGAGGGGCTATATGAGGAGATAGCAAAATCTTGCGGAAATAGGATGAGAAAGAAAAAAAAGGGCTTGCAAACGTTGATTAATTAAAAAAAGAGCTATATTTGCAGCGGATTAAGGTGTTCAAGGTGGCCCCAGCCACTGCGAATGAAAAGGGAACTTCGGTGAAAATCCGAGACTATACCCGTAGCTGTAAGTTTCTTACCCGTCTGTGCTTTCGTTTATAACCACTGCCTGAAAAGGTGGGAAGGTTGCACAGATGAAACAAGTCAGAAGACCTGCCTTTTTCTAGAGATCAGATGCTTTCGGGAGGTAGAGCGTCAGAGATAAAGTCTGCAATATACAAAGAGATTTCATCCGCATTATTCCCGTCAGTATCATAGGCTAATAACATTTTAAATGAACGCATATGATACAAACAGTAGTTAAAAGAGATGGCCGCATCGTGGGCTTTAACCGCGAGAAAATTGCAGCCGCCATACGTAAAGCCATGTTAACAACACCCAAAGGCGAGGACCCTACCCTCGTCTATCAGATTGTGGACCGTATTGAAATCAAAGGCAAGGAGCAATCCTCGGTTGAGGAGATTCAGGATATGGTAGAGATGGAACTGATGGCCTCGCCCCGAAAGGAGGTGGCCAAAAGCTACATTGCCTACCGCGACAAGCGCAACATAGCCCGCAAGGCCAAGACCCGCGAAATGTTCCTGGAGATTGTAGAGGCCAAGTCGAACGACGTGACCCGAGAAAATGCCAACATGAATGCCGATACCCCGGCGGGAATGATGATGAAATTCGCTTCAGAAAGTACCAAGCCATTTGTGGACGACTATCTGCTCTCTGAGGAGACCCTCTGGGCGCTGAAAAACAACTACCTGCATATCCACGATAAGGATTATTATCCCACCAAATCGCTCACCTGCATCCAGCATCCGCTGGATCAGATTCTAACGCACGGCTTCCAGGCTGGCCATGGCGAGAGCCGCCCCACAAAGCGCATCGAAACCGCCTCAATCATGGCTTGCATTTCCATGGAGACGGTGCAGAACGAGATGCACGGCGGACAGGCTATTCCGGCTTTCGATTTCTACCTGGCCCCCTACGTGAGGCTGAGCTACGTGGAAGAGGTGAAAACCATCGAACAGTTGACTGGCCTTGATTTGAAGTCACTCTATGACACCCCCATCAATGATTACATCAGCCGCGACCTGCAAGGATTACAGGGCAACCAACGCTTCAAGCAACATGCCATTAACCGTACCGTCAACCGCGTACACCAATCGATGGAGGCCTTTATCCACAACATGAACACCATCCACTCGCGCGGTGGTAACCAAGTGGTATTCTCTTCCATCAACTACGGCACCGACACCTCGGCCGAGGGACGCTGCATCATCCGCGAACTGCTGCAATCTACCTACGAAGGGGTAGGCGGAGGCGCTACTGCCATCTTCCCTATCCAAATCTGGAAAAAAAAGCGAGGTGTCAGCTACTTGCCTAGTGACCGCAACTACGACCTCTACCAAGAGGCATGCAGAGTAGCCGCCCGCCGTTTCTTCCCTAACTTCGTCAACCTTGATGCCACCTTCAACCAGCACGAAAAATGGCGTGCCGATGACCCCAAGCGCTACCTCTACGAAGTGGCCACCATGGGATGCCGTACCCGTGTCTTTGAGAACCGCTTTGGTGAGAAGAGCTCGGTAGCCCGCGGTAACCTCTCATTCTCTACCATAAACATCGTTCGTTTGGCTATCGAAAGCCGTTCTATCACCAACCAAGAGGGGCGCATTGCCCATTTCTTCGCCAAGTTAGACGAGCTTCTTGAGATTACCGCCAAACAGCTCTGCGAACGCTATGACTTCCAGAAGAGCGCCCTGGCCAAGCAATTCCCGCTGCTGATGTCATCGCTCTGGATAGGCTGCGAAAACCTAAAACCCGATGACCCTATCGCACCGGTCATCAACCAAGGCACGCTGGGCATTGGCTTCATCGGACTGGCAGAGTGCCTCATCGCCCTGACAGGCAAGCACCATGGCGAAAGCGACGAGGCTCAGCAGTTAGGCCTGCGTATCGTCACCTATATGCGTGACCGTGCCAACGACTTCTCTGAGCGATACCAGCATAACTTCAGCGTACTGGCCACACCTGCAGAGGGACTGTCTGGGCGCTTTACCCGCATCGACCGAAAGCAGTTTGGCTTGATACCGGGAGTGACTGACAAAATCTATTATACCAACTCGAACCACGTACCCGTCTATTACAAATGTTCGCCCAAACATAAGGCCGAGGTGGAGGCCCCTTATCATGAGCTGACACGAGGCGGACATATCTTCTATATTGAGATAGACGGTGACGCTACCCACAACCCTCAGGCTATCATGGATATTGTGGACCTGATGGATAAGCATAACATAGGCTACTGCTCGGTTAATCATAACCGCAACCGCTGCATGCAGTGCGGTTACGAAGATGCCCAGCCACAGCTGAGCGTATGTCCGCGATGTGGCAGTCACGACATCGATAAGCTGCAACGTATCACGGGCTATCTGGTTGGAACTACCGAACGTTGGAACAGAGCTAAACTGGCGGAATTAAATGACAGAGTGGTCCACAATTAGCATTCACCTGCTCGACATCAGGTATGGTACCTCGGTTGATGGTATTGGGCTTCGCACCTCGCTCTACTGTGCGGGGTGCGAACACCACTGTGTGGGGTGCCATAACCCACAGTCATGGGATGAGTATGGCGGAGAGGCTGTGGACATTGAAACCCTGTTTCACCTTATCATAGAGGCCGACATGAACGTGACCTTCACGGGAGGTGACCCCATGCTGCACCCCGAAGGCTTCACACAGCTGGCTCGGCTCATCAAGAGCAAGACAGATAAGAGCATCTGGTGCTACACTGGCTACCGCTTTGAGCAGCTGTTGGTTCACCCCACACAAAGGGCGCTAGTGGAGCTATGTGATGTGATTGTCGATGGACCTTACATCGAAAGCCAGCGCGATCTCAGCCTCCCCTTCCGGGGAAGCCGCAACCAGCGGCTCATCGATGTAGCACCATCCTTGCAGAGCGGCACCATTTGTCTGATACCCTAGACACCGACCACCTTTTAATCCTCCACCCTACTTCATCACCGTTGTTTTCTGAAAGGCACTTTTTCCTGACTTCATCACTTTTTTGCGCCATCAGATAGCGCAGAATGAAAATCAATGAGTTACGTAGAATAAATGGGTGACTTTGGGTGACGCGTTGACGAAGTCAGGAAAGAGTTGATTGATAAGATGTACGAGTAGTTCCTCCTACAGGTAGAGATAAAAAGAGAGCCACCTGCATACGTTGCGGGTGGCTCTCTTTTTATCTCTTATTCTATTACAAGATGCCGTATGATCCGAGAAGAATCAGCATGGTATAGCCCAGCACGAGGCCGATGATACCCATGATGATGCCTACCTTTTCCATGTCGCGTTGCTGAATCATGCCTGTAGCGTGAGCCAACGCGTTAGGCGGCGTACTGATGGGCAGAATCATGGCGAGCGACGAACCGAGGGATACGCCGATGAGCAGCGTGGGCACACCACCCAGCACAGCCAGCTGTTCGCTCATACTCGTACCGGCAATAGCCAGGATAGGTACGAGGAGGGCAGCTGTGGCCGTATGCGAGATGAAGTTGGCCATAGCCCAGCAGAGCAGACCTGAACCGACAATCATCAACGTGGGCGACCAGGTATTGAACGGTATAGCAGCAATCAGATGTTGTGCTAGTCCGGTTTCATTCAAGGCTACACCCAGAGCGAAACCACCGGCTACCATCCAGAGCACGCTCCAGTTGATTTCTTCCAGGTCTCGCTTCGTAATCACACCCGTTACGCAGAATACAGCCACGGGAATCATGGCTACTGCATTGGCATTCACACCCGTATATTTATCCGTCATCCAGAGCAGCACGGTGATGGCAAAGGTCACATAGACCAGCACGCTCCGCCAATCCTTCTTGGCTTCGCCCTCAATCTCCAGCACGATGGTTTTCTGCTTGAAGGGGAAGAAACGGAGCAGGATGAACCAGGCAATGAAGAGTACTACGATGGTGTAGGGAGTCATGAAGCTCATCCATTCACCGAAACCGATGTTCAGGTTCAAGCCTTCGGGGTCATTCAGGTATTTCAGGGCGATGGCATTGGGAGGCGTACCGATGGGAGTACCCATACCACCTACATTGGCTGCCACGGGGATGGCCAAGGCCAGACCAATCTTACCCTTACCGTCGGCAGGGAGAGCCTTGAGCACAGGGGTCAGGAAGGTGAGCATCATGGCAGCTGTAGCCGTGTTACTGATGAACATCGAGAAAAGGGCGGTCACCAGGATGAAGCCCAGCAGCACATACTTTGACTGCGTGCCGAAGGGCTTAAGCAATACACGAGCCAGCATCACGTCCAGGCCACTCTTGGTGGCGGCGATAGCCAGGATAAATCCACCGATGAAGAGCATGATGATGGGGTCGGCAAAGCAATGCATGATGGACTTGTTCTTCACTAAGGTACCCAGGGCCTGCATGTTGCTCTCTTCCCGGAAGAACCAGAGGCTGCTATCGCTCGTGCAGAGCAGCAGGAGGACGACTACCACGAGCGAAGTGGTCCAGGCAGGTACAGCTTCGAGCACCCACATCATCGTGGCAAACACAAAAATGGAAACCAGCCGCTGTTCGACTAAGGTCAGGTCAGGCATGCCCAGCATTTCGGGTGGCATCAGCCAAAGAGCCAGCGATACGATGATGGCCGCGGTGAGTTTCACTATCCGTGACGGAACTTTGTTCTCTGAAAGTCTTTTCGACTTTTTTTGTGAATGATACGCTTCAACTAATTGGAAGCCTTTAAAAATTTTATACATATAATAGGTAAGGTGTTGTTGATTTCCAATGGTATAGATTAAATAACCTGCTGTATGGTAGAACCAGGTTATTCGTTCTCGCTACCGGCAAATTCCATGAGGTAGGACTTGATGAATTCATCAATCTTTCCATCCATCACGCCGTTTACGTCGCTGGTCTGGTAGTTGGTGCGATGGTCCTTTACGCGCCGGTCATCGAATACGTAGCTGCGAATCTGCGAGCCCCACTCAATCTTCTTCTTGCCAGCTTCCACCTTAGCCTGTTCGGCCATACGGTGTTTCATCTCCTTGTCGTAGAGCATGGAGCGCAGCAGGCGGAGGGCATTCTCACGGTTTTTGGGCTGGTCGCGCGTCTCGGTGTTCTCAATCAGGATCTCCTCCTCCTCGCCGGTGTAGGGGTCCTTGTATTGGTAGCGTAGGCGTACGCCCGACTCTACCTTGTTGACGTTCTGTCCTCCGGCACCACCACTACGGAAGGTGTCCCACGAGATGCGGGCTGGCTCGATGTTTACTTCGATGGTATCATCAACCAGCGGGGTGACAAAGACTGAGGCGAACGAGGTCATGCGTTTGCCCTGGGCGTTGTAGGGCGATACGCGCACCAAACGGTGTACGCCATTCTCACCCTTTAGGTAGCCGTAGGCATAGCTGCCGCTGATTTCTATGGTGCAGGTCTTGATGCCTGCTTCATCGCCCTCTTGCAGGTTGGCGATGGTTGCTTTGTAGCCGTGCGTCTCGGCATAGCGCAGGTACATGCGCATCAGCATGCTGGCCCAGTCTTGGCTCTCGGTACCACCGGCACCCGAGTTAATCTTCAGTACGCAGTCCATCTGGTCGGCCTCTTCACGGAGCATGTTCTTCAGCTCGAGCGCCTCGACGGCTTCGGCAGCTTTGCGATAGGCATCGTCCACCTCTTCCTCGGTGACCAGCTCATCCTTGTAGAAGTCGAAGGCCAGTTGCAACTCATCGCTCAGGGTCTTCACCTCTTGGTATCCAGCAATCCATTGCTGCAGTCCCTTTACTTTCTTCATCTGAGCCTCAGCTGCTTTCTGGTCGTCCCAAAAGCCCGGGGCCTGGGTGCGGAGTTGTTCCTCCTCCACCTGGATTTTCTTTCCTTCGATGTCGAGGTATCGGTTGAGAGCTTCTGTACGTTCCTTTATATCTTTCAGTTGATCCGAAGTAATCATAGTGTTAATGGGGTCAATAATTTATTCAGCGTGCAAAGATATGAAAAATAGTTTGTACAGCAAAATTTTTATGTTGGCTTTCCTGTTTTCCTGTTCTTCGCTGAAAGTGGATTTAATACTCCACTCTATCCGCTTTCTCCTCCCAAAGCTTAAAGGCTATTTGTGCCTCATCGCGTAGCAGGGGGTGGAGCAGGATGCGGCGGCGGTGGGGTGGGAGAGCCAGCTCGTCGTAGATAAACTGGTCGTCGAATCCAATGCGAGCGGCATCCTGCTTGTTGTTGCCGTAGTAGATGGCATCGAGATGGGCCCAGTAGATAGCCGAGAGGCACATCGGGCAGGGTTCGCACGAGGTGTAGATGGTGCATCCCTTCAGGTTAAACGTGCCCAGCCGGGTGGCGGCGGCACGGATGGCACTCACCTCGGCATGGGCGGTTGGGTCGCAGTTGGCTGTGACGCGGTTCACTCCTGTGGCGATGATTTCGCCGTTGCGTGCGATGACGGCGCCAAAGGGCCCGCCCCCTTGTGCCACATTTTCGGCCGATAGTTCGCAGGCCTTGCGCATCAATTCTTCATGGGTCATGGTGGTTGCAATTTAGATGATTGGTCCGACTTTTCGTTTTCGTGGGCGAAGTTAAGTAAAAAAATCCTCTTTTTTGTACTACGGAGCAAAAAAAACGCTACCTTTGTTGCATCGCAAACTTTGGAGTTCGCTCTTAGAGGTTTGAGAAACAGTGTATTTGAACAACTTTAAAACCTTATTATCGTATGAGTAAAGCAACACGTGAAATGAAAAGAGAGGCCCGCGAACAGCGTGAGAAGCAGCAGGCCAAGAAGGTCTTCATCGGCATAGGTGTAGTAGCTATTGTCCTCGTTATCCTGATGTTTGCCTACTACTCCATGCTCTAAATGCCTCATTTCCCCCTCCTCCGTTGCGGGGGAGGGGGTGATTGGAGCTTATGGAATGTTCACACCCATTATCCCCTATTCATTTATGCCGCAAGAAATTGAACGCAAGTTCCTGGTCAAGAACAATAGTTACCGACAATTATCCACCTCGAAGAGTCACATCATCCAGGGCTACATCAGTACACAGCGAGGACGCACCGTGCGCGTTCGCCTGCGCGACGACCGTGCTTTTCTTACCATCAAGGGCGCTACCGATGCCCGTGGCATGAGCCGCTACGAGTGGGAAAAGGAGATTCCGGCTGATGAGGCCAAGCAACTCCTGCAGCTCTGTGAGCCGGGAGCGCTGATTGATAAGGTGCGCTACTTGGTGCCTGTGGGCCATCATCTGTTTGAGGTGGATGAGTTTCATGGCAGCAATGCCGGATTGGTTCTTGCCGAGGTGGAGTTGGAACATGAGGATGAAGAGATTGAACGGCCCGACTTCCTGGGCAAGGAGGTGACGGGCGACGTGCGTTACTACAACTCGCAATTGATGCTTCATCCTGTCACTACGTGGGAGAAGTAGATTGTATTGCTTGTCAAATAATCAGAATTTTTGCCCTTGTTTCTGCGAAACGTATCATTACGCACGAATCTTCACGATGCTCCTCAAAACTCCTTATTGAGGCCATTTGCAAGCTCCTGCTCGCTCGTTGGTGACAAGGAGGTAGGTCTAAAGTAAGTCTAAAGTAACTCAATAGTAAGTCTAAAGTAACACTAATCCAGCTCTAATCTGGAATTAGAGTTTGATTAGAGAACGATTAGAGTTTGATTAGAGGTTCAGCTGAGTTGCGCCAGACTCATAAAGGAGCAATTGTTTAATATCTTTATCGTAGAATGGCTCCTTTCATGACGATAAAGTCTATACCGGTGTGTGTGGCGCTGATTGAAGACCGCCTATACGATGTTCTCTCTTTATAGACGGTATCTTGTATTTGGCTGACAAAAGGCACAAAAAAAGGGAATCGTAATGATTCCCTTAATCTATATCTGCGGAAAGAGTGGGATTCAAACCCACGGTACAGCATAGCCGTACGCCGGATTTCGAGTCCGGTCCATTCGATCACTCTGGCATCTTTCCTTTTGTTTTCGGCTGCAAAAGTAATAGCTTTTTCTTTAGGTTGTATGCTTTGAGGCCATATTTTTTTTCAAAAAGTACAGAAATGGCTTGTGCTTAGCAAGATTTTGCATATATTTGCCGCCGTAATCATTAACCAAATAGGAAATATGAAAAAGATTATTGGAACATTTTTTGTGGCTGTGGCTGCTCTGTTCATGGCTATGCCTGCTCAGGCGCAACTGCTTAAGTGGGGCGTAAAAGGCGGTGTAAACATGAGCAAAATTGATTGGGACGGAGGTGCTGAAGGAAATAAAGACAATAGTACGGGGTTCTTCATTGGACCTATGGCTGAGTTCACCCTACCCATTGTTGGACTTGGGATAGATGGTGCTTTGCTTTACTCACAGCGCGGTGATGAGGGTTTCAAGCAGCAGGGGTTTGAGATTCCTGTTAACTTGAAGTACACCATTGGCCTGGGTAGTATGCTGGGCATCTATCTGGCTGCCGGTCCTGATTTCTTCTACAATTGGAAGGATTTTGATGCAAAGGACGGCGAAAAAAAGGATGTTCAAGTGGGCATCAATCTCGGTGCTGGTGTGAAGCTGTTGCGTCATCTGCAGGTTGGTGTAAACTACCAGATTCCCATGGGTGACTCCTTCAAGGTGGAAAATATCAAATATAAGACGAACACTTGGCAGGTTTCTGCTGCGATACTGTTCTAAATCATCCTGGAAAATAGTTCAACCACTTCCGACAGATGGCTGTTATAGCCGCTGCGGATAGTATAAAAAAAGGTGAGTCCACTTCTGCTTAGGCAGGATGGTGGGCTCACCTTTTTTATCTCTTTTTCAAAACAAGCGTTGTGGCACCTTGGGGCAGGTGGCTTAACCTACTCACTCTTCTGATAAGTTTCGGTCAGCTTCAATCAGGGCTAGGAGTTTCTCTACAGCCTCTTCTTCGGGAATGTTCTTCTCAATGCATTGCTTCTGCTTGTAGAGGCTGATCTTGCCACGGCCAGCTCCTACATAGCCGTAGTCGGCATCGGCCATTTCGCCAGGGCCATTGACGATGCAACCCATAATACCTATCTTAAGGCCTTTGAGGTGGGCTGTAGCCGCCTTGATGCGGGCAATGGTGGATTGCAGGTCGTAGAGCGTGCGGCCACAGCCGGGGCAGGAGATGTACTCCGTCTTGCTGGTACGCAGCCGGGCTGCTTGCAGGATGCCGAAGGCGGTGGAATCTACCGTTGTGGCAGGTAGGTCGGGCAGCTGGTTGAAGAGGAAGATGCCATCGCAGAGGCCGTCAAAGAGCAGTGCACCCAGGTCGGCTGCCGACTTAATCTGCAAATCTTCTGCTTCGTGCTCGGCATAGTGGCTGAAGCAGACTACCGGGTTCTGCAGCCCTTCGTTTATCAGCTGGTGTACCAAGGCACGCAACTCGCCCGTGCGGTTGGGGTGGTTACTCTGAGCAATCACCACCACCTCAGGGTGTAGCTTCAAGCAGGCTATAGCCTCTTCATTCAGTCCCATGTAGGTGAGGAAGAGGAACTTGATGGGTGCATTGCAGGCCGAGAGGAAGGGCAACTGTTCCGACTGATAGGCTGGATAGGTATTCGGCTCACCCTTCCAGCAGGGAGCATCCACAATCAGGCTGGGTGCCTTCTTGTTAGGGATAAGGTCCGCTTCGGGAAGGTGATTACCTACATAGATAAAGTCGGGCATGAACTGCTCGTTCCATTCCAGCTTGCCTTCGAGGCGGGCAGCAATGACTACAGGGATTTGTCCTCCTCCTAGAGGACCTATGGCCTGAGTGGCACGACGGGTAGGACGGAGGTAATCAAATGAGGGAGCCTCAGCGGCTGGGATATAAGGGTGGTTCTGCCGCTGGAGCACATAGTCCCTCAGCTTGCGGGCTACTGGAATCTCGGCTTCGGGTGCTTCGCTCAAGGAGACGCGGATTGTATCGCCTAGGCCATCGGTCAGCAAGGCACCGATGCCCAGCGCGCTCTTGATGCGTCCATCTTCACCATCACCAGCCTCTGTTACGCCCAGGTGAAGCGGGAAGTGCATCCCCTCACGCTCCATGACCTCAGCCAGCAGACGGACAGTACGTACCATCACTACGGTGTTCGAGGCTTTGATGGAGATGACCACATCCATGAACTGCTGCTCCACGCAGATACGCAGAAACTCCATGCACGACTCCACCATCCCCTCAGGGGTATCGCCATAGCGTGACATGATGCGGTCACTCAGCGATCCGTGGTTCACGCCAATGCGGATAGCGGTATGGTTCTCCTTGCAAATCTGGAGGAAAGGAACAAAGCGCTGGCGAATCTTCTCAATCTCGGCAGCATACTCCTCGTCGGTATAGTCCAGGTGCTTGAAGGTACGTGCTGCATCCACGTAGTTGCCAGGGTTGATGCGTACCTTCTCTGCAAAACAGGCAGCCACATCAGCCACCCTAGGGTTAAAGTGTACGTCCGCCACTAGAGGCACCATGCACCCTTTAGCGCGCAGGGCAGCATTGATATGCTGCAGGTTCTCTGCTTCGCGCACCCCTTGGGTAGTGAGGCGTACATATTCGCCTCCTGCTTCTACGATACGCAGTGTCTGTTCCACGCAGGCTTCGGTATCCATCGTGACCGTATTGGTCATGCTCTGCAAGCGGATAGGGTGCTCACCACCCAAAGGGGTGGCCCCCACATTGACGGCATGAGTCTGCCGACGAGAGTAGTTGAAGAGATCCATTTATGGTTAGTGATTAGTGTTTAGTGAAAACCCTCAATTCGTTTTGTAGTCGTAATGTACTTCTTTCAGCTCTTTGTTGGCCTTTACGATTTTTTGTTTCAGGCCTTCCTTGTAGGCGGCCAGCTTCTCGGCCAGGTTGGTGTCGGCCAGGGAGAGCATCTGAATAGCCAGGATGGCCGCATTCATCGCGCCGTTGATGGCCACGGTAGCCACGGGGATGCCGGGAGGCATTTGGATGATGGAGTAGAGGGCATCTACGCCATCCAGCACGGAGCCTTTGACAGGTACGCCAATCACGGGCAATGTGGTGTTGGCTGCAATCACTCCAGGTAGTGCAGCGGCCATGCCGGCAGCGGCAATAATCACCTTGATGCCACGACCTTGTGCATTGCGGGCAAATTCTTCCACCTCTTGCGGCGTACGGTGTGCCGAGAGGGCATTCATTTCGAACGGCACCTGCATGTCGTTCAGCAGTTGGGCAGCTTTCTCCATCACCGGCAAGTCGCTGGTGCTGCCCATGATGATACTTACGATAGGAGACATTCTGGGTTCGTGTTTAGTGATTAGTGATTAGTAATAAGTGATTAGTAATAAGTGATTAGTCTGCAACACTCTAATCACTCATCACTAAACACTCATCACTACAAAACGGTTTTACTCATTCACCAGGGCCTTGTAGGCTTCAGCATCGAGCAGGGCGTCGAAGTCGGCATCTGCAGTGGGCTTGATTTTGATCAGCCAGCCTTCGCCGTAGGGATCCTTGTTGACCAGTTCGGGTTGATCGGCCAAAGCTTCGTTCTGCTCCAGCACTTCGCCAGCTACGGGGATGAAGAGGTCGCTGATGGTCTTTACCACCTCAATCGTGCCGAACGTGTCGCCAGCAGCCAGGGTCTCACCCTCTGTCTGGATGTCAACGAACACGATGTCGCCCAGCTGTTCCTGAGCATAATCTGTAATACCTACATAGGCGATGTCGCCTTCCACGCGAATCCATTCATGTTCGCTCGTGTACTTTACATTAGTTGGAAAGTTCATAATGATTGATTTTTTAGGGTTTAACAATCCGTTAATTCTATTTCTTTCAGATAGTGTTCATTTCAATCAGATGATCAAGATGCGGAAGAGCAGGTTGGTCATGGGGTTGAGCACCAGCATGGCACAGAGCCATCCTAGAGCAAACCCACCCAACACTTCGCCCACCGTATGGTGTCCCAGGATAATGCGGGCCGTGCCCACAATACCTGCCACCAGAATCATTCCGCTGAGCCACCAAACCGGGTTGTAGCCAAACAGGGCGCTGAAGGCTACCAGTCCACCCACTACAGCACCTGCCCCTTCTGCATGCTCGCTCAGTTTCCAGCGGCAGTTGGCTACTACCGAGATAATCATCATCAGTAAGGCGGCCAGGATGATGCCCGTCATGTACCAAGGGATATGAAGCTGTCGCATCAGCACAAAGCAGGCTACGTACGAGGTGATGGTGAGCAAGAAGGGTACGTAGCGCCGTTTGCGTTCAGCCATCTCGGCTGGAGTGAACTTGTTGAGTCGCTGGAATAGGTAGATGCCCAGCGTAGGCAGCATGATGGTGCTCACATAGACCAATCCCAGCACGGTCAGTTTATAGGCCAGGGGCATGGAGGTAGGAGAAGATGAAGAGAATCAGGAAGGCTACGAAGGGAATGGTGAAGGGAGTGAAAAGGGCAGAGATGACCCGCGCTATCCTGCGCAGGCTCTTCTCGGCTATCAACTCCTCGCTGCTGGCCGTGCGTTTGGGCTGTAACGTGTGGTCCATCTGTCCCACCTGTTGTTCATCCATGCGTTCTGCTTCCATACGTCTTTCTCTTGGGTAAATGTTGTTTATACCTTAATTATATGGGCCGCATCGGTTATCGTCTCAACCGGGCCACGGGGATGTTGAGCTGTTGGCGATACTTTGCCACGGTACGTCGGGCAATGGGGTAACCCTTCTCCTTGAGCAGATCGCACAGTTCATCGTCGGTCAGCGGATGGCTGTGGTCCTCTCCCTCGATGCACTCCTTCAGGTAGAGCTTGATTTCGCGCACCGACCGCTCTTCCCCCTCGTCGGTGGTATAGCCGTCGTTGAAGAAAAATTTCAACGGGAAGATGCCGAAGTTGGTCTGCACGTACTTGCTGTTGCTCACGCGCGAGATGGTGGAGATGTCGAGGTGGGTACGCTCGGCCACGTCCTTGAGGATCATGGGACGGAGTAGCGCCTCGTCGCCCTCTTGAAAGAAGGGGCGTTGCAGTTCGATGATGGCCTCCATGGTGACGGTCAGGGTCTGTTGCCGCTGCTTTACGGCATCAATAAAGCCCTGTGCAGCATCCATCTTCTGCTTCAAGAAGAGCATGGCTTCCTTTTGTTCGCGGGTTGGCTTGTTGCCTGCTCCGGGTTTCTGCTCTTCCATCATGCGGCTGAATTCGCGGCTGACATGCAGCTCGGGCAGGCGACCATCGTTGAGCGTCATGCTGATGTTGCCCTCATCGTCGGTCTCAACGAGAAAGTCGGGCACAATCTGCTGCAGATTGCGTCCTAGGCTTTCACCCAGCGAGGCACCCGGACGGGGGTTGAGTTTCTTGATCTCTTCTACAGCCTTGCTGGCCGTTTCGTCAGTAAGCTGCAATTGTTTGGCTATCTTGTCCCACCGCTTGCGGGTGAAGTCGTCATAACACTCCGTCAGGATTCGCTTCGTGGGCTCCACCAACTCAGCCGGAATCTCTTCTTGCTCAATCTTGCGTTGCAGTTGAATCATCAGGCATTGCTGGAGCGAGGCGGCACCCACACCGGGGGGATCGAGCTGCTGGATAATCTCCAGTACCTCTTTCAGCTCCTCTTCCGAGGCATCGATACCCGCGTAGATGGCCAGTTCGTCGCTCAGGGCGCTGAGACTTTTGCGCAGCAGGCCGTCGTCGTCGAGTGAGCCAATCAGGTATTCCGCCAATTGCCGTTGGCGGTCGGTCATCTCGTGTTCACCCAGCTGTTGTTTCAGCATCTCGTAGAACGAGGTGGCCTCAGCGTAGGGTATCTCCTTGGGTTGGTCGTCGGGGCTCACGTTGTTGTTGCGCAGGTAGTAATCAGGGATATCCTCTTCGCTACGGAAATCGGCCTCTGCATCATAGTCGGCCTCACCTCCATCCTCGGCCACATTCTCATTGAACTCGTCGGGAGTACCCTCTTCACTCCGCTCCGGCTCTTCGCGTCCCTCCTCAAGGGCAGGGTTCTCGAGCAGTTCGGCCCGCACACGATCCTCTATCTCCAGCGCAGGCAGTTCGAGCAGTTTGACTGCAAGAATCTGCTGTGGCGAGAGGGTCTGCACCTGTTGTAGTGCCTGGGTTTGCAGCTGTCTGGAGCCTTGATTCATTTGGTTTGGTTATTTATTCGTTATTTATTCATTAAATTCTCTGCAAAAATAACGCAATTCTGTAGAACGAGCAAATATTTTCATTAATTTTGCGGCAAAGGAATAATCCTAAATCAAGAATTGTTATGTTTGCTAAAGAAACTTACGTGCAGCGCAGAGCGCAGCTCAAGAAAAATGTAGGCTCCGGTATCTTGCTCTTTTTGGGCAATGAGGAGCAGGGTTTGAACTATGAGGACAATGCCTTCCGTTTTCGGCAGGACTCTACGTACCTCTACTTTTTTGGTATCTCGGCCCCTTCGCTGGCCGCTATTATTGATATCGACAATGACCGTGAAATCATATTCGGCGATGAACTCTCCATCGACTATATTGTTTGGATGGGCGTGCAGCCTACTTTGCGCGACAAGAGTGCTGCGGTAGGTATTACCGATGTGCGTCCGCTGGCCAAGCTGACCGATTACCTTCACGAGGCCGTGAAGAGCGGACAGACCATACATTATCTGCCGCCCTACCGTGCTGAGCATAAGCTGAAACTGACCGACTGGCTCGGATTGCCTCCTGCACATCAGGTGGGAAGCGTGCCCTTTATCCGTGGTGTAGTGGCTCAGCGTAACTACAAGACCGAAGAGGAGATTGCTGAAATCGAGCGCGCTTGCAACGTGACGGCCGATATGCACATTGCAGCCATCAAGGCCGTTCGTCCTGGCAAGTACGAGTATGAGGTCGCTGCCGAGATTGAACGTGTGGCTCAGGAGAATGGCTGCCAGCTCTCGTTCCCCACCATTGCCACCATCAATGGACAAACGCTTCATAACCACTACCATGGCCACCTGATTAAGCCGGGTGACCTCTTCTTGGTTGATGCCGGTGCTGAGCTGCCTTCGGGCTATTGCGGCGATATGTCGAGCACCACGCCTGCCGACCCTACCTTCACTAGCCGTCAGCGCGAAGTCTATGAGATTCAGAATGCCATGCACTTGGAGAGCGTCAAGGCTCTCCGTCCGGGTATTCCCTATATGGAGGTGTATGAACTTTCGGCTCGCGTATGCGTGGAGGGCATGAAGGCGTTGGGCCTGATGAAGGGCAATGCTGAAGATGCCGTACGCGAAGGTGCACACGCCCTCTTCTATCCTCATGGATTGGGCCACATGATGGGGCTCGACGTACACGACATGGAGAACCTGGGCGAAATTTGGGTAGGCTACAACGGTCAGCCCAAGAGCACGCAGTTTGGTCGCAAGAGCCAGCGTTTGGCTATCCCCTTGGAGCCCGGCTTTGTCTTCACCGTTGAACCTGGTATCTACTTTATCCCCGAACTGATTGACCTCTGGAAGGGTGAGAAGAAGTTTGCTGACTTCATCAACTACGACAAGGTAGAGGAGTACCGTCACTTCGGCGGTATCCGCAACGAAGAGGACTACCTCATCACCCCCGATGGAGCCCGTCGCTTAGGTAAGAAGATTCCCCTCACGCCCGAAGAGGTTGAGGCGATTCGATAACTACAGGATGAATACAAAGAGGGCCCTCCATTCATATCAAAGGAGGGCCCTTTTTGTATTATAATGCTTAAACGGTTGCCATAACCTGTAGGGGCGGAATATTTTCCGCCCTGAGTACCGTTTTTTTTGTTAGACGTGTAGCTCCAGCACGAAGCGGGTACCTTTGGTGTAGGTGGTATCCATACTGAGGGTACCGTTCATCTTGGTGGCCATCAGCGAACAGATGGGCAGGCCGAGTCCGTCGCCCAGCGTGAGGTCTTTCACCTCGCTGAAGGGCTTGAAGAGGTTGTCGCGCTTCTCCTCGTCGATGCCACAGCCGGTGTCACTCACCACAAACTGATGGGTGTGAGCACCCCGTTTCTTGAAGTCAATCCATATCTTTCCTTCCTCGGGCGTATAGCGTGCTGCATTGTCGAGCAGGTGGAGCAGCACATGTTCCAGAGGTTCGGGGGCAATCTTCACGCTCAACTTAGGGGCATTGACCGTAAGCGTTACCTCCGGCTGAAGTCTGCCGCGCACCTTGTCGGCCAGGGCTTCGCAGAAGGTGTTCACGTTCTTCTCCTCCATCTCGTAGGGTTGCGTCAGGCTCTGCTCCAGCTCCGAGAGCTCTTGGATATGGCCTGCAAAGGTATGGAGCGCCTGTACACCGGGCAGCGAGGAGGGTAGGGTGTTGAGCGTAGGTTCCATCTGCGAGGAGATATTCTGGATAAAGCGGGTCTTTAGTTCGTTGTGTTCGTTGGCTACAGCAATGGCCTTCTTTTGCTTGCGTGTCAACAGGATAAAGCGGAACAGTACCACACCGCCCAGTACCAGGGCGGCAGCCAAGATGACGGCCAGAATGCAGAGGCCGATGATGATGTACTGCTTGCTGCTCAGCGAATCCTCCTTCTGTCGGATGATGAGTTGGCTTTGGTCATACTGCTGCTTCAGTTGGGCCATCTCGTCGTGGGCCGTAAGTGCCTTTACTGAGTCGGTCCAGAGGATGAACCGTTCGTAGGTGCGGGCCAGTAAAGCCGCATTACCTCCCTTGCGGGCAATGTCGATGAGGGTCTTGTAGCAGCTGGTTACCTTATCGTAGGCCTTTATGGACTTGTATTGGTTGATCAGCTGGTTAATGGCTTCGTCGCCTTTGGCATATTGGCCGAACGTATAGTAGTAGTTCGCGCGCGTATAAAGCACATCGCTCTTCAGTGAGTCGTTGGCAGCCAGCTTCGCTAGTTCCTCCAGGCGGCTCAGCTGCTCGTCCGTACGCTGCACGTTCTTCAATTTGATGTACATGCGGATACGTTCCTTGGTCAGCGGATAGTGGGCTGCAGCCAGCTGTTTTCCCCCTTCGCGTTCCTCCTGCGTGAGGAACTGGTCGGCATTGCGTAGCACCTCGAAGGCCTCCTTGAACATATTCTCCCTGTGGTAAAGTGCACTCACCTTGGCACCACATATAGCTGCGGCATCATATTTCTTCTCTTCAGCCAGGGCCGCATAGGCCTGCAGGTAGAAGTAGCGTGCCTGAGTGTATTCCTTCTTCTCCAGGGCAGCATCAGCTTGGCGTTGCAACTCCTGGCCTTTGTTTTGCGCTTGTAATGCACTGATGTTGAGCAGTAAAGCAGCTGTCATCAGTGTGATTCCTATCAGTCTCATACTGTTTGTTCTTTCTAAAGGTTATTCATTTTGTCACAAAAGTAAGATAAAAAGTAATAGGTTGTATGGCTTTTGCCTAAAATATTTTTTTCTGCATCGGTTGTTTTCCCGTAAAATAACCTTAACTTTGTCGGCAAATAACCAAATAAATGAATTTAAGACATGAAAATCAAGCTTTTTATGATGGCAGCCTTGCTGCTCGCCGGATGCTCCGCCTGCGGAGGTAGTGACAACAATGAATCAGACCATCCCGATACCCCTGACAAGCCTTCTACCGAGAAGGTGGACTTTGCCAAGGGAGCCGACATCAGCTGGTACACCGAGTACGACAAGAAGGGATTTAAGTTCTACAATGCTGCCGGTCAGCAGCGCGAGTGTCCTGCGCTGATGAAGGAGCTGGGACTCGATGCCATCCGCCTGCGTGTATGGGTTGACCCCAAGGCTCACGACAACTGGTGCAACAAGGAGGATGTGGTGAAGAAGGCCAAGGCCGCTGCTGCCCTGGGGATGGATGTGATGATCGACTTCCACTACAGCGACACCTGGGCCGACCCCAGCAAGCAGTATAAGCCTGCTGCCTGGAAGAACTTGAACTTGACCGATTTAAAGAAGGCCATTGCCGACCATACCAAGGATGTACTCACTGCATTGAAGAGTGCCGGCGTGACGCCCAAGTGGGTGCAGGTGGGCAACGAAACGCGCCCGGGTATGTTGTGGGATGCCAATGCCGAGCTGAGTGGTGCCTCGTGGGATGTGCTGGAGAAGGAGACGGAGGGTGGAGACGAGCACTCCTCCAAGATTGTAGGGGCTAAGAACTGGGCCAACTTAGGAGCCTTTATCAAAACAGGCTATGAGGCTGTCAAGAGTGTCTTCCCCGAGGCCATCGTCATCGTGCATCTCGACAATGGGTATGACAACGGCATGTTCCAGTGGTTCTTCGACGAGCTGAAGAAGAATGGTGGCAAGTGGGACATGATAGGCATGTCGATTTATCCCTACTGGACCATGCTCTCCCCCGGAAATAAATATCCAAATGAAGACAAGGTAATTACTGACTGCATCAGCAATATCAATAAGTTGGCTGCGCGCTACCAGTGCGACGTGATGATTGTAGAGACGGGCATGGATTGTGGCGACGGTAACGGTGGTGTTGCTTCTGCAGCTACCTTGCAGCAGGGTAAGAAGCTCCTCACGCGTCTCATCAAGGAGAGTCGCGAGCAGACGGGTGGTCATTGCAAGGGGGTCTTCTATTGGGAACCCGAGTGTCGTCCCAACAAAGGCTATCGCTTAGGTGCCTTCACCAACGACGGCAAGCCCACTGTCATCATGGAGGCATTCAAGGAGTAGAGGTTTTGCATCAACGATGCATACCGGCATCTACTGTTCAAAGGTTATTCCTCTTCGAGCATGAAGATGAATAACCTTTAAATTTTATGTGCTGGTTCCTCTTGCACGAATCAATACTTGAAGCTGCTGCCGCCAAGGAACTCGCGAAGGAGCGAGGTGGGGGGAATCTCGTTGTCCTGCACGGGGGTGAAGTAACGGATAAACTTCAGCAGGCGGTAGGCTTCGGCATACTCTGGACAGTTGCGCGGTACGCTACTCAGGATGGGTTCGGCATGACTTCGGAGTACAGCTAGCTCGTAGAGCATAGCCGAGTTGAACATCACGTCGGCATTCTCCTGGTAGGGGAAGATCCATTTGTCCTCGCCGGCACGTACGCTGGGCCAGCGGTTGATGGTCTGTTGTGCGGAGTAGTTGCGGTACTTGTAGTCGCGGATGATGCGACGTAGCAGGCGGTTGTCGGTGGTGGGAATCCAGTTGTGATTGTCGAGCGAGATGGTAGTCAAGGCCGAAACATAGACCTTGAACTTCCGTTCATCGGGAATCTCGGGTGTCAGTTCGGGGTTCAAGGCGTGGATACCCTCCAGAATCAGGATGGTATGTTCATCGATGCGCAGCCGTTCGCCACGGTACTCCTTGCAGCCGGTGGTGAAGTTGAAGACAGGCAGCTCGACCTCCTCTCCCCGCAGAAGGGCTTGCAGTTGTTGGTTGAAGAGCTGTAGGTCGAGGGCGTAGAGCGACTCGTAGTCGTAGTTGCCGTGGGCATCCAGCGGAGTCTCTTCTCGATTGACAAAGTAGTTGTCGAGCGAGATAGGGTAGGGCCGCAGGCCGCAGGTCATCAGTTGCACAGAGAGCCGTTTGCTGAAGGTGGTCTTTCCCGACGATGAAGGACCGCTGATGAGTACCAGCTTCACCCCCTGGCCATCAGCACCACTTCGCGAGGCAATCTCTTCGGCGATACGGGCTATCTTGCGCTCCTGCAGCGCTTCGTTCACGTTGATGATGTCAGTAGCATGACCCTGCTGGCAGATTTGGTTGAAGTCGCCTACGTTGTTGAGGCCCATAATCTGGTTCCAGTGGAGATGCTCCTTGAAGACGTCAAGCATCTTCTCCTGCTTCACCACCTCCTCTAAGCGGTCGGGTTGCTCCTTGTTGGGTACGCGCAGTAGCAGGCCGTCGTAGTACTTCACGATGTCCCACAGCTGGATGAAACCGGTAGAGGGGAGCAGGTTGCCATAATAGAAATCGACCGTGTCGCCCATCCTATTATAATAGGTATAGAGCGAGCCTGAGGTCTCGAGGAGCTTCACCTTGTCGCTGAGGCCTTGCGACTGGAAGATTTCAACCGCCTCGGTGGTATGACACTCCACACGACGGATGGGCAGATTGGCAGCAATAATCTCCTTCATGCGTTGCTTGATAGCTGTCGCATCCTCCAGGGTGAGAGGGCGGCCGATGAAGAGGTTACAGAAGTAGCCTTTGCTCACAGGATGCTCCATGCGGAGTGTTCCCTCGGGGTAGAGCTCCTTCACTGCCTTGTAGAGCACAAAGCAGAGTGAACGCACGTAGGTACGCATGCCCGACGACTGCCTGATGTCGAGGAATTCGATATCCTTGTTGTTGTATAGCCTGAAGTGGAGTCCCTCGCTGCGGTTGTTCACCTTGGCGCTCACCACGGGGTAGGGCAGCTGTAGATTCAGTTGGTTATATACCTCCCACAGGCTGCTCCCTATGGGTACATCGTAACTCTGGTTGTTGTTCTGGCAATAGATGCGCACGGTTTCCATCATATTATATCGCTGAGTTATGGGTTATTCGCCGATAAAATTAGCTATTTATTTTATGTTCTGCAACACATATAGGAAATAATAGCCCACATTTTAGTGGATTAAAACTATTTTTCTTTATTTTTGCGGCACATTTGAATAAAAGAGCACTTGTACATGGATACTTTAATGAATTTGCTGAGCCTTGTCGGCTCACTGGGATTGTTCCTTTATGGAATGAAGATAATGAGTGAGGGCTTGCAGAAAGTGGCTGGTGATAGGCTACGCAGCATTCTGGCAGCCATGACGAAAAACCGCGTGATGGGAGTCTTCACGGGTATTCTGATTACAGCGGCGATTCAATCTTCTTCGGCCACTACGGTGATGGTGGTGAGCTTTGTCAATGCGGGATTGATGACGCTGGCCCAATCCATCGGTGTGATTATGGGTGCCAACGTGGGTACTACGGTCACGGCTTGGATTATCTCAATCATTGGCTTCAAGATGGATATCGCCCTCTGGGCTCTGCCTATGCTGGCTTTGGGCCTGCCTCTGATTTTCTCGGGGAAGAGCTCGCGTAAGTCGTGGGGTGAGTTTATCTTCGGTTTTTCGTTCCTCTTCATGGGCCTTTCTTACTTGCAGCGGTCGGCCGAAGCGCTGAATATGGGTGAGTGGGTAGCCAACGGCTTGGCCCACTTCGGGGCAGAAAACAGCTTCCTTACCATTATTGTCTTTGTGATTGTAGGTGCACTGGTTACCATGGTGGTACAGGCTTCGGCCGCAACGATGGCCATCACCTTGATGCTCTTTGATATGCACATTCCCGGCTTTGGCTTCGAGCAGGCGGCTGCCTTGGCCATGGGTCAGAATATCGGTACAACGATTACTGCCAACCTGGCCGCGCTGACCGCCAATACGCAGGCACGTCGCGCTGCCATGGCTCACCTGCTCTTCAACGTCTTTGGTGTGGTGGTGGTGCTGATCATGTTCAAGCCTTTCTGTAATGCTACTTCGTGGTTTGTGACCGACGTGATGCATCAAGAGGCTAACGACCTCTTCAAGCTCTCTATGTTCCACACCGCCTTCAACGTATTCAATGTCCTGCTGCTCATCTGGTTTGTGAAAACCATTGAGCGTATCGTGTGTGTCATCCTGCCGATGCGTGAGAGCGAGGAGGAGTATCGTCTGCGCTTCATCTCGCGCGGCCTGCTCTCTACGGCTGAACTCTCCATCCTGGAGGCTAGAAAGGAGATTCACCTCTTTGCAGAGCGTACACACCGCATGTTTGGTATGGTGCGTGACTTACTCCACACGGAGAAGGATGATGATTTCAATACCCTCTTCAGCCGAATAGAGAAGTATGAGAATATCAGCGACAGCATGGAACTCGAGATAGCCAACTACCTCAACAAAGTCTCAGAAGGGCGCTTGAGCTCGGAGAGTAAGTTGCAGATTCGCTCTATGCTCCGCGAGGTGACCGAGATTGAGAGTATTGGCGACAGTTGCTACAACCTGGCACGCACCATCAGCCGCCGCCGTTCGACCAATCAGGAGTTTTCTGAACGGCAATATGAGCATATCCACTCCATGATGAAGTTGGTTGACGAGGCACTCGTACAGATGATTCTGGTGGTAGAGCGCAACGAAAACCAGCAGGTGAATGTCAATAAGTCGTTCAACCTGGAGAACGAAATCAACAACTATCGCAACCAGCTCAAGAACCAGAATATCGTGGATGTCAATAACAAGGAGTACGACTACCAGATGGGCGTCTATTACATGGACATCATTGCTGAGTGTGAGAAGTTGGGCGACTATGTAGTCAACGTAGTCGAGGCCAGTAGCGACCAGAAGGAGAAGAAGGCCTCTTGATACCTCCCCCCTCTACTCATCTCTTTCTTAACGTACCTTAAGTTGGCAGAATCGGTTATCGGTTTTGCCAACTCAAATTATTGTTGTACTTTTGCAGCGTTTTCAATATTGAGAAGCAATGAGTACAGACATCCCTTCATATCGGCACACCGGCCTCTCCTCGCAAGAGGTGGAGCGTAGCAGGGCGGAACATGGTGAGAATCTGCTGACCCCTCCTCCACGCCCCTCGCTCTGGAGACTCTATTTAGAGAAATTGGAAGATCCTGTGGTGAAGGTGCTGCTTGTGGCAGCTCTCTGCTCGTTGGGCATTGCTGTGGTTGAGAACGATTATGTGGAGACCATTGGCATCGTGGCTGCTATCCTGCTGGCTACCGGCATCGGCTTCTATTTTGAGTATGATGCTGGTAAGAAGTTCGACCTGCTGAATGCCGTGAGTGAGGAGAGTCCTGTCAAGGTGCTGCGTAATGGAGAGGTCTCAGAGATACCCCGTCGCGAAGTGGTAGTAGGTGATGTGGTGTTGCTCGAGACCGGGGATGAAGTACCGGCCGATGGCCTACTTACAGAGTCGCTCGCCATGCAACTCAACGAATCGAGCCTTACCGGTGAGCCGGTAGTGAGCAAGACTATCCACCCCGAACATTTTGACCAGAATGCAACCTATCCCTCCAACCGTGTACTCCGAGGCACTACGGTGGTCAATGGCCATGGCCGGATGTGTGTGGAGTTGGTGGGAGACGCCACCGAGATAGGCAAGGTAGCGCGCCAGAGCATGGAGCGCAACGAGGAGTCCACTCCTTTGAACCGTCAACTCACCCGACTGGCCAATCTAATAGGCAAGGTGGGCTTCACCGTAGCCGCTTTGGCCTTTCTGATTCTATTCATAAAGGATGTCTGCTTAGGATACGATTTCACTACCTTTCATACGCTGGCCGATTGGCTTCCTGCGCTGAACGATACGCTCAAGCTCTTCATGATGGCTGTCACCTTGGTCGTGGTGGCCGTGCCTGAGGGGCTTCCGATGAGTATTACCCTCAGTCTGGCACTCAATATGCGCCGCATGCTTACCACCAACAACCTGGTACGCAAGATGCATGCTTGCGAGACCATGGGGGCTGTAACCGTCATCTGTACCGATAAGACGGGCACCTTAACCCAAAACCAGATGCAGGTGCAGCACACCTGTTTCCCTGCCGGACAGCATCCACATTGGATGGCGTTGATGGCCGAGGGGGTAAGTGTGAACAGTACCGCTTTTCTCCATACCCCCTCTCATGTCGCTGGAGCAGACGCCCAGTGCCACAATCAAGGGGTGGGCAATCCCACGGAGCTGGCGTTGTTAGGCTGGTTGCAAGGTCAGGGGTTTGATTACCTTGCTTTGCGTCAAGCGGCCGAGGTGATTGACCAACTGCCCTTCTCTACCGAACGCAAGTACATGGCAACGCTGGTTCACTCCTCCTGTCTGCCCGGACGAAAGCTGCTTTACGTCAAGGGAGCTCCCGAGGTGGTGATGCGTCACTGCTCAAAGGCTGTGGATGCCACGGGCAAAGTGGTGGAGCCCACAGCCGAGAAGGCCCGCATGGAACACCAACTGCAGCAATATCAACAGCAGGCCATGCGCACCTTGGCTTTTGCTTACAAAGAGATAGATGAGGCTGTGGAGACCTCATTCCTTACCTGTGAGTCTCAGTTTACTGACCTCGTGCTCTGTGGCGTAGTGGCCATCAGCGATCCCATACGACCTGAGGTGTCGGCTGCTGTGGCACGTTGCCGTGAGGCGGGTATCGAGGTGAAGATTGTTACGGGAGATACCCCTGGCACAGCCTTGGAGATTGCTCGGCAAATTGGCCTTTGGACGAACGATGATTCTGAACGTCAGCTTATCACGGGAGTAGAGTTTGCAGCCTTGACCGATGAGGAGGCGCTGGAGCGTGTCAAGGAACTGAAGGTGATGTCGCGTGCAAGGCCCGATGATAAGCAACGCCTGGTGCAGCTGCTCCAGCAGGGTGGTGCTGTGGTGGCCGTTACGGGTGATGGCACCAACGATGCCCCAGCCTTGAACCATGCTCAAGTGGGTCTCTCCATGGGTAGTGGCACCTCGGTAGCCAAGGAGGCGAGTGACATCACCCTGCTGGATGACTCCTTCCGCAGCATCGGCACGGCCGTGATGTGGGGGCGTTCGCTCTACAAAAACATCCAGCGTTTTATCCTCTTTCAGCTCACTATTAACTTCGTGGCCCTCTTCATCGTGCTGGTAGGCTCGCTGGTGGGTACCGAGTTGCCGCTTACGGTCACCCAGATGCTTTGGGTGAACCTGATAATGGACAGCTTTGCCGCTTTGGCTCTGGCCTCTATCCCTCCCTGCGAGGAGGTGATGAAGGAGCGCCCTCGTAAGCACAGCGACTTCATCATCAACCCCGCCATGCAATGGCGCATCATGGGCGTTGGACTGCTCTTTGCTCTGATGCTTTTCGGCATGTTGCTCTACTTCCAATTTACTGAGGGTGGACTCACTACCCATCGCTTGACCATCTTCTTCACCACCTTCGTCATGCTGCAGTTCTGGAACCTCTTCAATGCCAAGGCTTTTGGCTCTACTCAATCCGCCTTTAGTGGCCTTCGCCGTTCCTATGGCATGGAGCTGATAGCCATGGCTATCCTGTTGGGACAGTTCTTGATTGTTGAGTGGGGTGGCGACGTGTTCCGCACCGAGCCGCTCTCTTGGACCGAGTGGGCTATCTTGCTGGGTGCGACCTCGCTGGTGCTCTGGGTCGGTGAGTTGTGGCGCTACCTGCAACGGATGCGACATCGCGCATGGTGAATAAACGACTATCCTATTATATAATGTTCTATATTGGTAAACCACTACAACATGAAAGGTATTAAGAATTTGATCTTCGACTTCGGGGGCGTGCTTATCGACCTGGATAGAACGCGTTGTATCAATCAATTCCATTCGCTTGGCTTGAACCATGTTGACCAGTTGCTCGATGTTTGTCATCAGCAAGGACTCTTCCTGCAACATGAGAAGGGGCTGGTGGATGATGACACTTTTCGCAACTACATCCGCACCGAGTCGGGCCAGTTGCAGCTCTCCGACAGTCAGATTGACGCGGCCTGGAACAGTTTCTTGGTCACGATTCCCACCTATAAGCTGGAGGCCCTGTTGCAGCTTCGGCAGCACTATATGGTCTATCTGCTGAGCAACACCAACAACATCCACTGGCAATGGTCTGTTGAGCATGCCTTCCCCTACAAGAGCTTCCGCGTGGAGAATTACTTCGAGAAAATCTACCTCTCCTACGAGATGAAGATGGCCAAGCCCGATGTGGAGATCTTCCAGGCAGTGCTGGCCGATGCAGATATCCTACCTGAAGAGACCCTCTTCCTTGACGACTCACCAGCCAACTGCGAGGCGGCTCGCAGCTTAGGCATCAAGACCTATACTCCCAAAGCGCACGAAGATTGGCGCCCCCTGTTTGAATGAAGTGCATCACCTCCATATTGCCCCTTGAGGAGCGCAAGCCGTTGGCAGCTACCATTGGTTTCTTCGACGGCGTGCACCGTGGTCATCGTTACCTGATTGAGCAGGTGCAGCAGGTGGCCCGTGAGCGAGGCTTGACCTCGGCCGTAGTCACCTTTCCTAAGCATCCTCGGCAGGTGATGCAGCCCGATTATGCTCCTCGGTTGCTCACTACCTTTGAGGAGAAGATGCAACTTTTGAGCCGAGCGGGTGTGGAGCGCTCTATCCTGTTGGCGTTCACTCCCGAGCTGGCTCGGCTTACGGCACGCCAGTTTATGCAGATGCTGGCCGATGATTACGGGGTGCGTGTCTTGGTGATAGGCTACGATCATCGCTTCGGTCACCACCGCAACGAGGGCTTTGAAGACTATCTACGCTATGGTCAGGAGCTGGGTATGGAGGTGATTCAGGCCCGTCAGCTTCCCGAGGAGGAGGACGCTGTGGCCGTCAGCTCTTCCCGCATACGGCAGTTGCTGTCACAGGGTGAGGTGGCCGAGGCCGCTCGCTTGCTGGGTTACCGCTACTTCCTGCAAGGGGAGGTGGAGGCTGGCTATCAGGTGGGTCGTACCATCGGGTTCCCTACCGCCAACCTGTTGCCCAACGATCCTTATAAGCTGATTCCTGCTGAGGGGGTCTATGCCGTTCGTGTAGCGCTGCTTGATGCCTCTTCTGCAGCTGCTGGCCTACAGTCCGCTGAACGTTCGTGGTATGGTGGTATGCTCTGCATAGGCCGTCGCCCCACCTTGCGGAATGGTTCCGACCGCAGCATTGAAGTCCACCTGTTCGACTTCTCAGGCAATCTCTACCATCGTCCGTTGCGCATTGAGCTGGTGCAGTTCACCCGCCAGGAGCAGCGCTTCGACTCCTTGGAGGCCCTCCGTCAACGCATCGCACGGGATGAACAGGAAATCCGTGCCCTACTTCAATCCCAAAATCCTCTTCTACCATGACCACTTTTGCCCCCTTTGCCCGTCCTCTGTATGTGATGGCCAAGCCCGTAGGCTCAGTCTGCAATCTGGCTTGCACCTACTGCTATTACCTCGAAAAGAGCCACCTCTATCAACACGAAGATCCTGCTGGCCGCTTTACCATGAGCGACGAACTGCTTGAACGTTTCATCAAGCAATACATCGAGTCGCAGACCATGCCGCAGGTGCTCTTCACCTGGCATGGCGGTGAGACGCTAATGCGGCCCCTCTCGTTTTACAAACGGGTGATGGAGCTGCAGAAGAAGTATGCAGTCGGCCGCACCATCGACAACTCCATCCAAACCAACGGTACGCTGCTCACCGATGAGTGGTGCCGCTTCTTTAAGGAGAACAACTGGCTGGTGGGCGTCTCGATAGATGGTCCGCAGGAGTTTCATGATGAGTACCGCCGCAACAAGCAGGGATTGCCCTCGTTTCAGAAGGTGATGCGGGGAATTGCTCTGCTCAATAAGCATGGGGTGGAGTGGAATGCGCTGGCTGTGGTGAATGACTACAATGCCGACTATCCGCTCGACTTCTACCACTTTTTTAAGGAGATAAAGTGTCGTTTCATCCAGTTCACGCCCATCGTAGAGCGTATTCTGCCCCATGCCGATGGACGTCATCTGGCCTGTCCGGCCGATCAAAACGACATCCCCTTGGCCGATTTCTCCGTCACCCCCGAGCAGTGGGGCCATTTCCTTTGCACCATCTTCGATGAATGGGTGCGACAGGATGTGGGTGAGTACTTTATCCAGCTGTTCGACTCCACCCTGGCCAATTGGGTTGGTCAGCAACCTGGCGTTTGCACCCTGGCCAAAACCTGTGGCCATGCCGGAGTGATGGAGTACAACGGCGATCTCTATGCCTGCGACCACTTCGTCTTTCCCGAATACAAGCTGGGTAATATCCGTACGCAGACGCTGACCGAGATGATGTACAGCGAGCGCGAACAGCAGTTTGGTGCCGCCAAGCAGAACAGCCTGCCCACCCAATGCCGCGAGTGTGAGTTCCTCTTTGCCTGCAACGGGGAGTGCCCCAAGAACCGCTTCCTCCGTACCGCCACCGGTGAGCCAGGACTCAACTACCTCTGCAAGGGGTATCATCGCTTCTTCTCTCACGTAGCCCCCTACATGGACTTTATGAAGCGTGAACTGCTGGCTCAACGTCCACCAGCCAACGTGATGACCCAATTCCATCCCAGCAAGAAATAGGAATTTATAGAAGATATCCAATGTATTTGAGGTTAAAAGACCTTACAGAGTTGGATATATGCTTCTTTATCCCTACTTTTGTCCTGTTAATCCATACTATGGTTCATGAATCCTATAGAAACACTTATAACATTAATTTATATACGATGAAAAAATCAGTTTTGTGTTTTGCCTTCTGTTGCTTCGCTGCTGCGGCTCATGCCGACAACCGGCAACTGCAAGGTTTCTATTATGGCAACAGCGAGCAACCTTCGGGTATCGAGTGGCAATCTCCTGACTCTTTGGCTTACAACAAAGAGCAGCCTCGAGCTACCTTCTACTCGTTTGCTGACGTGGAGAGTGCTCGTCGTGTACTGCCAGAACAGAGTGCCTACTGGCTCTCGCTGAATGGAACGTGGAAATTCCACTGGTCACCTAACCCCGATGAACGTCCGGCTGACTTCTACAAGCCAGACTTTGATGTCGCTGGATGGGACGACTTGACTGTACCTTCCAGTTGGAGCATTGCTGGTTTGCAGAAGGATGGCAGCCAGCGTTACGGAACGCCTATCTACGTGAATCAACCCGTCATCTTTCAGCACAAGGTGGCTGTCGATGACTGGCGTGGTGGTGTGATGCGTACGCCCCCCACCCACTGGACCACCTATAAGCATCGCAACGAGGTGGGCTCCTATCGCCGCACTTTCGAACTGCCTAAGGAGTGGGATGGTCGTCAGGTCTATATCAGTTTTGATGGCGTGGACTCTTTCTTCTACCTCTGGATTAACGGCCGTTACGTGGGCTTCTCGAAGAACTCGCGCAATGCGGCCCGCTTCAATATTACCCGCTTCCTCCAGCCGGGTACCAACGTGGTGGCTGCCGAGGTCTATCGCAGTTCGGATGCCTCGTTCCTCGAAGCGCAGGATATGTTCCGTCTGCCGGGTATCTTCCGCACCGTGGCACTCTACTCCACCCCCGAGGTGCAGATTCGCGACCTGGTGGTTATCCCCGACTTGGTGAACGACTACCAGGATGGTGTACTCCACATCCAGACCGATATCCGCAACCTGGGTAAGAAAGATGCCAAGGGCTATACACTGACCTACAGCCTCTATGCCAACGCCCTCTACTCCGATGATAACGAGGAGGTGAAGGATGCGCTCTTTACCTCGCAGCCCATCGACATCAAGGCCGGACTCTCGCAGAGCACCACCGGCACGCTGACGGTGAAGATGCCCAAGCAATGGAGTGCTGAGGCACCTTACCGCTATACCCTGGTGGCCCAGTTGAAGAACAAGAAGGGCAAGGTGGTGGAGACCGTATCGACCTACACCGGCTTCCGCAAGGTGGAAATCAAGGATACTAAGGCTGAGGACGATGAGTTCAAACTGGCTGGTAGATACTATTACATTAACGGCAAGACCGTGAAGCTGAAGGGCGTGAACCGCCACGAAACAGCTCCCGAGTCGGGACATGCACTGACGCGTGAGCACATGCTCGAAGAGGTGATGATGATGAAGCGAGCCAACATCAACCACGTGCGTAACTCCCACTATCCCGACGATCCCTACTGGTATTACCTGTGTGATAAGTATGGTATCTATCTGGAGGATGAGGCCAACTTGGAGTCGCACGAATACTACTATGGTGCAGCATCGCTCTCGCATCCTGAGAAGTGGCGCAACGCACACGTGGCACGCAACATGGAGATGGTGCACAGCACCGTCAACAGTCCCTCCATCGTGATTTGGTCTTTGGGCAACGAAGCCGGACCGGGTAAGAACTTTGTAGCTGCCTACGAGGCCATTAAGGCTTTCGACACTTCGCGCCCCGTGCAGTATGAACGCAACAACGACATTGTAGATATGGGCTCCAACCAGTATCCCTCCATCGGATGGACTCGGGGTGCCGTGAAGGGTAACTACAAAATCAAGTACCCCTTCCATATCTCCGAGTATGCACACTCCATGGGTAATGCGGTGGGCAACCTGGTGGACTACTGGGATGCCATTGAGAGCACCAACTTCTTCTGCGGTGGTGCCATCTGGGACTGGATTGACCAGTCGCTCTACAACTACGACCTCAAGACCGGTGAACGCTACCTGGCCTACGGAGGTGACTTTGGCGATACGCCCAACGATGGACAGTTTGTGATGAACGGCATCATCTTTGGTGACATGATGCCCAAACCGCAATATTTCGAGGTGAAGAAGGTGTATCAGAACATCGGTGTGAAGGCCGTGGATATGACAAAAGGTCGCTTCGAGGTGTTCAACAAGAACTATTTCATGCCCCTGACGGACTACGTCATGGAGTGGAGCCTCTATGAAAACGGAAAGCGGGTGGATGGCAGTACTTCGGTGATTGGTCCGCGCAACATCGTCGGTCCCCGTGAACGTCAGCAATATACCTTGCCCTACGACTACAGTCAGTTGCCTAAGGAGAATGAATATTTTGTGACCATCCAGTTCAAGCTGGCAGAGGATAAGCCGTGGGCTAAGGCTGGCTACGTGCAGGCCGAAGAGCAATTGCTCGTCAAGGCGGCCGGACAGCGTCCGCTTATCAGCGCTGTGACACAGGATGCTCCTGCTATCCAACTGGTTACCGATAAGGAGAATGCCAACCTGCAGACCATCACCGGAGCTCACTTCGAGGCGCGTTTCGACATGACTACGGGTACACTCTATAGCCTGAGCTACAACGGCAAGAAGGTGATTACTGATGGCAACGGACCCAAGCTGGATGCCTTCCGTGCCTTTACCAACAACGACAACTGGTTCTACAGCCAATGGTTCGACCGCGGCCTGCATAACCTGAAGCATAAGGTCATTGACAGCAAGACATTCCAAGGTAAGAACGGCACGCAGGTGCTGTCGTTCACCGTAGAGTCGCAAGCTCCTCATGCAGCGCGTATCTTGGGCGGCACCAGCTCGGGCCGCAACAGCATCGAAGAGCTGACCGACCGTCTCTTTGGCGACGACGACTTCAAGTTTACCACCCAGCAGATCTGGACGGTCTATAAGGATGGCTCCATCGAGCTGGAGGCCTCTATCACTTCCAACATGGCCAACTTCATCGTGCCTCGCCTAGGCTACGTGATGTGTGTACCCCAACAGCTGGATCAGTTGACCTACTATGGCCGTGGACCGGTGGAGAACTATGCCGATCGCAAGACGGGTCAGTTTATTGCGCAGTACCGCAGCACGGTGAAGGAGCAGTTTGCCAACTTCCCCAAGCCGCAGAGCATGGGTAACCACGAGGAGGTGCGCTGGGTATCGCTGACCGACGGTCAGCAGGGCGTGCTCTTTGTAGCCAAGCAGACCATGTCCACCACCGCTTTGCCCTATTCTGAACTCGACCTGACGCTGGCCGGTCATCCTCATCAGCTGCCTGCTGCTGGCGATACCTACCTGCATCTCGACCTGGGTGTAACTGGCCTGGGTGGCAACAGCTGCGGACAGGGTGGTCCGTTGGAGCCCGACTGCGTGAAGGCTTCCAACCATACCTTTGGCTTTATCATCCGTCCTGTTGAACAGGCTAAGGTGAGCGAGTCGGCTCAGGTGGATACGGATGGCTATCTCCCCTTCAGCATCAGCCGCGACCGTGCCGGCAAGGTGACCATCAACTCTACGGCCGCTGATGCCGCTTTCCTCTACAAGGTCAACAAGCAGCGCAAGCCCACAGCCTACACTGGCCAGCCCATTGAACTGGCACAAGGTGGTACCGTAACGGCTTGGTATAAGGATCAGCCTGAGATTCAGGTGACCATGACCTTCCCCAAGATTGAGACTGTAGCTACCGAAGTCATTTATGCCAGCAGCGAAGAGGGTGGCAGTGCCAAGTACCTGACCGATGGCGATCCCACCACGATGTGGCATACGATGTATTCCGTTACCGTGGCTCAGTATCCTCACTGGGTCGATCTGGATGCTGGTGAGGCAAAACTGATCAAGGGTTTCACCTACTTGCCCCGCCAGGAAGGGAGCAATGGCGACATCAAGGAGTACCGCATCTATGTGAGCAACGACGGCAAGGAGTGGGGCGAACCCATTCACAGCGGCAGCTTTGCCCGTAGTAAGGATTTGCAGAAGGTGCTCTTCAACCAACCTGTCAAGGCCCGTTACTTCCGCTTCATGGCACTCAGTGCCCAAAACGGACAGGACTATGCCTCGGGCGCTGAACTGGGTATCTTGGCCGAATAAATTCGCGTGATATACCACATGTTGGGGCAACAGCTCATTGTGCTTCTGCACATTAGGCTGTTGCCCCAACTCTTTTTCCCTCCTCCGTACGGTGGACTCTAGCGCACCATGATGCCGGAGAGGATGCGGCCCGAGCGGATGCCTAAGCGTCGGGCTGAGAAGAAGCGCTCGTGCTGGCTGTAGGTGCAGATGCGGGATAACTCGATGTGCGCATCAGGAATACCAAAGCTATGCAGCTCGAGCATGTTGGCTGCAGGCAGGTCAAGGTGATACTTCTGGGTTGTGGGATGGCGGTAGGTAAGTTGTGCTATGGGGAAGCCTGCAGCGGCAAAGGCTTCAACCACTTCATCTCCCGTCTCGAAGGCATTGAGCGAGATGCCTGGGCCGATGCAGGCCATGCACCGGCTTCCCTGTGTACCGTACCGTTGTTGCATCTGCTGCAGGGTATGGCCGACGATGTGTTGCTGTGTACCGCGCCATCCGGCATGAATGGCTGCTGCAGCGTGATGCTCCGTATCATAGATAAGTACGGGGATGCAGTCGGCTGTGGAGATGCAGAGGCAGACTCCCCTGTGGCACGTGGTTAAGGCATCTACCCCTTGAAGCAGCATCTGTTTCTCTTCTATGGTGGCAGTGAGATAAGCATCGTCGATGTCAAGGCAAGTGATGCCGTGTGTCTGAAAGGGGATGACAAGCTCCTGCGGAGGTTGCGGCAGCATCTGGAGGAGCAGTTGCTGGTTGCGCGCTACGCAACGAGGGTCATCACCCGTGTAGGCGGTGCAGTTCAAGCTGGCGTATCTCCCGCTACTGCATCCGCCGCTGCGTGTAGTACTAAAGGCCAAAGCCCCACCATGGATGGCGGGCAGATCGTAAATCAAGAGGTGATTATTGTAGTGCATAATGAATAGGTTGCGAGTGGTTTGATATGCTTATTCGATTATTTTTTTTGCAAAAGTATTGAAATAATAGCTTGGAGCAAGGCCTAATCCCCCTGTTTTTTTTCGTTGTGTAGGTTATTTAATTCCAAATCATCCATATTTAGTACCAAATCGTATATTTTGTTTCTAATCTGTTGGTTAGTGTTAAACAAATTTGTTTTCTTTGCATACCCAAATTTCAATTAACAATCATTTATGAAACAATTCAAGACAATTTTGGCAGGTGTCGGACTGCTCGTATGCGCATCGTGTGCGAATGACCTCCCTGAGGTAGATGACAGCATCATCCGTATTCAGGCCAACGTGGGTATGGCTGCAACCAAGGCCGCAAGCAATGTGCAGGGAACGCAGTTTCAATCTGGTGAAAAGGTGAATATCTATCTCTTTGAACATCTTGATGACGCTTCTCCTGCTGCCTATACATATGGTACTAATGGACTCGTCGCTCATTCGGCAGATGGTGCTGGAGGACTCAATCCTGATGGTGGTGCCCTGTATTTTCCTGCAAACGGTCATGGCATTGATGTGTATGGCATCTATCCCTCGACGGTCACGGAGAGTACCACATCGTTTACTGTGCAAGTAGATCAGACATCGGATGCCTATTATAAGGCCAGCGATTTGATGTATGCTCCTTGCCAGTCCAATATGACTAAAGGCAGCCCCGTGGAGTTACCCTTTGCACACAAACTATCCAAAGTCATTGTAAAACTGGTACAGGGAAACGGATTGAATACTAACGACCTAAATAACGCTACGGTTCAGATTCTCAACACCTATACTCAGTGCTCAATTGCCAGCCTCTCCAAGACGGGTATAGGAGCCATTACTCCCTCTACTCAAGCTGAGGATAAAAAGCCCATCACGGTAGGCACATGGCCTTCATCCTCCTCAGAGGGTATTGCGGCTATTGTCATCCCTCAGTCGGTCCAGGCGGGTAATCCATTGTTTCAAGTTTCCTTAACCAATGGTGCAAAGTATGTCTATACCATCCCCTCAACAGACTCTGCAGTCACCTTTGAATCAGGCACAGTCTATACCTATACGTTGACGGTAACAACGGCTGCTATCGAGGTTACCTCAACGATTACCAACTGGAATCCTGGTAGCAACGAATCGGGTGACGCGATACTTCAGTAACAAGCCAACGTAACGAATGGAGTATATCTACACGTTAGCTTTAGATCTTGGCGTGCTGACTGTGAAAAGTATCACCGTAGGTTCATTTCAGGATGGGGGAACAATCGATAAGTCATGGGAGATCTACGAAGGTCAATAAATAAACGATGATGATAAAGAAGATGAAGAAAAGATTGCTCTATATTTTAGTTTTGGGCGTGATTGGAGCCTGTCTGTTTCGCACTTGTACTACCGCAGAACAGCCCGGTGGAATGGAGGGGGAGCAGAGTGGCTCTGCCCTTGAGGAGCCTTTGGTGAGGAGTGAGGATTCTCTGGAGAAGAATGACGTTGAATCGCCTCAGCCTATGCTTCGGAGCGATATGCTCGTGCCGAAGTCAAAGTCCCCCCTTCAAGCATCGCCCTTGGTGGACAAGAGGCACCGGAGTACCCCCATTGAAGCCACTGCAGGGGAAGACGTGGCGATTAAGCAGGAGAGTGAACTGCCTGAGGAGTCTCGGGAGTGCCCAACCCCACAAGCACAGGCTATCGCAGCCGATTCGGCAAGGCGTACAGTTACTGCTTCTCCTATCGTGGGGGGACCTACCCCTGTTTCCCATCGCGTGATACACCTATCAACCAACATGCTCTACGACGTTGCGCTGGTGCCTAACGTAGGCATTGAATACGCTTTTGCTCCGCAATGGTCGGCGAGGGTTCATGGCTTGTTTGCCTGGTGGAGCAACGACGCACGCCACCGCTATTGGCGTGTGGCAGGAGGCAGTGCTGAGTTGCGCTACTGGTTGGAAAGTCAGGCGGATGCCGATGGGCTGCGTGGGCATCACATCGGGGTCTATGCGGGGGCCTATACATACGACTTTGAATTCGGCGGCAGCGGACAGATGGCCGACTTCAACTACAGCGTGGGACTGAGTTATGGCTACTCCATCCCCTTGGCGCACCGGTTGAGCCTGGATATGGGGCTCTCGTTAGGCTATATCGGAGGTTCCTACATAAAGTACAATTACGCAGACGGCTGCTACATCTGGCAATCCGATATGCGGCGTCGTTACGTAGGACTCACCAGGGCCGAGGTGGCACTGGTTTGGAATATTGATTTTGCGTGGAAAGGAGGTAAACCATGAAGTGGATGAGTTGGATACTGTGGATTGCTGCCGCATGGATGGCCGCAGCTTGCCAGAAGGAGATATGCTACGACCATTCGCACGAAACGATGATGGAGGTGCACTTCGACTGGAGCTTGAATCCACCCGAAGAGAGCCCCTCGATGCACTTGGCGCTGCTGCCTACCGGCGAAGAGCAGCGAGATAGGGTGGAGCAGGCTTTTGATGACCCTGCTGGCGGTCACATCGTGCTGAGCCGAGGGAGATACCATGCGCTCGCTTTCAACCGCGATGGAGATGGCATCGAGCTCTATCTCGACAGCTACGATGGAGCCTACGTCACGACCTCCACCACCGATGTGGTGAGTGCCTCTACCTTCTTTGGTACGAAGGCTGCCCCATTGCCATCCGGCAGCGAAGGGCACTCGGTGAGGCAGCAGCCCTCGCTCTTCTATGCCGACACCTGTTCGCTCTTCACCGTGGATATGAACCACACCAGCTACCTGATGCGCCCCAAGCTGCTGGTTGATACCATTGATGTAAGGGTAGAGGGGGTGAAGAACCTGGATTACGTAGTTGGTCTGTCGGCAGCCATCAGTGGCCTCAGTGCGGCTGTGAGCCTCTCCCGATTGGAACCGCTGGAAGAGCTCTGCATCGTCCCGATGGCGGTAGAGCGGATAGGCAGCGGAACGATAGGCGGTAGCATGCTTACCTTCGGTCGGCGGGTCAACGAGCAACAGGAAGAGCAACATACCCTGACCATCTACACCATGCTCGATGACGGCAAGAAGTACTACTTTAACTTCGACGTGACGGATCAGATGACCGAAGAGAGCATCACGCCGGGACATCTCGAGATTGATATCCCCGATTTGCCTATTCCCGAACCCATCAAGGAGGGGGGATTTCATCCCGAGTTAAGTGATTGGGAAGAGGTGGTTATCGACATCGATATGTAACGAAATAGCGAATAATAACAAAAACAAAAATAATGAAATGATATGAGAACGTTGATGATGATGGCTGCGGCCATGCTGGCATGGAGCTGCTCGAATGACTCGGTCATCGATAAGGCTCAGGAGAATGAAATACATTTTAATACCAATCTCCATGTTGAGACGAGGGCATCGTTTACAGCCGATAACTTCGCTGCCTTCAACGTCACTGCGCTGGGCAATGGTGGTACCTACTTTGCCAACGCACTGATTAGCAGGGCCACTGCAGGCTCCTGGTTTACGGATCGCACCTATTACTGGCCTACCTACGAGCTCTCCTTCTATGGATATGCTCCTACAGACCTCTCGTTGCAGGTCACCCTCACCCCAACGGCTCAGACGGTGAACGACTTTACACCCGAAGCAGTCGTGGCCGACCAGAAAGATATTGTGGCGGCATATAGCACCGGCACCAAAGAGCACAACGCGGCCACGGGAGTGAACATGCACTTCATGCACCAACTGGCGCAAATCGAGGTGATGGCCTCTAATGAGGATGCATCCACGTTTGATATTGCGGTGCTGGGCGTGAAGTTGGGCCGCATACCGGTGAAGGCTACGCTCACGCTGCCTGCTGCAGAGCGAGCCCATGGTACCTGGAGCACTCCTACGGCACAGACATCCTACGGCATAAAGGGCACCACCCCGATAACGCTTGATGGCTCCATGCAAAGCATCATGTTCGGATCGGACAACTGGCTCATGATTCCGCAGCAACTCACCGGCATGGCTTTCGACGAAAGTTACAACGACAACCAGGGGGCCTATCTTGCCGTGCTTTGTCGCATCACCGACAAGACGGGCAAGGTGTGGTACCCCGTCAATGACCCAGGTCAGACGGAGGTGAAGTATGCTTATGCTGCCGTATCCATTTCCACCCGTTGGGAGGTGGGACGCAAATATACCTACAGGTTGAAGTTCTTTAGTACGAATGGTGGAGCGGGATGTATAGACCCTGTTCCAACCAATCCGCTGGATGCCGCAGACCCCGATGTGGATCCCACTCCGTGCCCTGACAAGAGCGGCGGTGCTCCGATTATCGATAGCCCCATTACATTTAATGTGAGCATTGAGGACTGGATTGCCGGCAATGACAAGCAAATTACGATTGAGAATTAGGAAAATAGGCATTGTATGAAGAAAAGAGACCTGTTTCATTGGGCGATGGGCGTGATGCTGACGCCATGGCTTGGCTCCTGCGCTGCCGACGATGTCATCGGCGGTGCGGGCAGAGAGGAATGTGATATAATCTTAGGTCAGCCCATTACCGTGACATCTGCGACAAGAGCCACCGATGGCAGTACATCTTCTACTCCATTTGACTCAGGCGAAATCGTATGGCTGTGGGCAAATAAATCTGGCGGCTCTGAATACATCAAGGCATGGCAGCTCAAAGCTGATGGCAATGGTGGTTTTTCAAGTGCAACAGCCGGCAATGCTAAATACTGGCCCAGCGATGGCTCATCTCTCAATGTCTATGCTCTTCATGGAAACTTTAAAAACCCATCAATAACAGAAGGCACCACATCCTGGTCATCACTTACATCGTTGACCCATACAGTGGAGGCCGACCAATCCACGGACGAAAACAAGCGTTTGTCCGACCTGCTATATTCTCATCCATCTTCGGCATTTGCACCGAATTCAGGTTCGGTGGAGCTGACCTTCGACCATCTCTTGGCGAAGATTACCGTGAAACTGAATTTGAGTAATAGTGTAGGCATAACGGCATCGGAACTCAGCAATGCCACGGTGACATTGACGAAAATCCAGCCCGATGCTACTATTTCAAACACGTTGCTTACTGGAAATTCAGGACCGACCAGCACTACAGGAACACGTACAACAATCACTTCCGGAAAAATTACATCCTCTATTACTAGTGGTGATGTGATAGGCAGCGCCATAGTGCCGCTCCAGAATTTCGGAGGGGGAAAAAGTGATGCGTCCCAAAATAACGTGATAACAATCACGCTTTCTGACGGTCGCTCTTTCTCCTACAAGCCAACAGCCAACGTAGCATTATCTGCTGGTAGGGAATATACCTACACTCTGACAATTCTTGGTAAACAGATTACAGGTTCGTGGTCTGTATCGGATTTTATTTCCGCAACTGATTCAATATCTTTCAAGGATAATTTCGATTATCTTGCCGACTTGAAGAATCGCGCTTATTTGGGCAGTTCCAGTGACCCTCACGACCTGTCTTGCGACTATAATGGTCAGATGAACACCGCCAACTGCTATGTAGTCACCCACCCAGGCTACTACAAGTTCCCTCTCGTCTATGGCAATGCCATTAAGAATGGAGCTACCAATGCTATTGCCTATGGAGGAGGAACAAGCAGTACAACATTCGTCAATCATTTGGGTAATCAAATCACAGATCCTTATATCTACAATAATTCAAACAATAACAGTGGAAAATTAGAAGCGAATTCAGCTGCCCTCGTATGGCAAGATGCACAGAATCTAATAAGCAATATTGGTTTATCGAGTGATAATCATTACATACAATTTGAAATAACGAAAGAGAATATAGAACAAGGCAATGCCGTCATTGCCGTGAAAGACGAAAGTGGCACTATCATGTGGAGCTGGCATATTTGGGTTACGAATAAGAATGTGTATGAGACAGTGCCTATTAAAACAGTTGCGTTAAGTGGTCTTACTTCAGAACACACATATAATTTTATGCCCGTTCCATTGGGTTGGGATGATGATATCCCTGATCAGCCTAATTGTCCTTATTATCAGTGGGGACGAAAAGATCCTCTCTGCCCGAGTGATGGAACAACATTAAATAAGGATAAAACTTTATACAATTCATCTGGTAATTCATTTACTATGACAAGAACGTCTGGAGGGGTGTCAACAGGTACTTCTATTCAAAATCCTACTACGTATTATTTTTATAAGTCTAGTCCTTGGGATTGGAATAGCACCACATATTATGATTATTGGAATGCTACGAATGGAACAACTACATCTATGAATGACAATGCAGTTGTTAAGACTGTTTATGACCCTAATCCTGTTGGTTTCAAAATGCCATCGCCAGATGCCTTTACAGGATTTACAAACGATGGTTCCGATCAATCTCAAAGCTCAAATTTTAATGTAGAAAGTACATCATTTAATAATGGGTGGAATTTCTACACTCAAGGATGGGAAACAGGTACAACTGATTTCTGGCGTGCCAATGGTTATCGCGGTTACAGAAGCGGTTCGTTGTTTTGGGTCGGCTCCTACGGCCGCTATTGGTCGGCTGGCCCGGCCCCCTATCCGAAAGGTCGCTACTTGGAATTCCATTCGAGTTACGTGGGCCCGCAGTACTGCCTCGAACGCACTTCCGGTTTCTCCGTGCGCCCCGTCTCAGAATAAAGTTCTATTCATTTGATACATTTGATAATTTGAAGATTTGATAATCAGCCGTCAATATGGCTACAGGCGGATAACAGATAATCTGTGATAATCCGTAGATAAAGAAAGCGCTCTTTAACTTATTTACATACTTTATATACAGGTTCTAAGAAAAGAAAAAAGAATGAAGAAAAGAAATATTATAATGGTGATGATGACGAGCCTGCTGCTTGGCAGCTGCTCGTCAGAAGATATCCTTTCAGTGCCCAACGGCAATGGAAGGATACGGTTTGACGTGGGCGTAAGTCAGAGCCAAGAAGTGATGGAAATGCCAATAAGCACCTCACCAATGACTTGTGGTAACGACACACTATATGCCCATTCTGCCGCATGGAGAAATATTGAACTTCATAATGATGTGACATCTAAAACAAGAGGAACGGAGGTTAATGAAAGTTCTTTTTATGCTGATTTCGGGCTCTATGGATACACATATAATAGTAGTGACCAATCGTGGGCAAATAATGGGAGTACTCTGCAACCTATTATAAACAATGAACCAATTACCGAAGGTAATACGTGGACCTCATCGACATATCTCCCTGGACAAACAAAAAATATGGCACTTTTTGCCTATGCTCCATATATGAACACAGGAATATCTTTGGCAGATGGGAAAGGTGCACCGCAACTCACATATACTATAGCTTCAGATGTAAGCAATCAGGTCGATCTGCTTGTTGCCAAGAGTGTTGACGTGGTAGGAAATACATCAAGCGTAGCATTAGATTTCAAGCATGCCCTTACAGCCGTAAAGTTTGCTATTGGTACAATCACAGGCTTCACGAAAATTACCAAGATTGTGATTTCCGGTGTAAAACACAGCGGAACTCTATCATTAGATGGAGATAATTGGAATTTGAATGGATCTACTGCAAGTTATACAATAAAAAAAGTGATAGACTTGTCAACCACAACTACTGGTGATAATATAACGGGGTCGTCACCAGATGACCTTATGCTTCTTATGCCTCAAACCTTTGCAGATGGAAATGCAAAGTTGGAGGTTACGATGACTAATGATAATGTCATTAAAACTTTTTCTACCGCCTTGACTGGTGAATGGAAGAAGGGATACACTGTCACATACCTTTTGTCCGTTGAAAGAGCAGCAGGAGAATTCCATTTTGAAGTAACTCCCTCAACAGCATCCATTCCGATAGAAGGAGGGGATATAGAACTGAAAGTCAAAAGTTACTATCAAATCACAGCTGGTGCGCAAGTGCCAATTCCCTGGAGTGGCACATATAATATCGGCAGCAACCAATACACTCTATCAGGTGATGGAAGTATTAGTGATGATATTAGAAAGATATCTGTGCCGACGAATAAAAAGGATGATGTTCATACTGAGGCATTAAGAAGAAATCCAAGTAAAGGAACAGCGGATAATCCGTGGAACTTATCAAACTCCCTGGGAGGGGCAGAAGTTAAGAACACCGCCAATTGTTATGTTGTTAATTCCAAAGGAACGTATTCTATTCCTTTGGTATATGGATGTGCTATAAAAAATGGTATTATTAATTCTATGGCTTATGGTTATGATGGCACTTCGTACATTTCTGAGACTTTCAAAAGACATGATGACCAACAAATATCAAGCCCATATCTAATAGATAATGGAATAACAGTGAATGATGCGGAACTGTTGTGGCAAGAAGTGCAAGGTATGATTACAGAAGTAAACGTGCAGGATGAAAAGATAGTTTTTACAATTGGAGATAATATAGCACAAGGTAATGCCTTAATAGCAGCCAAGGCAAATGGCACAATTGTATGGAGCTGGCATATTTGGGTTACAGATCGTGATATATATGCTACTGTACCTATACAGACAGTTGCACTCACAAGTCCAGTTACATCTCAAAAGACATATAATTTTATGCCGGTTCCGCTGGGGTGGGTTGACCAGTCGGATGGTGTTTTACCACGAACATTCACAGTCACTCTTAATCAGTCACAAAGCAATAAAACGTTAACGGCAACTGCTAATCAAGCAGGTTCGAGTGGAACATGCCCTTATTATCAGTGGGGACGAAAAGATCCGTTCTGCCCGAGTGATGGAACAACATCAAATAAGGATAAAACTTTATACAATTTATCTGGTAATTCATTTACTATGACAAATACGTCTGGAAGTGTTTCAACAGGTAAATCTATTCAAAATCCTACTACTTATTATTGTTCGTCTTCTCGGGATTGGAATAGCACCACATATTATGATTATTGGAATGCTACGAATGGAACAACTACATCTATGAATGACAATAAAGTTGTCAAGACTGTTTATGACCCTAATCCTGTTGGTTTCAAAATGCCATCGCCGGATGCCTTTACAGGATTTACTCAAGATGGTGGCCATCACTCTCAAAGTGAAAACTCATATTGGAATGTAGAAAGTACAACATTTAATAATGGGTGGAATTTCTACACTCAAGGGTGGAAAACAGATCCAACTGATTTTTGGCGTGCCAATGGTTATCGCGGATACAGTAGCGGTTCGGTGTTTCATGTCGGCTCCGCTGGCCTCTATGGGTCGGCTGGCCCGAAATCCAAGACGCACGATTACGGCTTGAGCTTCGTTTCGAGTGGCGTGACCCCGCAGTACGGCGACTACCGCGTTAGCGGTTTCTCCGTGCGCCCCGTTACGGATACGGAGGAATAGGAAGAAGGAGGAAACGAAGCTATAGCATAAATCTGAAAGTCAAAGGCTCCTCTTTATGTTCGTTGAGTAGGTTTTCGTATGTTGTAGGGGCGGAAACCTTCAACTAAATTGCACCCTATAGTGAATCATGGATGGGTATCAATGTCTCTTTCTTTGATAGATTTCTGTCTGAAATTTTCATGTTATAGTTTGTTTATCGGATACTATAGAACGGAGCCTGTGCATGATGTGGTACACGAGGTGTTGAGCCATGCTGGTGATGACCTTCCCGCTTTGAGCGGGGCGCTGGTGGTGAGGAGCCTCCCCCCTCTATATACTACGTTCCCCCCCCCCTTAAGGGGGAACTACGTATAAGAGGGGGAGGGCCGATACCACCTGCGGGACGGCCGAAAAATCCGCTGCTCACAGCAGCTTTTCGTCGTTTGAGCAGCAGGCATCACCTCGTTGCCGTAGGTAGAGCATGAACTGCTCTCGTTCAATGCAGCATCCAGTTGTGAAGAGTTTGTGCTTCTGTTGTGAAGAGTTTATTCTTCAGGCGTGAAGAGTTTGTTCCCCAGACGTGCAGTGTTTGTTCCCCAGCGCTGAGGAACAAACACCTCAGACGTGGTCATCCACGATGCCATACCGGCTCATCACGTAGTTCACGAGTCATTTATTGCACCTTATTGCACTTTATTGCACGCTATTGTAGCAGATTGCACCATCAGCCTAGGCAGAATGCCGTATCTTTGCAGAGTGATTAGTGATTAGTGTTTAGTGATTAACTTGTAGGGGCGGTCGTTGTTCTTTAGTTTTGGAGTGAGGCTTTCCCTATTATTTATTTAATAAGGTATATCTCGCTTCCCTCCATCTCTCCCATTTCTAGTCAGAATAAAAAATATGTTGTACAACACATTTGCAAATCAGTAACTTAGCCATCCTACTGAAAAAATCTTCAAAAAAAGTGGCTGAAATATTTGGTGGGTATGTTGAAAACCTCTACTTTTGCACCCGCTTTCGAGAA
>CAMCUZ010000009.1 GCA_945879145.1 uncultured Mediterranea sp.
TGCCCGTCATGCAAATCGAGTAGGAGGAAAACGAAGCAGTTTTCTTCCTACTTTCATTTTGCATCCAAATCTCAAAGAAGTAATTATGATTAAAATGAAAACAAAAGCAATTCTTGCTGCAATGGTTGCAGCTTATGGTTTATCTACTCAGGCACAGACACTTGAAAAGATGCAATGGTTCAACGAGCCAGCGTCATACACGATTCAGAAAGGTACACTGGAAATGGATGTGCCTGCTCAAACTGATTTTTGGCGTATCGCCCATTATGGATTCACAGTAGATGATGGGCCTTTCCTCTATGCCACGTACGGTGGGGAATTTGAGGCAAAGATCAAGGTGAGTGGTGAGTATAAAACGCGCTTTGACCAGGCGGGCATGATGATTCGAAAGGATCATGAGCATTATGTGAAGTTCGGTATCGAGTTTGTCGATGGCAAATACAACATCTCTACCGTAGTGACGCATCACACTTCGGATTGGAGTGTGATCCAGCTCGACAAACCAGTACCCTACCTTTGGCTCAAGGCCGTCCGTCGGCTGGATGCCATTGAGATTTTCTACAGCTTTGATGACCAGGAATACACCATGATGAGAACCCTCTGGATGCAGGATAATTGTCCGCTGCAGGTTGGTCCTGTAGCTGCGTGTCCTGATGGGCAGGGGTTCAAGGCCCGTTTCTCGGATTTCAAGGTGAAGCACCTGCCCGACCAACGCCGTGTAGAATGGCTCAAGAAGAATCAGTAAAGGGTAGTTACTGCCAACGACCGCGCGTGAAGTCGGGTATCTCAACGGGTTGCGAGCCTGATGCCACCGAACGCGCTGAGAGTTCCACAATGCACGACCACTCGGCTGCATCATAGACATCCATGTCGAGCGGCAATCCGTGCTGCAGGCAGTAGATAAGACGGTAATCCATCACAAAGTCCATCCCTCCATGGCTTCCCACGCGGCGAGCCAGCTCACCAATCTCCTGGTAATAAGGATGCTCGTAGCGCCTCAGCAGCTCCTCAGCTGCAGCCTCAGGCTCTGCGACCAGGGTGATCACATGGGGATTCCCTTTCTGCACAAAGCCCTCTGTGCCGCTCACCAAAAGGGGGCGGACACGGGGACGGGGGCTGGAGATATCATGCTGCAACACGATGGTCTTGTTGCGCTGCGTCTTGATGATGGTGGTATTGATATTCCCTAGAGTATAAGCTTCTGGGGGCAGAGGATGAGCGAACGAAGGAAAGTTGAACTGTCCACCCGAGACGGATGTAAGCCAGGCTAAACGGTCGCCTCGGTGAATGCCTAGTGCCTGACAGAGCGGTCCTAAGCCATGAGTGGGATAGGGATTACCCTCCATCTGCCAAAGTCGATTGTACGACATGCGGTGCCCGAAGTCAAGGTGGCGCAAGTCGTGAATATAGGCTCCCTCCACATGAAACACCTCTCCCAGCAGCCCCTGCCGAATCATGTTGAGCACCGCCAGCTCAAACCGGTCGTAGCAGCAGTTCTCAAGCATCATGCAGTGCCTGCGGTAGGTTTCTGCCGCATTCACCAGCGCCCAGCACTCCTCTACCGTATTGGCTGCCGGCACCTCCAGGGCCACATGCTTACCCTGCTGCATGGCATAGAGCGCAATCTCCGCATGGCGTTCGCGGTTGGTGCAGACATAGACCAGGTGGATGTCTTCGCGCCGGCAAACCTCACGCCAATCGTCGGCCCCACGGTATGCAGTGGGCAATGCCTTGCCATGACTCTCCATGAGTTGCTGAGCAAGGTGTAGGTTCTCTTCGTTCAGGTCGCAAATGGCGGCAACAACCACTCCCTGCATGTGCATGAAGTGATGGATAGACTCCTTGCCCCGCTTGCCTAGTCCGATAAAGGCAATGCGCACGCAGGGTATGGGTTCGCAGGCCAAAGCCAGCACATCGTGGCTCATGGCTCCGCTGGATATAGGCTGATTGTCTATTGCTGATAGCTGTTTCATAATCGTTGGGAATAGCGTGGCAAAAATACACCTTTTCAGTGTAATGAGCAAACTTATTTGGTTCTTCAAATTACTCACCCAACTCAATCACCTCCAAATCGCTGAAACACCCTTGATCGACAACAAATCGCACCAGTGTACGTACGCGATGAAAGCCCTGTTTACCGGCAGCACCAGGATTAATATGGAGCATGGAGAGGGTTTTGTCGTACTTCACCTTGAGAATATGGGAATGGCCACTAATAAAGAGCTGTGGCGGACGGGTGAGCAACGAACCGCGCACCGAAGGGTCGTAATGACCTGGGTAGCCTCCGATATGCTTGATGAGCACCTGGGCTCCCTCCACTTCGAAGCGTAACGTCTGCGGAAAGCGGAGACGAAGTTCGCGGCCATCGATGTTGCCATAAACCGCACGCAGGGGGCGAAAAGCAGCCAAACGGTCGGCCACTTCAATCGACCCTATATCGCCCGCATGCCATATCTCGTCACACGACTCAAAATGACGAACGTAGCGCTCGTCCCAATAACCATGCGTATCACTCAGTAATCCTATCTTCTTCATTCTGCTTCAATAGTTGATGAAAAAACCTCTTGTATTTGTTTTTATCGGCAAAGATAACGATATTTGCAGAAAAAATAGCTGATTATGGCTGTGGAAAACAGATATTTTAAGCGTGACATCAGTTGGCTATCGTTCAACTACCGTGTACTGATGGAGGCTGCCGATGAGACACTGCCTCTGTATGAACGTATTAACTTTATCTCCATCTATTCTTCCAACCTAGAGGAGTTCTACAAGATTCGCGTGGCCGACCACAAGGCGATCGCTGATGGAGTGATTCCGGCAGAGGATGACGAGAGCCAACAGGAAGCCGTGGAGCTCATGGAGGCTATCAACAAAGAGGTGAATCGCCAGCTCGATGAACGCGTGCGCATCTACGAGCAACTCATCCTGCCTGCCATGCGCAAGCAACATATCGTGTTTTACCAGAGTCGCAACGTGGAGCATCAGCAGCACAAAGAGTTTATTCACAGGTTCTTCCGCGAGGAAATCATGCCCTACCTCTCGCCCGTACCAGTCACCAAAGGAGTGGTGTCGTTCCTACGCACCGGCCGTCTTTATCTAGCCGTAAAGCTACACCAGCGTGGTGTAGAGCCCATTTCGCCCCTCTACACCCAATACTTTGTCATGAAGCTCCCCTACAGCAAGGTACCCCGCTTCATCGAGTTGCCCAAAGTAGGCGATGACTACTACTTGATGTTCATTGAGGACATCATCAAGGCCAATCTCGACGCCATCTTCCCGGGTTACGAGATAGAGAGTAGTTACTGCATCAAAATCTCACGCGATGCCGATATCCTTATTCCCGATTCGGCCAACACGCAGGAGATTGTGGAAACGGTGAAGAAGAAGGTCAAGAAGCGCAAGATTGGGGCGGTGTGCCGCTTTGTCTATGACCGCGCCATGCCAGAAGAGTTCCTGCAATACCTGGTCAATGCCTACCGCATTCATCCCAGTGAGCTGGTACCTGGCGACAAGCACCTCAACCTGGAGGACCTACGCCTGCTGCCGAACCCCAATCCTGATGTGAAGCCCCTTCGGAAGCCCCAACCCATGCACCTGGGATGTCTGGATAGTGACGGAAGTATCTTCCGCTACGTGGAGAAGCGAGACCTGCTGCTCCACTACCCCTACCACTCCTTCGACCACTTTATCCACTTCCTCTATGAGGCGGTACATGACCCTACAGTAAAGGAAATCATGGTGACCCAGTACCGCGTGGCAGAGAATTCAAGCGTCATCAATTCACTCATCGCAGCAGCTCAGAACCACAAGCGGGTAACCGTCTTCGTAGAGCTGAAAGCGCGCTTTGATGAGGAGAACAACCTGGCTACAGCCGAGATGATGAAGGCTGCAGGCATTCACATCATCTTCTCCATTCCCAAACGAATGGTACACGCCAAGACAGCCCTTGTGCTGCGCCGCGACGAACAGGGGCATAAACTACCAGGATTCGCCTACATCAGCACAGGCAACTTCAACGAGAAGACAGCTAAGCTCTACGCCGACTGTGGGCTCTTTACCAGCAACGCCGTGATTGTGAACGACCTATACAATCTGTTCCGCACCCTGCAAGGAAAGCAGGGAGCCACTTTCCACCGGCTACTCGTGGCACAATTCAACCTAATTCCTGAACTGAACCGACTCATTGACCGCGAAATAGCCCTGGCCCGTGAGGGTAAGCATGGGCGGATTGTACTGAAGATGAACGCCCTGCAAGACCCAACCATGATTGAACGGCTCTACGAAGCCTCAGAAGCAGGTGTGCAAATTGACCTTATCATACGCGGCATCTGTTGCCTGATACCCGGACAACCCTTCAGCCACAACATCCGCGTGACACGTATCGTGGATACCTTTTTGGAACATGCTCGCGTGTGGTACTTTGGTGGTGGAGGCAAGCCGGAACTCTTCCTGGGCTCCCCGGACTGGATGCGGCGTAACCTCTACCGACGCATCGAAGCAGTAACCCCCATCCTCGATTCCTCGCTCAAACAAGAGCTCATCGACATGTTGCAGATTCAGCTTGATGACCGTCGCAAAGCCTGTACTGTAGATGACCAACTGCGCAACCTCTGGAAGAGTCCCCACCCCACCAAGGAGAAATCCAGAGCTCAATACAATTTCTACGACTACCTGAAAGCCAAGAATTTATGGACTATACAGGGAGATAACCGCGACGCCTTGTAATCATAATGTAACACGGTGTAACATAGTTGTAATAGGTATGACACGCTGATGCAATACGCCTTGCGTAGTTTTGCAGCCAGAAAAGAATCATACACGTTACAATATGGAAACAATCTACCTTTGCATCGTCATCTTTCTGTTTGTGCTGGCCATCTTCGACCTGGTGGTAGGCGTGAGCAATGATGCCGTCAACTTCCTGCAGTCGGCCGTAGGTGCCAAGGCTGCCCCGTTCCGAACAGTGCTCATCGTAGCTGCAGCCGGTGTGTTTATTGGTGCCTCGCTAAGCAACGGCATGATGGACATTGCCCGACACGGTATCTACCAACCGGAGCACTTCTACTTTGCAGAAATCATGACGATCCTGCTGGCCGTCATGCTGACCGACGTGGTGCTGCTTGACCTGTTCAACACCTTGGGTCTGCCTACCTCGACTACGGTCTCTATGGTGTTCGAACTGCTGGGAGGCACTTTTGCCCTCTCCTTAATTAAGGTATGGGGCAACGACTCGCTGCAGTTGGGACAGCTCATCAATACCGACAAGGCCCTACAGGTCATCATGGGTATCTTTGTCTCCGTAGCCATTGCCTTCTTCTTCGGTATGGTGGTGCAATGGATTGCGCGTCTAGTCTTCACCTTCAACTACAAACGCCACGAGCGGTGGAGCATCGCGCTGTTTGGTGGTATAGCAGCCACCTCTATCATCTACTTCATGCTCATCAAGGGGCTGAAGGACAGTTCGTTCATGACGCCTGAATACAAGAGTTGGATTCATGACAACACCCTGCTTCTCATAGGTTGCTTCCTGGCCTTCTTCACGTTGTTGATGCAGGTACTTCATTGGTTCAAGGTGAATATCTTCAAGGTGGTGGTACTGATGGGCACCTTTGCCCTGGCCCTGGCCTTTGCCGGAAACGACCTAGTGAACTTCATCGGTGTACCGCTGGCCGGCTATGCCTCGTACGTGGACTACATGCAGCATGGGGTGGAGGCTGGCGCCTACGGGTTCCTGATGACATCGCTCTGCGGCTCAGCCCGCACACCCTGGATATTCCTGTTCGGTGCCGGCGTCATCATGGTCTATGCACTGGCCACTTCAAAGAAGGCGCACAACGTCATCAAGACCTCAGTGGATCTATCGCGTCAAGACCAGGGTGAAGAGAACTTTGGTAGCACCCCCATTGCTCGCACCTTAGTACGGAGTAGCATCACCCTGGCCAATGGTCTGAGCAAAATCATTCCCCAACAGACACAGCAATGGATCAACAACCGCTTCTGTAAAGACGAAGCCATCATCGCCAATGGCGCAGCCTTCGACCTGGTACGCGCCTCGGTCAATCTGGTGCTGGCTGGTCTGCTCATCGCTGTGGGCACTTCACTCAAGCTGCCCCTCTCCACCACCTACGTCACTTTCATGGTAGCCATGGGTAGCTCACTGGCCGACCGTGCCTGGGGCCGCGACTCAGCCGTCTATCGTATCACGGGTGTGCTGAGCGTCATCTCGGGATGGTTCATCACCGCAGGAGCCGCCTTCACCATCTGCTTTATCGTCACCATGTTGGTTCACTATGGAGGCACCACCGCCATTGTGATAGCCATCGCACTGGTAGTGTTCCTCCTGATACGCAGTCAGGTGATGTACAGCCAGCGCAAGGCCAAAGAGAAGGGGGATGAATTGATGCGCCACCTGATGCGCAGCAACGACAATGCCGAGATTCTCAGCCTGCTGCGACAGCATACCAGCGAAACGTTGAGCAATGTGCTGGAGTTCGTACAGAGTAACTTCGAACTGACCGTGAGCTCATTCCTCAAGGAGAATCTACGCGGACTGCGACGGGCTATGGGAGCAGTGAAATTCCAGAAGCAACAACTCAAGCAAATGAAGCGCGAAGGTACAGTAGCCGCCTGCCGGCTCGACAGTCGCACCATCCTGGAAAAAGGGCTCTACTATTACCAGGGCAACGACTTTGCCAGCGAACTGGTCTATTGCCTAGGCCGCCTGTGTGAACCCTGTCTGGAGCACGTAGATAACAATTTCAGTCCGCTCGACGAGACGCAGAAATTGGAGTTTAGCGATGTAGCCGAAGACATCATCTACCTGATTCAGTCGTGCCGCCTCAGGGTGAGCAGCAATAGCTATGGCGAAATTGACGAGGAGATCAAAAAGGCCACAAAGCTCCTGAATCAACTGGACACGCTCAAGCAGAAAGAGCTGCAACGCATCCAGGATAAAATCGGTAGTATCAAGGTGAGTATGGTCTATCTCACCATGATTCAAGAGGCACTGAGCATCGTGAACTATACCATCAATCTGCTCAAAGTATCACGTAAGTTCCAGGAACAAACGAGCTGAAGGCAAGAAAAAAAAGGGGAGATTACCCGTATAGTATCAAAAGAATAAGCTAACTTTGCAAACAAATCATAAAGGTTTCAATCATGGATATCAAACGCATCTTGGTGGTGGACGACGAGGAGGACCTCTGTGAAATCCTCAAGTTCAACCTGGAAAATGAAGGCTACCTGGTAGATACGGCCAATTCGGCTGAGGAGGCCCTGAAGCTGAAGTTGACGGACTACAGCTTGCTCTTGCTGGATGTCATGATGGGCGAAATCTCTGGCTTCCGCATGGCCAGCATCCTCAAAAAAGAGAAGGCTACATCCCAGATACCCATTATCTTCATCACAGCCAAAGATACAGAGAACGATACGGTGACTGGATTCAATCTCGGAGCCGACGACTATATCTCTAAACCCTTCTCCCTGCGTGAGGTGATTGCCCGCGTCAAGGCTGTGCTGCGTCGCACGAATCAAGAGGGAGAGCAGCCCTGCGGCCCCACCACCATCACCTATCGAACCCTGGTGATGGATATCGGGAAAAAGCGGGTCAGCATCAACGAGGCTGAGGTGCCGCTGACTAAGAAAGAGTTTGAAATCCTCCGCCTCTTCCTCGAGAACCAGGGGCGCGTCTTCTCACGCGAAGAGATACTGAACCGCGTATGGAGCGACGAGGTCTATGTACTCGACCGCACCATTGACGTCAACATCACCCGCCTGCGTAAGAAGATTGGCGAGTACGGAAAGTGCATCGTAACACGTTTAGGGTATGGCTACTGCTTTGAAGCTTAATGACGGGAGCAGATTCTTCTCCTTCAGCAACCGACTCTTCTTCTCGGTTGTCGCCCTCTTTGTGCTTTCGGTAGGCTTCTTCATCATTTATCAATACCAGCGGGAGAAGGCGTTCAAAGTGGAGCTACTCGACCTGAAGCTGCAAGATTACAACGAACGGCTCCATCTGGAGATTGCAGATAGTGAGACCAGCGCATGGCCTCAACGGATAGACAACTACCTGAAAGAACATGTGGACCAGGCGTTGCGCGTCACGCTGATACTGCCCAACGGAAAGGTCATCTACGACAACAGCTACTTTACCCCCATCGGTAGTATATCCTCTGATGAGAAAGAGATAGGCAATCACCTCACCCGACCTGAGGTGGTACAGGCTCTACACCAGGGCAAGGGGTGCGACATCCGACGTACCTCCAAGACCACCGGTACAGCCTATTTTTACTCGGCAACGGCCTATCCACAGGTGATCATCCGCTCAGCCCTGCCCTATAACCTCAATCTGGTGCGTACGCTGGCCGCCGATTACCACTACCTCTGGTTTGCCTTACTTCTCACGCTGGTGGTGCTCTTTGCATTCTACAAGCTTACCCGCCGACTGGGGCGCGCCATCAACCAACTGCGCGAATTTGCCCAACGAGCGGACCGCAACGAGCCTATCAATACGGAGATGCAGAAAGATTTTCCCCACAATGAGCTGGGAGAAATCTCGCAACATATCATCCAAATCTACAAACGATTGGTGGACACCAAAGAGGCGCTCTACATCGAACGCGAGAAACTCATTACCCACCTGCAGACCGCTCGCGAAGGACTCGGTGTCTTCACCAGTAACAAAAAGGAGATTTTGGTCAACAACCTCTTTACCCAATATTTTAACCTCATCTCCGACCACAATCTAGAACGAGCCGAGGAGATTTTCCGCGTGAAAGAGTTTGCCCCCATCAATGACTTCATCAATAAGGCGGACCGGCGATCGCAGGTCAAAGAGGAGCGACGCATGTCCAACTCCATCAATAAGAATGGCCGCATCTTCATCGTGGAGTGCATCATTTTCCAAGACCTAAGTTTTGAAATCTCTGTCAACGATATCACGCAAGAGGAGGAGCAGAGCCGACTGAAACGACAACTGACGCAGAACATTGCCCACGAACTGAAGACCCCCGTCAGCAGCATTCAGGGCTACTTGGAGACCATTGTCAGCACCGACAACCTGCCCAAGGAGAAGCTGGACAGCTTCATCGAACGCTGCTATGCTCAGAGTAACCGCCTGAGCCGCCTGCTACGCGACATCTCAACGCTGACCCGTATGGATGAGGCTGCCAACATGATAGAGATGGAACGGGTTGATATCAGCCTGCTTGTAGCCAACATGATTAATGAGGTTGCCTTGGAGCTGGAGGAGAAACACATTAGCGTAATCAATGCGCTGAAGCCCAAAATACAGGTACAGGGCGACTACTCCCTGCTCTACTCTATCTTCCGTAACCTGATGGACAACGCCATAGCCTACGCCGGAACAGGTATTCGCATCACCCTGCAATGCTTCCGCGAAGATGAGGAGTACTACTACTTCAGTTTTGCAGATACTGGGGTGGGCGTCGCTCCCGAGCACCTGAACCGAATCTTCGAGCGCTTCTACCGAGTAGATAAGGGTCGTTCACGTAAGCTGGGAGGGACCGGTCTGGGACTGGCCATCGTGAAGAACGCCGTTCTGATCCACGGAGGGACGATACAGGCAAAGAACACCTTGGGTGGAGGATTGGAATTTCTCTTTACCCTGGCCAAACAGCCGTGACCCACGTTAAGACAAAGTCTGCATAAAGCCGATAGGCCATGCTGTAGCGTTGCTGCAGCGAGGTGCGATACTCTTGTGCATCAAAGCAACCTTCTGCAGCTATCGGGAAGGGGAAAATGCGCAGGTGCTGCTTGAAATCGACCGCTTCCTGCTGCGTCATGCTCTTGTACATCGCCTCCTTAGCCGACCAATGAAGCAACAGCGCTGCTACGGGCGATTCGTGATAAAGGGGCACCTCTTCATCCTCACGCATAAATCGCGAAGCCACCTTGCATACCCGCTCACCCCATTGCTCCAGATCTATGCCGGGGTGGCTGCCCCATGGAGCAAGCATGACAGCCACATACCCTTTGGTATGCGAAATACTGAGTGCATGCGTGTGGTCAAGCAGGTAAGGAGCACCAGCTGGGGTATAACCAATCAAGGCATCAGCAACATCCTGACGCCCAAGCATAGTAATCAGTAACAGACGCACAGAGAGCCATTCCATGCGACGATGGGGAGCGGCAAAACGTTCTACCCCCTGGGAGACAGAGGCAGGAAGACGAGCCATCAGTTCAGACTCCCCTTCCTCCATCTTCCAGATTCCTATCTGTGCATCATCCCAGCAGAAGTGTGCATAGAGCGCCATACCTGTCTTAATGAAAAAAGATTAATCGTCATGCTTCACCTCAGCAGAAAGGCTGTTGATCGTGAACTTTATCTTCAGAATACGCCGTTTGTCCATCTCGAGCACTTCAAGTTCATACTGTTGATAGGTCACCTTTTCATGACGCTTAGGGAACTCTCCCTTCAGCTCGAGCATCAAACCAGCCAGGGTATCCGCATCGCCGGCCACCGCATCGAAGGTTTCCTCGTCGAGGTGAGTCACTTTATAGAAATCGGTCAACAGGGTCTTCCCTTCGAATACCCAGGTATGGTCGTTAAGCTGCGTGTAGGTGCGCTCCTCATCGTCGTATTCATCGTGGATTTCACCAACAATCTCTTCAATGATATCCTCCATGGTCACAATGCCCGAGGTGCCTCCAAACTCATCCACCACAATAGCGATATGAATCTTATTGGCCTGGAAATCACGCAGTAAGTCGTCAATCATCTTCGTTTCAGGCACAAAATAGGCTGGTCGGATGAGCGACTGCCAGCGGAAGTTGTTTCCCTTGCCCAAGTGAGGCAGCAGGTCCTTGATATAGAGCACACCCTTGATGTTGTCGCGGTTGCCGGAATAGACCGGTATGCGCGAGTAGGCGTTCTCGATGATGCACTGTAGCACCTCACTGAACGAGGCACGGATATCGAGATCCACGATATCTAGTCGAGAGGTCATCACCTCCTTAGCTGTCTCACCTCCAAAACGAATGATACCCTCCAGGATGTTGGTCTCTTCAGAAATCTCGTTCTTATCAGTCAGCTCAAGCGCCTGCGAGAGTTCATCAACCGAAATCTGGTGGTTCTTATGCCCAACACGCTTATTGATGAACGAGGTAGAGTGAACCAGAAGCGAAGAGAAGGGATAGAAGAGTGAACGGCAGAAGTAGATTCCCGGTGCAGCAAAGCGGCAAAAGGCCAATGTCTTCTGTGCGGAGAAAATCTTCGGCATAATCTCGCCAAACAAGAGCAGCAAGAAAGTGAGCGCTACAGTAAGAATAAGAAACTCGGCTACGGGCGAACCAAAGTGTACCACCTGCATGAAGAAGATATTGCAAAGCATGATGATGGCCACATTGACCAGGTTGTTGGTGATGAGGATGGTGGCCAATAACCGCTCAGTATCTCCCAGAAGTTGGTTCACTTTTTTATCCACAGGCAACTTCTCCTCCGAAAGGGCATTCAAATCAGAAGGAGAGAGCGAAAAGAAGGCAATCTCGGATGCAGAGGCAAAGCCGGAAAAGAGTAGCAATACTCCGGCCAGGATAATCGCTACAAGAGCTGAGGCAGACGGGGTGTCGCAAGTAATCCCGCTAAAGATTTGCGTCAGCTGGCATAAATAACTGTCAGGGTCCAAAGAGTCATTTTTTAGTTAAACAATCGCATCGCTTTTCTAATCAAAAGGGTGCCTTAGTTAGCTCAGACTGCTCCTCAACCGATTGCTGCTGTGCAGGCTTTGGAGTCAGCATCTCCATGTTATCCACAAAGATTTCCGTCACATAACGGGTAATACCTGAAGCATCATCGTAGGAGCGAGTTTGAATCTTTCCCTCCACATAGAGCTTGTCGCCCTTATGCACATATTTATCCACCACTTCGGCCAAGCGACCGCGGAAAACCAGGTTATGCCACTCTGTACGGTCAGGTATCTGAGTCCCATTAGCCAGCGTATAGCCACGTTCTGAGGTGGCCATTGTAACCTGAGCTACGCAGTTGCCCCCTTCGAAATAGGTCACCTTAGGCTCTTTGCCTACATTCCCTAAAAGAATTACTTTGTTGATGGACATTGTTCCTAATAATTAAAAAGAGTGCCCAAAAATAGAGAGAATATTCACACCATGCAAACTTTCAGCCATTTTTTTATAAATATTTCTCGAAGAAGGCATGAATAAGTCGCGGTACGGCATACGTTTCCACCTCAGCAAGGGGGACTTTGAGGCAAGCAGAGAAAGAACGGGTCGCCTCAGGAAGAACTACCTCAATAAAGGTGGCATGAAGAGTGCGGTGTGACAGCTGATGTTTCACCCCCTGCTGCAAAATGCGTACCTCTGGCTGCTCGCCCGAAGCAATCCAATGAGCAAAAGCCGCTGAACTCAACAACTGCTCCACAGGAATGGGTTCGGTTGATTCTACGAGCGGTAGCTCATAGAGTCCCTTCCAAATATCATCAGACTGTCGCTTATTTATAAAGGTATATACGCCCGCGCGTACATATATATAATAAAAATAGCGATCTGTCACCTTGGTCTTATGGCACTTCACAGGATAGCTCTCCACAGCCTGCTCTGACAACGCCTTACATCCTCCAGCCAGTGGACAGTCTTCACACCGAGGCTGTCTGGGCGTACAGAGCAGGGCACCAAAATCCATGATGGCTTGATTGAAGTCGGCCGGATGCTCTTTCGAGAGCAAGGTTTGAGCCAGCTGCCCCACTTCGCGCTTACCAGCAGCCGAATCCACAGGCGTTGAGATACCGAAAAAGCGGGTCAGCACTCGATTAACATTTCCATCGACCACAGCGTAGGGCATGTCATAGGCAAACGAGCAGATAGCTGCAGCCGTATAGTCGCCCACTCCACTCAAGGCTCTCACCCCCTCGTAGGTGCGAGGGAAAACGCCCTGCATAGCGTGTGCCGCCTCGTATAGATGACGTGCACGTGAATAGTAGCCCAATCCCTGCCAAAACTTCATCACCTCATCCATCGATGCAGAGGCCAAAGAGGAGACATCAGGGAATCGCTCCACAAAACGGAGATAGTAAGCCATCCCCTGTTCTACACGGGTCTGTTGCAAAATAATTTCAGATATCCAGATGCGGTAAGGATCGCGGCTTTCGCGCCAAGGCAAGTGGCGTCCAAACTGCTTATACCAGGTCAATAATAGCGTTGCAAACTGTTTCATGGTGCAAAAATAGCCCTTTTTTAGGTAGCTAGAACGGCTTAGAAATACTTTTTTTGAAAAAACTACGAAATATATTTTTCAGAGCCGCCAAAAAGCTATATATTTGCAGTCCAAAAAATTAGAAAACCATATTAATAATCATAATTATAACAAAGAAAATGACTAAAGCTGATATCGTAAACGAAATTGCCAAAAGCACTGGCATCGACAAGGCAGCCGTATTAACGACAGTAGAGGCCTTCATGGAAGTTGTCAAGGCTTCGTTGAGCAAAGAAGAGAATGTATATCTGAGAGGTTTTGGCAGCTTCATTGTGAAGAAGAGAGCACAGAAGACCGCTCGCAATATCTCTAAAAATACGACTCTCATCATTCCTGAGCACAACATCCCGGCTTTCAAGCCTGCAAAGACCTTCACGCTGTCAGTGAAGAAATAATTAACCGAAGTATTAACCATTAAAATTTTGAAGCTATGCCTAGCGGAAAGAAGAAAAAAAGACATAAAATGTCAACGCACAAGCGTAAAAAAAGACTGAGAAAGAACAGACATAAAAGCAAGAAGTAAATCTTAGTCCGAATTTTTTATTTGATAAATAAACAGAGAACAAACTTGTGAAACAGCTAACCTGTAACGCAGGTTTGTTCTTTTGTTTATTGTAACGTGTAGAGTAATCATCGTAAAAGCAATTGTAGTGACAAGCGAACTCGTAGTAGATGTACAGCCCAAAGAGGTCTCCATTGCCCTGCTGGAAGACAAGCAACTGGTGGAGCTACAGAGTGAGGGACAAAATGTTTCTTTCTCCGTGGGCAATATGTATTTGGGCCGCGTCAAGAAATTGATGCCCGGCTTGAATGCCTGCTTCGTGGACGTGGGTTACGAGAAAGATGCTTTTCTTCATTACTTGGATTTAGGTCCCCAGTTCAATACGCTGGAAAAATTTGTCAAACAGACCTTAAGCGATCGTAAAAAGATTACCTCCATTAGTAAGGCCACACTCCTCCCCGATCTGGAAAAGGACGGCACCATAGCCAACACGCTCAAAGTGGGACAGGAAGTGGTAGTACAGATTGTCAAGGAACCTATTTCTACCAAAGGGCCACGTCTTACCTCCGAGCTCTCGTTTGCCGGACGCTATCTCGTGCTGATTCCCTTCAACGACAAGGTTTCTGTATCACAAAAAATTAAGTCAAGTGAAGAACGGGCCCGACTCAAGCAGTTGCTCATGAGCATCAAGCCGAAAAACTTCGGCGTCATCGTGCGCACCGTGGCTGAGGGCAAAAGGGTAGCCGAACTTGACGGAGAGCTAAAGGTGCTGCTGAAGCATTGGGAAGATGCCATGGTCAAGGTGCAGAAAGTCACCAAGTACCCCACACTGATTTACGAAGAGACCAGCCGAGCCGTAGGGTTGCTGCGCGACCTCTTCAATCCCTCTTTTGAGAGTATTCATGTTAACAACGAAGCGGTTTTCCACGAGATAAAGGATTACGTAACGCTTATTGCACCCGAACGAGCCAACATCGTGAAGCTCTACAAAGGCACACTCCCCATCTTCGACAACTTTGCCATCACCAAGCAAATCAAAGCCTCATTTGGGCGTACCGTCTCCTATAAAAGCGGCGCCTATCTGATCATTGAACATACTGAGGCACTGCATGTGGTGGATGTAAATAGTGGTAACCGGACCAAAAATGCCAACGGGCAAGAGGCTAACGCCATCGAAGTGAATTTGGGAGCAGCCGATGAACTGGCCCGGCAACTGCGACTCAGGGATATGGGTGGCATCATCGTGGTGGATTTCATTGACATGAACCTGGCTGAGAATCGCCAGAAACTCTATGAAAGGATGTGCCAAAACATGCAGAAAGACCGTGCACGCCACAACATCCTCCCCTTGAGCAAGTTTGGATTGATGCAGATTACACGTCAACGGGTACGTCCAGCCATGGATGTCAACACCGAAGAGACCTGCCCCACCTGCTTTGGCAAGGGTACCATCAAGTCGTCAATCCTCTTTACCGACACCCTTGAAAACAAAATTGACTACCTAGTCAACAAGTTGAAGATAAAGAAATTCTCGTTACACGTACACCCCTATATTGCTGCTTATATCAACCAAGGCATGGTATCGATGAAGCGCAAATGGCAGATGAAGTACGGATTTGGCATCAAGGTCATTCCAAGCCAGAAACTGGCATTTCTGCAATATGTCTTCTACGATCCTCACGGCGAGGAGATAGACATGAAGGAAGAGATCGAGATGAAGTAAAAAAGAATCGGGTGTTTCCCCTTGTTTGTGGAAACACCCGATTCTTTTTATGCAGGATAGCGATTAATCCAGGTAAGAGGGAGCCTCTTCGCCTACCATCTCACGGATGGTCTGCTTCACGATACGCCACTGCTGGAACAGATCGTGAACGGGCTGATGCTCGAAGTCGTGCATCGGGCTCTTGCAGAAGAAGGAGAGCCAGGTCTGGATGCCACACATGCCAGCACGGGCAGCCAGGTCACTAAAGATAACCAGGTCGAGAGCGATAGGTGCAGCCAAAATAGAGTCGCGGCAAAGGAAATTCACCTTGATTTCCATCGGGTAACCCATCCAGCCAAAGATATCGATATTGTCCCATGCCTCCTTGTTGTCCTTGCGAGGAGGATAGTAGTTGATGCGCACTTTGTGATAAACGTCGCCATAGAGGTCGGGGAACTTTTCGGGCTCAAAGATATTATCGATGACCGACAGCTTGCTCACCTCCTTGGTCTTGAAGTTTTCAGGCTGATCCAGCACCTCACCATCGCGATTACCCAGAATGTTGGTCGAGAACCAACCGCTCACGCCAAGCATACGGGTCTTGAACATCGGAGCCAGCACCGTCTTCATCAGCGTCTGGCCACTCTTGAAGTCCTTTCCAGCAATAGGCACATTCATCTTGGCAGAGAATTCCCACATGGCCGGAATATCTACGCAAAGATTGGGGGCACCCATGATGAAGGGAGCACCCTCAGCTACGGCAGCGTATGCATAGCACATGCTGGGCGAAATAACCTCCGTATTGTTCTCCTTCATGGCCTGCTCCAATGCAGCAAGCGACTTGTGCTCTTCGCTCATCGGTACGAAGATTTCCGTACTGGCTGCCCACAGCACCACGATACGATCACAGCCGTTAGCCGACTTGAAGTTACGGATATCAGCACGCAACTGCTCCACCATATCCCAACGGGTAGCAGCATTCTTGATGTGGGTACCATTCAAGCGTTTAGCAAAATTGTGATCAAATGCAGCAGGCATAGGCTTGATTGCCTCCAGTTCATCGCGAACCAGATTCAGGTCTTTTTCTTTCAGCACCTCAGCATACATCGCAGCCTCGTAAGCATTGTCAGGGAAAATGTCCCAACCGCCAAAGACGATGTCACTCAAGTTGGCCAAGGGTACGACATCCTTGATCAAGTGTTCTTTACCATCTTGCATTGTAATTGTTGCCATCTGGGTAATGGAACCTATAGGCTTTGCCACACCCTTACGAGCGGCCAAAGTACCTGTAATTAAAGTAGTGGATACTGCTCCACCTACACCTACAACCAACACGCCAAGGCGACCCGTTGCAGGTTTAATCTCTTTCTTCATTGCCATTGAATTAGTTATTTATTAAAAACCTCCAAAAGTAACGCATTTAGGTGAAATGGCAGTGAGTTTTTTTTCTTATTTATTGTTCTAAAAGGAAGATTAGAATAAAAAGAGGGCATTATTTCATCCCACAATCCATTTTATGCAGTTTGTCCCGTCCGATTCAAGCAGCTTACACCTTGAATCGGATACGGAAACGGGTGATGCCATCTGCATCGGTATTCAGTGAGAATTGACAATCGTGACGTAGCAACACCTCGCGGATAAAGACGAGGCCGATACCTTGCCCATTGGGCTTGGTAGAGAAGAAGGGAGTAAACAATTTGTTCGCAACCTCAGAAGATATGCCGGGGCCATTGTCGCTCACCTCAATGCATGCAGGTGCAGTGGTGCTGATCAGGATACGGCCTTTCGAGGTGACAGTTGGAGGTGCAGAGGAGATGCTCTCCACAGCATTCTTCAGAATATTGACCAATACCTGCTCCATCAGTGCGGCATCAACCGACACCTCACTGACCCGCTCATCACATTGCAAATGGAGCTCAATATCTGCCTGATGGCAGGTACCCTCCATGAACTGCTTACAACGACAAACCAGTTCATTCAGGTCAACAGCTTGTTTGACGGGTTCAGGAATCTTGACCACATCGGCAAAACGCGTAATGAAACGACTCATTGAGAGGCAACGGTCGCTGCAGACCTCCATCATCTGACAGAGTTCCTCCATCCCCTGTTCACCCTCCAAGGTCTGATTGACGGTATCAAGTGCCGAGGTGATGCCCGCTACACTGTTGTTCACTTCATGAGCAATCATCCGAATGACCTTTTCGTAGGCCTTCTTCTCCGCACGAAACAGTTCGTCGGTCATCCGTTCAATTAAGAAAAAGGGGTGATGAAATCCGTTGTCGAGGAAATAGGAACTGCTGCATTTATAGATATTAGCATCATTGAGCCGGATGACTTCAGTGCTTTCCTTCTCCATCTGAGCCAGTTGCAGTGCCAAAGGAGACTCGCGCACCTCACTCAACTTCCTCCCCAACAGGCGCTCTTGAGATACGCCCAACTGCTTCAGGGCCATAGGATTGAGCTGTTGTACCTCTTCATCGAGCGTAAGGATTACCACTCCCATGGGTGAAGCCTGAATCAACAAGTCCAAGAATTGGTTCTGCTCCCTCAAGCGGAGTCGTTCACTCTTGAGCTGATCCATCATGCGGTTGAACAGAGTGACTAATCGGTCGGCATCATACTGTCCTACAGGGCTCAGCCGGCTGCTAAAGTCCTGTTCACGAAGCAGGTCCATGCCATTACCAATGGTACGCATCGGCTTGAGTACCTTTTGATAGAAATAGGACAAGAAAAGCAGCAACAACAGCATGCACCCTTCGGCAACCAGGAACTTTACACTGCGTACATCGCCAAAAAAGAGTGTCAACAGAGCAGCCAGAGCCACCAAAAACAGCGCCCACAGGGAGAAAAGAAGTCGGAGTTTCATGCGTTCACCATACAATAAAGGTTAACAACGAATGCCATACTTCTCAATTCGTCGATAGAGTGCAGCCCTGCTGATACCAAGCACTGAAGCAACCTGGCTGAGGTTGCCTTTGTACAGACCAATGGCCTGCTCAATGGTGGCACGCTCTATCTCCTCCAAGGTCATGCCTGCAAACGATCCCTGGGCTACCCGCTCGGATGGAGAGGCAGGCTTGCCATATTGTGCCTCGAAGTCGGCGGCCTCAATCAGCGTCTTACCACTGACCAGTATCGTGCGTTCCACCAGATTTTTCAGTTCACGGATATTGCCTGAAAAAGGAAGTTGCGTCAAATAGTGAAGTGCTTCTGACGAGAACTCCACTCCTGGCAATCCATTTGCTTTCACCTGTAAGTCGGCAAAATGACGGGCCAACAGCGGGATATCATCCTTCCGCTCCCGCAAAGCAGGCAGATGAAGGGTTATGAGATTGATGCGATAGAAGAGGTCTTCGCGAAAAGTATGTTCCATCACCATCTGCTGCAGGTTAGCATTGGTGGCAGATACAACGCGCACATCCACCTTGCGGGGATGGCTGTCGCCCAGCACTTCGAAGGTCTGGTCTTGTAACACACGGAGCAGCTTCACCTGGCAAGAGAGGTCCAGTTCGCCAATCTCATCCAGAAAGATGGTTCCCTTGTCCGCCAACTCAAAGCGCCCTATACGATCGGACGTGGCATCCGTAAATGCCCCCTTCTTATGACCAAACATTTCACTCTCGAAGAGCGAATGCGAGATTCCACCCAGATTGACCTTCACAAAAGGCTTCGCGGCTCGGCGACTGTTCAGATGCACAGCTTCGGCAATCAGCTCCTTACCTGTGCCGCTCTCGCCGGTAATCAGCACCGAGGCATTGGTCTTGGCAATACGTGCCACGGTTTGCAGCACCTCCTCCAGTCCTTTTGAGCCACCTACAATGTGACTGCGGTCCAAACTTCCAGATAGTTCATCATCTGCAGGAGAGGAGGATTGTGCCAGTTGGAGGGCCGTTTCGATACGTTGCAGCAGGGCGGCATTGTGCCAGGGCTTCGTGATGAAGTCAAAGGCTCCTGCTTGCATTCCCTGCACGGCCAGCTGAATACTGCCCCAAGCAGTCATCAAGATGACAGGAACCTCGGGACGAAACAGTTTGACCTGCTTAAGCAACGTCAGACCCTCGTCACCGCTTGTCGAGAGCGTGAAGTTCATATCCATCAACATGAGCTGCGGTGCTTCGGCCCGCACCACCTCCATGGTTTCGCGCGGGGAACCTACAGCTTTTACTTCATATCCTGCCCGCTTCAGCATAAAGCTCAACGAAGAGCGGATGGCACTGTCATCATCTATTATCAGTATCATGGTTTATACCTTATATATATATTGGGGACCTCTATGCGAGGACAAAGTTAATCAATTCATACCAATCACAGGGGTTCTTCCTTCGTTATTTTATGTTAGCGCCGCACAATGGCATCAAAATCGGCTTCCAGCTCGCAATTCAGTTCAAAATCCCACAACGTGATGCTACGCAACTGGTAGAAGTAATACCAATAAGAGTAGAGTTCGGAAATATGTTTCTGTCTGGCCTCATCCTTCGAGTCGCGGGCATCATTCAGGTCGAGGGTGCTGATTTTTCCAATAAGAAAAGTTTCTACACTGGTGCGGTAACGCTTCTCGGCAATGGCATCTGCCTCGGTGGCTATCTTGAGCTGCTGAGCCTGGTTGTTGAAGTTGGCCACGAGCAGGAAAAGGTCTTGATTGAAATCCATCTGCTCCTGCTTGATGCGCGACATCACCACCTCGCGATTACTCTTGGCCACACGCACCTGACCTCTTCGCTTTCCCCAGTCCAGCAAGGGTATTTTCACCCCTACCTGTACAATCTGATTCTCCAGCAGGTTGCGGTAAGCAGCGCTGAACGTATGGTTCTGCCCTGTATAGCCCACGCTGGCAAAGAGATCCACACTGCGCAGGTTTCCCCTGGCTGTAGCTACCGCATAGTCGGCCTCCAGCTGACGGCGACGGATATTCTGTGCAAACTTGTTCCGGCTCAAAGCTTTTTCCAGCACATCGTCATAGCCAATCTGCACCGCAGGTACGCCATCAGGAAGCACCGGGTTCAACTCTTCCTGCTCACTGACACCCAGGAAGGAGCGGAGCTGGAACATGCGGGCTTTGAGTGAGCTCTCAGCCTCAGTCACGTCAGCTTGCCCCTGCAAGGCATTCAACTTGAGCTGAAGCAGGTCGTTTTCCGAAATCTGCCCCATCTTACGTTTTGCCTTGGCTACCTCATAGAGACGGTCGGCATTCACCTTGTTCTGTCGAGCAGAGCCCAGATTCTCTTTGGCCAACAGAAGTTGAAAGAAATAAGTGATGGTCTTCATCGTGACCTCCTCTGTAGCGGTGATGAAAGCCGCCTTCGCCTCAGCATAACGTACGGGTTCGATGCGGCGGTCCCACTTCAAGCTGTTCACTCCAAAGATGGGCTGCGTCAACTGCAGCGTGACAGGGACCGACATAAACTGCTTCTCCCCACCGCTACCCAACTGCCTCATGAAGTCGAGCGATGAAGCTAAAGAGAGCTTTCCACCTGTAAACCAGATGTTCTGGTCGATGGAGAACTGGCCTGCCAGTCCAAGTGTATTGTTGCGCACGTAGCTGTACGAGCCATCGGCATTCTGATACGTACTGTAGGATTTATTGTAGTTGGGCAGCGTACCGGTAAAGTTGACTTCGGGCAGCAGGTCGGCCCGAAAGGTGCGATACTCCCAATAGGCTGTTTTCAATTCGTTGCGTGCCACAGCAGCATCAACCGACTGTACACGGGCCAAGGCAATGGCCTCACTTAGCGAAATGTTGCGTTCATGCATCACCGAATCGGCGGTATGCTCCGCACTGTAAGCCTCCTGAGAAAACAGAAGACACAGCGACAAAGAGATTCCAGTCAAAAAGAGGCGTTTCATATCTGTGCAATAGTTAAATTCGTCATATCGTTGCATAATCACGGATTATCCATCCTCAGACAAAGAGTGTGCCAACAGCTCAGAAGGGGCTAAATGAGAAGGAAGTGTTCGATATCGAACAATCACACCTGTCCGCAATCGAACATTTCCTCCTTGTTTGTAGAATATTAAGAGTCGTGCGAAGGGGATATCCCGGTTTTTGTGTACTTTTGCATCCAATTTTGAAAGAATAGAGATTGCTATGACCAATACAAAACAAGCCACCGCTCTTGGCACAGAGCCTATCCGCACACTACTCATCCGTTACGCCGTACCTGCCATCATCGCCATGACTGCAGCATCTTTATATAATATGGTGGACAGCATCTTCATCGGCCAAGGCGTAGGTCCGATGGCCATCACCGGCCTGGCCCTCACCTTTCCATTGATGAACCTGGCTGCAGCCTTTGGCTCGTTGGTAGGCGTAGGAGCTGCAACGCTCATCTCTGTCAAGTTGGGGCAAAAGGACTACACTACCGCACAATGCGTGCTGGGCAACGTATTGGTGCTCAATATCATTCTTGGTCTGGCTTTCACCTTGGTAGTTTATCCGCTACTCACTCCTATCCTCTACTTTTTTGGCGGTAGTGAGGCAACGATGAGCTATGCCACAGACTACATGGAGATTATCCTATTCGGCAACATCATCACCCACCTCTACTTCGGACTCAATGCTGTACTGCGTGCATCGGGCCATCCTCAACAGGCTATGTATGCCACCATCTTCACGGTAGTGGTCAATGCCCTGCTCGACCCGCTCTTTATCTACGTATTTGAATGGGGCATCCGTGGGGCGGCTATTGCCACGGTAACCGCTCAGCTTCTTTCCATGCTCTGGCAAATTTACTTCTTCAGCAACCCTAATCGCCTGCTCCACTTTCACCGCGGCGTCTTCAAACTGAAACGTCGTATCGTGGTGGACTCGCTGGCCATCGGCCTCTCTCCTTTTCTGATGAATACGGCTGCCTGCTTTATTGTCATCTTGATTAACCAGGGACTGAAACGGTATGGTGGTGACCTGGCGATTGGAGCCTACGGCATAGTCAACCGTCTTGTATTCATTACCATCATGATCGTGATGGGCTTCAATCAGGGCATGCAGCCCATTGCAGGCTATAACTATGGTGCCCGTCTCTATCCTCGGGTCGATCGGGTGCTGAAGCTCACCATACTTTGCGCCACCTGTGTCACAACATTTGGCTTTCTGATTGGCGAGCTCTTCCCTGAGACGGTTGTAGGCATATTTACAAGTGATTCCGAGTTGATTACCCGTTCAGCCCGTGGTCTGCGTATCACGGTCATCTTCTTCCCCATCATTGGTTTTCAGATGGTGACCTCCAACTTCTTCCAAAGCATCGGCATGGCCAGCAAGTCGATCATTCTCTCCCTCAGCCGACAGCTACTGATTCTGCTGCCCTGCCTGCTCATTCTACCTCTCTTTTTTCAGGAAGAGGGCGTATGGTACAGTATGCCAGTCAGTGATCTGCTGGCCAGCTTAATCGCCCTCTTCATGCTGCTTCGTCAGTTCAAGCAGTTCAAGCAACAGAAGGTATAACTCTTAGTCGCCCAGCAAATCGATAATCTCCTCAGGGGCCGTGGTCAGTTTCTCTACCCCATCGACCGTCACAGCCCAGGAGTTCTCGATACCTACCGGACCTACCCCAGGAACCACAATTTTGGGCTCAAGGGCAAACACCATGCCGGGTTCCAACTCCTGCTTGATACGAGGAGCCAGCACAGGAGCTTCGTTGATTTCCAATCCTATGCCGTGACCAATGAACTTGGCCTGCTGCTTCGTTCCCATGAAGCAGTCAGCGAAACCAGCCTTCGTTACTCGATCGATGGCCAGTTGATAGAGCGACTCGCAGGAGATACCAGGTTTGGCTGCTACGGCCACTTCCTCCTGAATATCCAAGCAGCACTGATGCGCATCGTATGCCTGCTGGGAAAGTTTGCCCACGGAGAAGACACGGCTCATGTCACACATGTAGCCAAAGAAGTTGCCCCCCATATCTACCATCACACTCTCGCCTTGCGCTATCGTTCGTCCGCAAGCACCACCGGGGATGGAACCATCTACCCCTTTGCCACCCAAGGCAAAGTCATAGGGAGAAGCCTCTTGTGCATTGTCACCGGAGAGCACACTGCCCATAAATATCTCCATGCTCTGGCCAAAGACGCGGAAAATACCCAGACATCCCTGCTGGCGCATAGCTCGCTCCACCTCAATGGAGAGTTGCACATCACTCATGCCCGATTGATAGAGCTGGGGAATGACGCTGTAAGCAGCTGCATGGGCCTGTGCAGAACGGCGGAAGGTCTCCATCTCCCACAAGGTCTTCACGCTACGAGCCTGACGGATCAAGCGCGAACCGCAAGGAAGCACTTCGGCATTGGGGAAGCAAGCTGCTAGACGCTGGTACTCGCTGAACGAGAGTTCATCTCCTTCGAGCATCAAGCGGGTCGGCAAGGGCAGACCACACTGAGCCAGCAGTTCCGGCAATTGCTCAGGCTTACGTATCGGATGAATATGCTCGCCAGTGAGCGAAGCCGGTCGCTTTACGAAGAGACGGGCCGGAGCATGAAGCGGCAGATAGAGGTAACCGCTGACCACCTGGCCGTATGTATAGATTAGATTGACATTGGTAGCTATTAGGGCCGCATCGATGCCCTCCTTAAACATCAGGTCGCGAATCTTATCCCGACGCTGAATCAATTCAGATAATAACATATCGTGGTTTCCGTTTGTTTCAATTACAGGCTGCAAAGGTAACAAAAAGTTGCCAACGCTCCACAAAAAAGCAATAAAAAGCCGTGCAATGAGGATAAAAAAAGTACTGCCCGATAACCTTCACAGGCGCAGGCAGCACAAACCACAAATACAAATACAACTAAACAAAGTTTCTTACGGCCGGCAAGGAACTGCTTCTCAACACCTCCTTGCCGCCTTATAATAATAAGGATAACTATTCAAATTCAGATGATACCCTGCCCCATCATGGCATGAGCCACCTTCATGAAGCCGGCGATGTTGGCGCCCTTCACGTAATTGATGTAGCCATCGGGTTGTGTACCATACTTCACACACTGTGCATGAATACCATGCATGATGGTGTGCAGTTTCTGATCTACCTCCTCAGCACTCCAGCTGATGTGCATGGCGTTCTGCGACATCTCCAGACCGCTCGTAGCCACACCACCGGCATTGACTGCCTTACCCGGAGCATACATCTTCTTGTTCTCAATGAAGAGGTCGATGGCCTCGGGAGTGCAACCCATGTTAGAGATCTCGCCAATGCAGAGCACGTCGTTGTCAATCAGATGACGGGCATCCTCACCATTGAGCTCATTCTGCGTAGCGCACGGCAGTGCAATATCCACCTTCACCTCCCAAGGACGCTTGCCAGCCACAAATGTTGCACCGGGGAACTGCTCAGCGTAGGGAGCTACAATATCATTGCCTGAAGCACGAAGCTCCAGCATATAGTCAATCTTTTCACCGCTGATGCCATCGGGGTCGTAGATGTAGCCATCAGGACCCGAGATGGTAACCACCTTGGCACCCAGCTGCGTAGCCTTTGTTACGGCACCCCAGGCCACATTGCCGAAGCCTGATACAGCCACCGTCTTCCCCTTGATGTCGATACCCTTGGTCTGCAACATCTGGTTGACGAAGTAAAGACCACCAAAGCCTGTTGCCTCGGGACGAATCAACGAGCCACCAAACTCCAGACCCTTGCCTGTAAAGGTACCCGTAAACTCGCGGGTCAGCTTCTTATACATACCGAACATATAACCTACTTCACGTCCACCTACGCCAATATCACCAGCAGGCACATCCATGTCGGGACCCAGATGACGCCACAATTCCAGAATAAAGGCCTGACAGAAGCGCATGATTTCAGCATCGCTCTTGCCACGGGGAGAGAAGTCTGAGCCTCCCTTGCCGCCGCCCATAGGCAACGTGGTCAACGCATTCTTGAAAGTCTGCTCAAAGCCAAGGAACTTCAAGATGGAGAGGTTCACCGATGCATGGAAGCGGATACCACCCTTGTAGGGGCCAATGGCATTGTTGAACTGTACGCGGTAGCCCAGATTAGTCTGCACTTCGCCGCGGTCGTCCACCCAGGTCACACGGAACGTAAAGATACGGTCGGGCTCCACAAGGCGCTCGATGATTTTAGCTTTTTCAAACTCAGGATGCTGGTTGTAAATGTCCTCAATAGACAACAGCACTTCCTTCACAGCTTGAAGGTACTCACTTTCACCAGGATGCTTGGCCTCAAGAGAAGCCATAATACGCTCAATATTCATAATATTACGCTAAAAAAGGTTTAATATGCTAGTTAACGACGCCACTCTAAACAAAGTGTCATCGTTTAACGCTGCAAATATAGGGAAACTTTTTCAATCTACCATTTTAAGCGTAGTTTTTTTGCTTAAATAATAATAAAATGTCATATTTTGCCATTTATCTTAAGCGACTTCTCTCAGTTGCTTTTCTGCTTCCGCAGGTTGCGTCCCTCAAAACGACAGATTGCCTCAATCCACTCCTCATCCAGCGGCTTGGACTCGCGCTGAAGCAGGTCGAAGGCTACCATCACCGAACGACATATACACTTGATTTCACCTGTTTGGGTGTTGATAGCCCGCTGCAGCAAGTCGAAGCTTTTCGTCCCGATAGCCGTGACCGCAGTCTCCACTGCAATAGGCTCAGTGGCGCGAATCTGCGCCAAAAAGTCTGTCTCAATGTGTACTACGACCACTCCATCGCGCCCCCAATCCACATGGGGGCAGACCGTTTGAAAATAGTCGGTCTTTCCTAAATCATAAAAGGAAAAATAGACCGTATTGTTCACGTGACCAAACTGATCTACATCGTTGAAACGGAGCTGAATCGGCAATATATGATGAAACACGATCTCTTCCATGGTGGTACTTTACTAGCTATATATAATATGTATTACCAATCCATGGAGCGTGTAGCCATACGCTCAGCAGCCTTTCGGTATCCCTGAATCAAGTCGGCCATGACCTCATCCACCGTAGCAATCGGTGTGCCGCGCAGCAGGCTTACCACCTGTCCAATCTCCAGTTCACCCTCATCCAAATCACCCTCAAAGATGCCTTTCTTGGCACGTCCCTTGCCCAGAAGCTCTCTCAATGCTTCAACTGAAGCCCCAGCCCATTCAGCCTGCTCCACCTCATCGCGGAATTTATTCTTCACCAACCGGGTAGGAGCCAGTTGCTTAAGCAGCAACTTGGTGTCACCCTCCTCCAACTGCAAGCAACGCTGTTTGAAAGCCTCGTGAGCCGAACTCTCAGCGGTCAAAGCAAATCGGCTACCGATCTGCACCCCATCAGCCCCCAGTGCCATGGCTGCATAGATAGCCTCACCCGTGGCAATACCTCCTGCAGCCATCAGAGGCAAGTGAGTCACAGCGCGCACGGCAGGTATCAGGCAGAGTGTAGTCGTCTCTTCGCGTCCGTTGTGTCCACCCGCCTCAAATCCTTCAGCCACCAGCGCATCCACCCCTGCCTCTTCGGCCTTCAGGGCAAACTTCGATGAGGAGACCACATGAACCACCTTGATGCCGTGTTCATGTAACCACGAGGTCCACTTTTTGGGGGAACCTGCTGAGGTAAAGACCACTTTCACCCCTTCATCGGCCACTATCTGCATCACCTCATCAATCTGGGGGTACATCAAGGGTAGGTTGACGCCAAAGGGAGCCTGTGTAGCCTGCTTGGTCTTGCGGATGTGCTCGCGCAGCACCTCCGGATGCATCGATCCCGCACCCAGCAGGCCCAAGCCTCCGGCATTGCTTACTGCCGCAGCGAGGCGCCATCCACTGCACCACACCATACCTCCCGACACCACGGGATAACGTATCTCAAATAACTGACAAATCCGATTCTCCATAATCTATTCTTCGTATATTTAATGTAAAAAGCTCCACAAAGCTATAAAAAAAGGATGAAATAGCACGATATCCAACAAAAAAAAACGTACCTTTACGCCAAAATTGGAACCAAACGGCACAAAAAGCTTTCATAAACAATACAATAATGAGAACAACAAAGATACTAAGTTTCATGGTGGGGGTGCTGATGTGTTGCACCTCACTCCTTGCACAGCAAAAAGCAAAGAGGCTCTACGTAGCCAAACCAGGCACCCTGGTGGAACTGCTCACAGAGGAGGAGGCCAACCAGATTACGCACCTCACCCTGCAAGGTCGCATCAATGCGGTGGATTTCCGCCACCTGCGGGATGAGTTTACCTCACTAAAAGCACTTGACCTTTCAGGAGTAAGCATCTCTCACTATATCGGGAAACACGGTACCCATCCCGATTCGCGCTATGTCTATCCGGCAAACTGCATCCCTGCATACGCCTTCTGCCGACGTACCAGTGACACCACCTACGTGGGCAAGGAGAGTCTGGAACACATCATCCTCTCCGACAAGATACGCAATATCGAAGATGCAGCCTTCAAAGGTTGCAAGAACTTGCATATCTGCCAAATCCGGCGCAAGACGGCACCTAACCTGCTGCCCGAGGCCTTGGCCGACAGCATCACAGCCATCTTCGTGCCATTGGGCTCAAGTGACAGCTATCGCATCAAGCCCCGCTGGGGGAGCTTTGCCTTTGTCGAAGGGGAGCCTTGCCATGCCTCCATCACACTCAATGCAACGCAGAGCCTGGGCAGCGAACTGGTCAAGCAGGGCATTCAACCCAAGGAGGTCAACTTCCTGGTGGTGAGTGGCAAGATGGACGAAGCCGACTTCAAGCTAATCCGCGACTACATGCCCAACCTGGTCTCCATCGACCTGACGGAGAGCGAAGCTACCACCATTCCCGAGTTCACCTTTACGCAGAAGAAGTACCTGCTACGCGTGCAGTTACCTAAGCGACTGGAGCGTATTGGCCAGCGTGCCTTCAGTGGTTGTGGCCGCCTGTGCGGCACACTCCACCTACCAGCCACGGTCACGGCCATTGAGTTTGGCGCCTTTGTAGGTTGCGACAACCTACGCTATGTTGCCGCCCACGGCAACCGTATTACAGCCTTGGGCGACAACCTCTTTGGTGAAAATCAGGATCGTCTGATTTACGTCAAATAAACAGCGCCCTATTTATCGATACAACTTAGCCTTCAGCTCCTTAATATGATCGGAGGTGATGTACTCATCATACTCCATCATCTTGTCAATGATGCCGTTGGGTGTCAGCTCGATGATACGGTTGGCTACGGTCTCAATGAACTCATGGTCGTGCGAAGAGAAGAGGATGTTCCCCTTGAATAGCTTCAAGTTGTTATTGAAGGCCTGAATAGACTCCAAATCAAGGTGGTTGGTGGGCGTATCAAGAATCAGGCAGTTGGCGTTGCGTAGCTGCATACGGGCTATCATACAACGCATCTTCTCACCTCCCGACAGCACACGGGCTTTTTTCAACACCTCCTCGCCAGAGAAGAGCATACGGCCCAAGAATCCTTTCATATAGACTTCGTTGCCCTCGCCAAACTGGCTGAGCCAATCCACCAGGTTGAGATCGGTATCGAAGAAGGCGGTGTTGTCGAGCGGCAGGTAGGCCGTGGTGATGGTCACACCCCAGTTGAAACTGCCCGCATCGGGCTGCATGTTGCCATTGAGAATCTCAAAGAGAGCGGTCATGGCACGTGGATCGTGAGAGAGGAAAACAATCTTGTCTCCCTTCTGCACCGTGAAGTTCACATCACGGAAGAGCACCGTACCGTCGTCAAGCGACTTGGAGAGGCCATTCACCTCTAAGATTTGGTTTCCAGGCTCACGTTCCGGGGTGAAGATGATGCCAGGATATTTGCGCGATGAGGGCTTAATTTCCTCTACATTGAGCTTCTCCAGCATCTTCTTGCGACTTGTGGTCTGCTTACTCTTGGCCACATTGGCACTGAAGCGACGAATGAACTCCTCCAACTCCTTGCGTTTCTCCTCAGCCTTGGCCTTCTGGTTCTGCTGCTGACGCAGGGCCAGCTGACTGGACTCGTACCAGAAGCTGTAGTTGCCGGCAAAAAGGTTGATCTTACCGTAATCGATATCCACCGTATGGGTGCAAACCGAGTCGAGGAAGTGACGGTCATGGCTCACTACAAGCACGGTATGTTCGAAGTTGGAGAGATACTCCTCCAGCCAGGTCACGGTATCCATATCCAGGTCATTGGTCGGCTCGTCGAGCAACAGGTTGTCGGGATTACCAAAAAGTGCCTGGGCCAACATGACGCGCACCTTCTCCTTGTTGTTGAGCTCGCTCATCATCATATAGTGCTTATCCTCCTTGATGCCCAGTCCACTGAGCAAGGCTGCCGCATCGCTCTCCGCATTCCAGCCATCCAACTCGGCAAACTTCTCCTCCAGCTCCGACACCTTCAGGCCATCCTCGTCGGTAAAATCCGTCTTTGCATAGAGTGCATCACGCTGGTTCATGATATCCCAAAGTACAGTGTGCCCCATCAGCACTGTGTTCATCACGGTGTACGCATCCCATTTGAAGTGATCCTGACTGAGCACCGACAATCGCTCACCAGGACCTAAGGTGATAGAACCTGTAGTAGGATCCAGCTCACCAGAGATAGTTTTCAGGAAAGTGGATTTACCGGCACCATTGGCACCGATGATACCATAACAATTACCACTCGTAAATTTGAGGTTCACCTCGTTGAACAACACCCGTTTGCCAAACTGAACCGAAACATTGGATACTGTAATCATCGCTTTACTCTATTCTTTCTTTATTATATAATCATCTACTATTGAAAAACGGTTGCAAAGGTACAACTTTTTCCCCATATTTTCACAGCAAGCACTGACATTCTGACATGAAAAGGCGCAAAAGCTGACTGAAGTCGCGTCCAACTGCCCTTTTGGCAAAGTTTTTGCTGTCATCAATTGAATATTCAACTGGAATATGGAGGAGATATGAAACATCGTAAGCATAATCATAAGAAATTTAACGATATGGAGTCCCAAGAACAGAAAGAACAACGTGTCAACGAAGAGAACTTTCAGGCCAACGCTACTCCTGCACAGGAGGAGGCCCAGTGTGAAAGCAATGAGCAAGCACAACAGCAAGCTGCTCAAGAACAGCCCGTACTGAGCGAAGAGGAACGCCTGAAAGCCGAACTGCAACAAGCCAACGCCACCATCGAAGAGCAGAAAGACAAATACCTGCGCCTCTCTGCAGAGTTTGATAACTACCGCAAGCGTACCAACAAGGAGAAAGCCGAACTGATTCTGAATGGTGGAGAGAAGTGCATCAGCAGCATTCTGCCCATCATTGATGACTTGGAGCGGGCACTGCAGACCATGGAGAAAGCTACCGATGTAGCAGCTGTGAAAGAGGGTGTAGAGCTGATCTTTACGAAGTTTATGAGCACACTCGAAAAGAATGGGGTAAAGACCATTGAGACCAAGGAAAAAGCGCTCGATACCGACTTCCACGAGGCGGTAGCCATCATCCCTGCGCCCACTGCTGAGCTGAAAGGCAAGATTGTGGATTGCGTCCAGACAGGCTACACGCTGAACAGCAAGGTAATCCGCCATGCCAAAGTGGTGGTAGGAGAATAAGAGAACGTGTGTGAGGATGAATCAATAGAGTGTAAGAGGTATGGAGAAAAGAGATTATTACGAAGTGCTGGAAGTGCCTAAGACGGCCACAGCTGATGAAATAAAGAAGGCCTACCGCAAAAAGGCCATTCAGTACCACCCCGACAAGAACCCGGGCGACAAGACAGCTGAAGAGAAGTTCAAGGAGGCGGCCGAGGCGTATGAAGTGCTAAGCAACCCCGAGAAGCGCCAACGCTATGACCAGTTTGGCCATGCAGGCGTCAGCGGCGCTGCAGGCAATGGTGGACCATTTGGCGGATTTGGCGGTAGTGGAGGAATGTCCATGGACGACATCTTCTCCATGTTTGGCGATATCTTTGGAGGTCATAGTGGATTCGGTGGAGGATTCGGTGGCTTCAGCGGCTTTGGCAGCAATGGCGGGTCACAGACCCGCGTACACCGTGGCACCGACCTGCGCGTCAAGGTTCGGCTCACCCTGCAAGAGGTGGCTACAGGTGTGGAGAAGAAATTCAAGCTCAAGAAGTATGTGCCCTGCTCGCATTGCCACGGCACAGGGGCTGAAGGGGATGGAGCTACTGAGACCTGCCCTACCTGTCATGGCACGGGTAGTGTCATCCGCAAACAGCAGACTATCCTGGGTACGATGCAGACCCGCTCAGTATGCCCCACCTGTAATGGCGAAGGCAAGATCATCAAGAACAAGTGCAAGGAGTGCGGCGGTGATGGTATCGTCATGGGCGAGGAGGTCGTGACCGTGAAGATTCCCGCTGGCGTAGCTGAAGGTATGCAGCTCTCCATGAGTGGAAAGGGTAATGCGGGGAAGCGCAATGGGGTACCGGGTGACCTCTTTATTCTGGTGAGCGAAGAGCCCGACAAGGAACTGATTCGTGATGAAAACGACCTGATCTACAACTTGCTGCTCGACTTTCCCACGGCTGCGCTTGGTGGCAATGTAGAGGTACCAACCATTGATGGTAAGGCAAAGATCAAGGTAGAGGCTGGTACTCAACCTGGTAAAGTACTCCGTCTGCGCGGCATGGGTCTGCCTGATGTGAATGGCTACGGTAAGGGAGATATCCTGATCAACATCAGCATCTACGTGCCTGAGACCTTGAGCAAGGATGAGAAGAAGGCACTGGAAAAGATGCAGCAGTCGGACAACTTCCAGCCCAATGGCTCCATCAAAGAGCGCATCTTCAAGCGATTCAAGAAGCTGTTTGACTGATTGACATCCAATGAATCACATCAATTCAAGTACAAACTAGTCATTGAATAGACCCTGTCAGTAAACAACATCCTATAATAGGGGCGGAATAGTTTCCACCCGAATACACCCACAATTGCGGTATTCGGGCGGAAAATATTCCGCCCCTACAAGCAAGGATCAAACTCAATACTTTATTCAATCATTCTGCCCCTTCAGCTGCTGCTTCAACTGGCCCAAGTACTCCCTTCCGAAGAGAATCCAACCGGCACAGGCTGCAAAGGCCAGGAAAACAAACCCTACCAGCACCATGAGCTTGTTGGGCTTGGTGGGACGCAAGGGAACTGATGCGGGTTGCACTACGGTATAAACCGGCGTAATCTCTTGCACTTTCGCCTTGGCCAACTGCAACTGCTGCGCCATCTGCGAATAGTTCTGATAGGCCAGACTCACCTCGTTTTGCAACCGCTCCTGTTCCACGCGGAAACTGAGCTGCACAATGTTCTTATTGGCATCCACGAAATTGGCATATTTGCTTTGTGCCGCTTCATAGTTCTTTTTACTCTCCTGATAGAGTTTCTCAGCAAAAGCCAAGTCATGACGTGCCTTGTTGGTACGGTAATTGGTGATGCGACACTGCAATTTACTCATCACCGTATCAGTCACCGAAGCAGAAATCAGTGGGTCCTGCATCATGACGGAGAGTGTAGTCACCCCCGTTTTCTTATCCACAGCAATAGTGATACGCGAGCTCAATGCCCTGGCAATGGCTGCCTCCTTGGGTGTCAGACGAAAAGGATCGAGCTGAGCCTCACCGTCCTTCTCCTCCTTCTCGCGGAAGAGCGAGAGGGTCCAGCCCAGTGCCTTCATCGGGGCAGAGAGGATGGCGCTCCACCATGGAGCACGTTGATGTTCCTCTAAATAGGTATAGAGCGTAGTGTCTATACGCGACTTCTGGTCCTGAACCCGCACGTTAAACAGGTCGATCAAAAAGGGCGTAGAGGCCACAATATCGGGATACAAATCGGGTGAGAGGGCATCGCCCGAAGAGCCGGAGGAGAGGTTGATACCAACCATTGCGGCCAGCGAACTCATTCCGCCACCACTCTTTCCCGCACTCTCGGGAGCCAGCTTCACGGTCGTGGAATACTCTCGCGGAATGCTGAAGGCCACGATAATACCCACTACTGCGGCTATTCCACACATCTTTATCACCCACTTGCGCTCAGCCCACACCTTGAGGGCCATCTCCATCAGGTCAATCTCCTGCTCCTCAGGAGCTTGCAACTGCTGATGTTGCTGCATGTTCATCTCTTCGTTCATCGCGGTTGTATTACTTGACTAAGTTAACAATAGAAGCTATTACGGCTGCCAGTGAGGCGGTAGTCGAACCGATACCCAGAATCTCCTGGAGACTCATGCGACTGGCCTTGTCCTTGGTGGGTACGATAATCTCACAACCCGGTTCAATAGCCTTTGAGCTCATCCGCACACGCGAAACGGTACCGTTCAGATAAACCACATACACCTTGCGCTTCTTGGCCTCATTACCAAAGCCACCAGCCTGGTTGATGTAGTATCTCAGTCGCTCACCCTTCTTATACGACACCGTGTTGGGATACATCACGGCACCATTGATCTTCACCGTATTCACATATTCCGGCACAAAGAGTTCATCCCCTTCGCGCAACACCAGGTCTGCATCGCTACCCGGACGACTCAAGGCCTCTTGCAGGTCAATACCTACAGTATAGGTCGTGCTCATATCCAACTTCTCCACAGAAATGGAGTCGGCACCCTTGTTCGACATCTTCAGCACATCGTCGCGGCGCTTGATCTCCTCTTCAGTCATCTGACGAATCAGACGGGCGCCAGCTACGTAGGCATCAGGAGTCACCCCACCAGCCTTGGTAATCAGATCACTCAGTCGTTCGTTCTTCTTCGACAGCGCATAGCTTCCATCGAAAAGCACTTCGCCACGCACCGAAACGTTCTGCTGCGAGAAGTAGGCAGGGCTCTTGCGGATATACACCTCGTCAAAGGGCTCCAAACGGAAGGTTGCGCTACCATCACCCACCAGCAGGTCCTCTTTCAAGTCGAACGTAAAGGTCTGGCCAATGGTGTTGGAGAAGGTTGAACTACCCGCATTCTTCATACGGCGCGACACCTCGACCTTGGTTGTCGAAGCGGCCTCCAGCAGGCCACCGGCCTGCAGCACCAGGTCTTCGATGGTCATGTTGGCTGCATAAGCGTAGGTACCCGGACGGGCCACCTGACCGTGGATGGTCAGGGTCTGCATCTCCTGCAGGTCGTGAATGCTCGGTATATAAAGTACGTCATTCTTCTGCAGGGGGATATCGACTACGGTACCATTCAGCAAGCCACGCAGGTCAATCTGCATGGTCTCGTAGGTCAAGTCTTCATGTTCACGATTCAAGATGGCACGGTTCAAGAAGGCATCGCCGCAGACACCTTCAGCCTTCTTTATCAGCTCCTTCACCGTATTGACGGTGCCGTTCATCTGATAGAGACCAGGACGATAGACGGCACCCCGAATCTCTACGCGGTTCTCAAAGCGGTTCAGCACCGCACCGACGGTCACCTCATCGCCATCGTCCACCTTGAAGACCGAGAAGTCGATGTCGTCCACATTGAATATCTGGTATTCGCGCCCGCTCTTACGTACCAAGGTAACGGCCTTCTTGTACGAATCACCCATCAATCCACCGGCATACTGCAACAGGGTGGCCACCGTCTCACTCTTCTTCATCTCGTAGTACATGGGGCGTTTCACCTTTCCAGCCACCTTCACCAGGGCTTCGTAGGTATCCACCAAGACCACGTCGCCCTCTTGCAGGCGCACGTCGTCCACCATCTTGCCTTGCATCAGCAGTTCATAGACGTCAATCACGGCAAAGGTCTTCTGCCCGCGAATCACCTTGATGTTGCGCAAGCTACCGATCTGGTTTACTCCACCGGCTACATAGAGCGCATGGAACACGCTGGAGAAGGAGGAGAGGCGATAACTGCCAGGCACGGCCACCTCACCCATCACGTTCACTTGAATGGTGCGAATATCACCCAGCGTCAGCTTGATCTGGGTGGAAGGCTCATTGCCCGATACACCTGAGTAGATCTTGGCAAACTCCTGACGCAGGTAGGCATTGGCCTCGCTGACGGTCTTTCCACTCAGATAGACAGGACCCAGGCTGGTGACATGGATATTGCCATCGGGCGAAATGGTCTCGCGGATGGTGGTTTCCGACGCACCCCATACATCAATGATTACCTCATCACCAGGACCTAATTTATAATTGGCCGGCGTAGCTAGGTTGACATTGGGTTCAAAGGTCAGCTGCTCATTCGTAAAGATGTTGTGACCATAGATTTTGGGCAGGGTATCTTCTTCCAGCGTAGTGCGCACCCTCCTGCGAGTGGTCATCGTCGAATTAGCTCCCCCCTCATCGGTGTCCTGATCCCACATAAGGTAGTTGAGTCCATCCTTATCCTCTTCCTCATTGTCTAATCGTCCTAACCGCTTTTTCTTATTCTGATTAGCAGGTTTGTCCTCCTCAGCTGCCCTACGTGTACGGCTACTCTGTTTGACTTGCTGTCCCGTTTCATCGTTTCCTTCAGCATTCTGATACTTCTTTTGGATTCGCAAAACCTGTTCTTTTGTTACGCCTCTGCGCATCAGTTCCTGGGTAATTTGTTGTTGAGACTTCCCCGCATCGCGGGCGCTCTTCACGTACTCCACCACCTGATCATCGGTCATGGTCTGGGCCCAAGTCACACTGGTCAGCGTGAAGGCCAAGAGGAATAGAGTGAGTAATCTACGCATAAATAGTGATTTTGTTCTGATTAATCGATTATAGCTATAAAACGGGTGCAAAGTTAACAATAATTTTTCAGTTTGGCGTACTTTCAATACCTAAATTATTACAAATGGAGGGATTGCAAAAAGAGTTGAAAGAAAAATAGCATTTTTCTATCCAAAAATTTTTGTATGTCAAAATAATCCTCTATCTTTGCACCCCGTAAACAAGAAACAACAATGACCGCCGCTATAGCTCAGTTGGTAGAGCAACGCATTCGTAACGCGTAGGTCGCCAGTTCAAGTCTGGCTAGCGGCTCCATTCTTCCCCCATTTATATTTCCCCATTCTCATTCATGAAACAGAACACCTTACGTCACCTACTCGTAGCGTTAGGCGTTGTATGCTGTCTGCTACTCGTCACAACTGCGACTGGGTATCAGCTCTTCTTTGCACCCCAATTCCAACCCAAGCAAAAGGTCTCGCTCTATATCGACCAAGACGACTCCGCAGACTCTATATATAATAAGGTAAAGCAACTGGGCCAAGCCAAAGGAATGACCGGCTTTCGCTGGCTCTCCCGCTGGCGCTCGTACGAACAGCATCTACACACCGGACATTACCTGATTCTTCCGGGCGACAATGCTTATACCCTCTTCCACCGACTCTATCGCGGCCAACAGTCACCGGTCAACATCACCATCGGCTCTGCACGAAGCGTCAACCGCATCGCCAAGCAGCTGGAGCGCCAATTAATGATTGACTCTACGGCCATCGCTACGGCACTCCACGACACCCTCTTCTTGCAAAAAAACGGTTATACTGAGGAGACCCTGATGAGTCTCTTCATCCCCAACACCTACCAGGTCTATTGGGACATCACGGTTGAACGGCTGCTGCAACGACTCGTAAAGGAGCACAACCGCTTCTGGAACGAGGAGCGCCAAGCCAAGGCGAAGGCTATTGGGCTCACCCCACAGGAGGTAGCTACGCTGGCCTCCATCGTAGAGGAAGAGACCAATAACAACCCTGAGAAAAAGATGGTGGCAGGTCTTTACATCAACCGACTGCAACGGGGCATTCCGCTCCAAGCCGACCCAACCGTGAAGTTTGCTTTGCAGGAATTCACCTTACGCCGCATCACCAACGAGCACCTCAAGGTGGAATCACCCTACAACACCTACCTCCACCAAGGACTCCCTCCAGGCCCCATCCGTATCCCCACCCCTATCGGACTGGATGCCGTACTCAACTACACACGCCATAACTATCTCTACATGTGTGCCAAGGAGGACTTTTCGGGCACGCACAACTTTGCCACCACCCTGAGCGAGCACAACCGCAACGCCCAACGCTACTGGAACGCGCTCAACAAACGAAAAATCTACCGCTAAGCCAGAGCAGACATACTGTACCGAACTGAACAGATATACTGCACCAGCTGGAGATGATATACTGTACCTGCTAGAGAAGAGATATCATACCCAAGGATAAGGCTACTTTAGGTGGTCGCACGTAGGTCATCCAATCGATTGACCTAGGTCAATCGATTGAGCGACCCAGGTCAAACGATTGAACAACGTCGTGCGACCACCTTATTCATGCTATACATAGGCTGAACAATACCCACATAAACAGCATGAATAATCCATATTCCGCCCCTACAGCACATAAAAAACAAGTATGCACCACAAAAAACAAGTATGCACCACCATAAACCGGTGTAACCCATCCTAAACAAAGAAAGTCCGGAAGAACATGGTGTATCTTCCGGACCTTATAGTAAAAAAAGCCGCATCGATGATGTGATGAAACTCCGAATGACATGATTTGAGTGCTCGTCCTCTTTGTAATCCACCGACTCAAAGGTTACCCCGAAGGGCGTGGCCCGCCATTGAGAAGCGAAGCTTGTCTCGGTATTTCAGATTTTTTTGATGAGTTTCCCGATCCAATCAATGCGGCTATGTTTTTATCATCTTTTGTACGACAAAAGTAGCGCTTTTACTCCATACCTGCAAATATTTCGGGAGAATATTTCATCAAAAAAACAAAAAGCGTTGAGAAACCTCAGTTCCTCAACGCTTTCCTATCAGTAAAAGCTACGATTAAGCAGCCTTAGCCTTAGCCACAATAGCCTTGAAAGCCTCTTGATGGTTCATCGCCAAATCGGCCAGCACCTTGCGGTTGATTTCAATACCAGCCTTATGAAGCAGACCCATCAGCTTGGAATAAGAGAGACCCTCCAGACGGGCAGCAGCGTTAATACGCTGAATCCACAGGGCACGGAAGTTTCTCTTCTTAGCCTTACGGTCACGGAAAGCGTAGGTCAGACCCTTCTCCCAAGTATTCTTGGCAACGGTCCAGACATTCTTTCTTGCACCAAAGTAACCTCTGGTCAACTTCAAAATTTTCTTTCTTCTTGCTCTAGAAGCAACATGATTTACTGATCTTGGCATAGTTTTTTTTCGTTTTTGAATGGTAGCGCCGGTGCATCAGGCATCGGTCTTCGAGCTATACATTCGGTTAATAACTTTAATAATACGATTCAAGCTTACTATTTACAGCTTACTTCATGGCGAGGAGAGACTTCACCTGGCTAACGTTTGTTGTGTCAACAGTCGTAGAGTAGCACAGGTTTCTCTTCTGCTTTTTCGTCTTCTTCGTCAGAATGTGACTGTGGAAAGCATGCTTTCTCTTGATTTTACCCGTTCCGGTAAGAGTAAATCTTTTTTTGGCACCGGAGTTCGTCTTGATCTTTGGCATCTTGTTTTACTTTTAAATTATTAAATTATATATGGCAACGCACTATACCTCGGGCGTTACTCATTTTCTTCAGTAGGAGCCTGTACTGGCTGGGGCTTCTTGGCAGCTACCCCCTTCTTGGGCGAGAGCTGTATCGTCATCCGCTTACCCTCAAGCACCGGCATCTGATCAACTTTGGCATACTCCTCAAGGTCGTTGGCAAACCGAAGCAACAACACCTCGCCCTGCTCCTTAAAGAGGATAGAGCGTCCCTTAAAGAAAACATACGCCTTCACCTTGTCGCCATCGCTCAAAAAGCCGATGGCGTGCTTCAACTTGAAGTTGTAGTCGTGGTCATCGGTCTGCGGACCGAAGCGAATCTCTTTCACATTGACCTTGACCTGTTTAGCTTTCTGTTCCTTCTGACGCTTCTTCAGCTGGTACAGGAATTTAGAGTAATCGATTATTCTGCAAACAGGGGGCTGTGCATTCGGGGAGATTTCGACCAGATCGGCCTCATGTTCCTCAGCCAAGCGAAGCGCTTGGGCTATGGGATAGACCTTGGATTCTACTTCGTCGCCTACTATGCGAACTTCTTTGGCACGGATCTGCTCGTTGATCCGATGTTGCCCTTTTAAGCTGTCATTCTTCATTAAGTAACTTTACTTGTTCCTGTTTATTCTGATTAATTATTACTGCTAAATCCGTAAATTGCGCGCAAAGTTACCACTTATTTATCATATTTTGAACTTCTTCGCTGATTTTTTTAGCAAAATCTTCAATTTTCATGCTTCCCTGGTCGCCTTCACCCTGTTTTCGGATGGAAACTTCACCATTTTGAGCCTCTTTTTCACCTACAACCAGCATGTAAGGGATGCGCTTCATTTCGTTGTCGCGAATCTTACGACCAATCTTTTCGTTGCGCTCATCGACGTAAGCACGGATGTCATACTGCTTGAGCTGCTTTTTCACCTCGAGCGCATAGTCGTTGAACTTCTCGCTGATGGGCAGGATAGCTACCTGGTCGGGCATGAGCCACAAGGGGAACTTACCGGCAGTGTGCTCGATGAGTACAGCCACAAAGCGTTCCATAGAGCCGAAGGGAGCGCGGTGAATCATGACGGGGCGATGCTTCTGGTTATCGGCACCTGTGTATTCCAACTGGAAGCGCTCGGGCAGGTTGTAATCCACCTGAATGGTACCAAGCTGCCAACGACGACCAATGGCATCCTTCACCATGAAGTCGAGCTTCGGGCCATAGAAAGCGGCTTCGCCATACTCAATCTTGGCCTTGAGGCCCTTCTCTTCACAAGCCTCAATGATGGCCTGTTCGGCACGTTCCCAGTTCTCGTCTGAACCGATATACTTCTCGCGGTTCACCTTATCTCGCAAAGAGATCTGAGCCTCGACGTTCTGGAAGTCCATCGACTTGAAGACAATAGAGATGATATCCATCACGCGGAGGAATTCATCCTTCACCTGATCGGGACGGCAGTAGATGTGGGCATCGTCCTGCGTAAAGCTGCGCACACGCGTCAGGCCGTGCAGTTCACCACTCTGCTCGTAGCGGCAAACGGTACCAAACTCGGCCAGACGCAACGGCAGGTCTTTGTACGAACGGGGAGAGTTCTTGAAGATCATGCAGTGGTGGGGGCAGTTCATCGGCTTGAGGAAGTACTCTTCGCCCTCTTCAGGGGTATGGATGGGCTGGAACGAGTCCTTGCCATACTTGGCATAGTGACCCGAGGTGATGTAGAGCAACTTATTGCCAATAGGCGGAGTAATCACCTCTTGGTAGTCGTAACGGGCCTGGATGCGACGCAGGAACTCCTGCAGGCGCAGACGTACTGAGGTACCCTTGGGCAGCCACATCGGCAGACCCTTGCCCACCGTATCAGAGAACATGAAGAGGTCCATCTCTTTACCAATCTTGCGGTGGTCACGCTTCTTGGCCTCTTCGAGCAGCACGAGGTACTCATCGAGCATCTTCTTCTTGGGGAAGGTGATACCATAGATACGGGTCATCATCTTGCGGTCTTCGCGTCCGCGCCAGTAAGCACCAGCCACCGAAGTCAGCTTGATGGCCTTGATGGGTGCCGTGGTGAGCAGGTGCGGACCGCGGCAAAGGTCGGTGAAGGCACCCTGCGTATAGGTGGTGATATGACCATCCTCCAATTCGGAGATGAGCTCGCACTTATAGGTCTCACCGCGTTCACCAAACTTCTTCAGTGCATCAGCCTTGGCAATGTCGCTGCGCACCAATGCCTCCTTTTTAGCAACCAGTTCAGCCATCTTCTGTTCAATCATAGGCAGGTCGCCCTCCTTGATGACAGCCTCACCCGGATCGACATCGTAGTAGAAGCCATTCTCAATGGCCGGGCCGATACCAAACTGGATACCGGGATAGAGCTCCTGCAAGGCTTCGGCCAGCAGGTGGGCACTGGTGTGCCAGAAGGCATGCTTGCCCTGTTCGTCTTCCCACTTGTAGAGTACCACCTCAGCATCCTGATTGATGGGGCGATTGAGCTCTACCGTTTCACCATTCACGCCGCAGGCCAGCACTTCCTGAGCCAGACGTGAACTGATGCTCTCTGCAATCTGTAAACCGGTGACCCCTTCGTTGTACTCGCGTACGGAGCCATCGGGAAAAGTGATTTTAATCATATAGTCAATGTATTAAATTTCAAAATAGGACGCAAAAATAACGATTTCTTTTGGATTTATCATCGGATTTGAGAAAAATGTTATTCGCGTACAAAGGTAAAACGCTTGATTACGTTGTATGCCGCCACAATACCCAGCTCTCCAGCCTTACTTAAATCTTTAATACCCTGCTTGTTATTACCTAAGTAGATGTGTGTAAGACCACGATTATAGTACGCCTCGGCAAAAGCGGGGGAGAGTTCTATGGCCTTATCGTAGTCGGCCAATGCACCCCGATAATCCTTCAGCGAGGCCATCACATTGCCGCGGTTAAAGTAGGCATAGACAAAATCAGGAGCCAGCTGAATAACCTGATCCAAGTCTTTCTTGACGATTTCATAATCCACGGCTTTCACCTCTTGGTTATCTCCCTCGGCCTTGCGGTACTCCAGCTGCTTGCAGCGCACGAGTGCCCGCATGAAGTAGGCAGGGAAGAAGTGCTCATCGAGGAGAATGGCTTGGGTATAGTCGTCCACCGCGTTGGCAAAGTCCTGCACAAGGTAGAAGTCCATGCCACGAATAAAGCGCTTTATGGCATGCTGTTCATTGGCCACGATATCTGAGGTATGCGTGTCAATCAGTGCAAAATGGAAGTTGACCTGCTCTGCGGTGAGCGGCGCCTCCATGTTGGTTATCTTCAGCAGACGGGGGAAGAGCTTGGTTTGATTCAGCTCGTCAATCATGCGATGCGTATGCACACTCTTCTTCACCTCGCTCATCTTCTCATAGTAGGTCAAGGCAAAGAAGGGCTCCAGCTTCACCAACACGTTGCGGTCCTGCACGCGGCCTCGGTAATCACTGGTATATTTCTGGCTCATCTCCGTATCATCAGCCACCACAATCTTGCGGTAGTTATTCATATTGCGGTTGGACTTTTTGCGAGTCTTCGACTCGTCATTAGCCTCCTCCTCTTCCTGGTTCTGATCATCTTGTGGGTTAGCCTTGTCCGCGCCATTACGGCGATCGAGCTGCATCTTCATCACCTTAAACTCATCTTCGTCGGCACCCTTCTTATCTCCCACCCTACGGCGGATAGCGGCTCTACGGTAATAGCCCGCCTCAAAGCGAGGATAGGCCTCCAGTACACGCGAAATATCGGCAATAGCTCCGCGCAGGTCACCGGTCTGCTCACGTAGCAGGGCTCGGTTATAGGTAGCCATCATGTTATCGGGCTCCATCTCCAGCACAAAGTCAAAGTCCTCTATGGCTCGGTTATCATCTCCCACCTGTGCACGCAGCAGACCACGGTTGTAGTGGCCCAGGAAATTGTTAGGGTCGATATCCAGCGCCAAGTCGTAATCACTCATGGCCCCACGCAGGTTGTTCTGGTGATAACGGGCCAAAGCTCGATTGATGTAGTTGCCGGCGTTGCGCACACTGAGGTAGATCGATTGGTTGAGATCCTCCTCAGCCAGTTTGTACTCCCCTTGCTGCAGCCGCACCACAGCACGTGCCGACCAACCGTCGGGATCGTAGCGGTCCATCTCGATAACGCGCTCGAAGTCCTTCAAGGCCTGTATGGTGTCGTTCTGACGCAATGCGACCTCACCGCGCATCAGGTAGGCACGGGTATATCGTGGAGCCACCTTAATGAGCTGGGCCAGATCGTCATTGGCTGCCGGATAATCTTTCTTTTGGATATGACAGAGGGTTAGGTTATGCCAAAGCACCAGGTTCTCGGGGTCATACTTCAACGCCGTTCGGTAGTCCTCTATGGCTTCATCAAACTTATCTTGCCGAATGCGGGCTAGTCCCCTCACTTGGTAAGCGCCGACCACAAAGGGATTCTTCTGGATGGCGATATCGCAGTCATCTTCAGCCCCTTGGTAATCCTCCAGATTAATCTTGGCTAAGCCGCGAAAGAAGTAGGGCTCAAAGAGGTAGGGCTTGGCGTTGATGACCTGATTGAAGTACTGTATGGAAAGTACATAATCCTCAAAATAGAGGGCATTACGGGCGATAGTCATCACCCGTTCAGTATTAATCTGGGCATTCAACGACACCGAGACCAACAACAAAAGCCACAGAAGTTTACGCATTCTTTCCATGATATCCATTCGTTATCTGACAGTCTTCACACGATAGGTGCAATGCGCCTTACCCTTGAGCATGGCGTTAAGCTTGCCCTTAATCATCTGTTTACGGAGCGGAGAGAGGTGATCGATGAACATCTTGCCCTCCAAGTGATCGAACTCATGCTGCATCACGCGAGCCAGGAATCCTTCCACCTCTTCATCGTGAGGTACCAGGTCGGCATCCAGGTAAGTGACATGAATCTTGCTGCCGCGCTTGACGGACTCATGAATGCCCGGCAAACTCAAACAGCCTTCGTCCATCGACACCTCTTCACCACTCACCTCCAGAATATGGGGGTTGATGAAGGCCTTTTTGAAACCTTTGTATTCGGGATAATCGTCAGAGAGCACATCCAGGTCAATCACAACCACACGGATGGGAAGACCAATCTGTGGAGCAGCCAAACCGACACCTTCGGCATGAGCCATGGTTTCAAACATATTCGCAATCAGCTCTTTCAGATTGGGATAATCGGGAGCAATATCTTCAGCCACTTTTCTCAACACAGGCTGACCATAGACATAAATGGGTAATATCATCTGTTCATTTATTGGGTTTATACATTTCTAAATTTCTGAGTTTCCATGTAGCTCTGCAGGATAATGGTGGCACTGATTTCGTCCACCAAGGCTTTATTTTGGCGTTCTTTCTTCTTCAGTCCTGCATCCAGCATGGTACGATGGGCCAGCACGGAGGTGAAGCGCTCATCCACATACTCTACAGGTATAGCGGGGAGTTGCTTACGCAGGGTGTTGACAAAAGGCTCGATACGCTTCATATTCTCCGAGGCCTCATAGTTCATCTGTTTGGGTAATCCCACCAAGATACGTTCCACTGGTTCGCGGGCAACGTACTGTTTGACAAAAGCGAGCAAATCAGGCGTAGCCACGGTGGTCAGTCCGCCAGCAATCAGTTGGAGCGGGTCAGTCACCGCAATGCCCGAACGCTTTTTACCATAATCTATAGCAAGAATTCTACTCATAACGGCGGCAAAAGTACAATTTCTTTCTGTTAGCACCAAAAAGTGTATGATAAAAGACTTTAAGTAGCAGATACAAAAAGAGGGATGTACTCACGCACATCCCTCCTTTTTATATAATTGCGACTAAGAAATAAGCTTATTCAAGGATTACACAGCGGTTGAGGAAGTCCTTACCGAACATGTTCTCAGTACCACCGAAGCCTACAAGTTCGAGTTGGTTCTTGTCAACACCTTCAGCAACGAGTGCATCGTAAACCACCTGAGCACGCTTTTCAGAGAGCTTCTGGTTGAACGAAGCGCTACCCGTAGCCTTATCGCAGTAACCAGCTACCTTGTACTTCTTGTCGGGGTTAGCCTTCAGCGACTTAGCAGCCAACTGGATGTTCACCTTACCATAGTCATCGAGCTTAGCGCTACCAATCTTAAAGAAGATAGCACGGATACCAGCAGTTTCTACTTCCTTCACTACTTCCTTGGTTTCAACCTTACGTGCAGCAGCAGCGGCCTTTTGGGCAGCAGCCAAGTCAGCCTGAGCCTGAGCCAGCTCAGCACGGTAGCGGTTGAGCTCCTCGTTGATCGCATCCTGACCAACCTTACTGATGTAAGGAACGAACTTCTTACCACCGAAGTAGTAAGTAGCACCAGCCAGCAGAGAAACAGCACCATCAGTATGGGCACTGCTCTTCGCACCGAAGATAGAGGGAGAAACCTCACCACGAGCCTCGATGTTGATGTCCCAGTTCTTGTGCACGTTGAAGGCACCCTGCAGACCAATAGAACCATTGATCAACGCATTCACGTCGTCCTGGTTGCCGTAGGTCTTAGCAAAGGTCAAACCAGGACCAGCGAAAACTGACAGGTTGAACAGACGATCGGGATTGTAACCCCAAATAGCGTTCGATACATTGTACAAAGCATCGAAACGAACCGTACCAAAGGTCTTATTCTTGATCTCTTCGTACTGACCAGCTACAGGGCTAGCATATTCAGAGTAGAGGGTTGACCAGAAACCAGCAACCTGAGCACGTACGCCCCAAGTGGGATTGAACAACTTACCGAAAGAGATAGCCAGATTGGGCGTGATAGCGTGGCCCAAACCGTAATCGCTGTTGTCGGGGTTCACACAAACCTGACCACCAACACCTACACTTACAAAGAAGTTGTCTTTCCAGCTTTCGCTAACATACTTCTCTTTGGTCTGTGCAGAGAGGGTGCTTGCTACCCCAGCCAACATCAAAGAAAATATTACTAATTTACTTTTCATTGTTTTTTTTGAATTTAATATTTCAACACTTTTTGTTTCTTATTTGCTTCCCGACCACCCGACTTATTTCAGATAAATCTTGTAAGTCAAACCGCCGGTAAAGTATTTCATTCTTTGCATTTCTACCTGCGCGTGCAAATGGTTGAAAAGCAAATAGGTGGCCCCCATAGCAAAATCCTTACTATCGTACTCGGCAATCAGCCGCAACTGCGGATGAAACGAGGGGTTGTAAGAGAGACCCAGTGCAATCCCATTGAGTGGATAGTCGAAGCGATTGTTCCAGAGGTATGCGAGGTGAACCCCGATTTCCTCTTTTCCAATAGGGAAATGCTTTGTAGCTGCTATATAGAAGCGGCTAAAGTAACCATTTCCCTCGGTCGAAGCGACCTGTCCACTCCCCGACTCCGTATAGGGGTCGGATGTACCAAGAACTACAGCGGGCATGTACTTCCAGAACTGCCCCTCCTTCAGCGCCCGAAGGCGGAACGAGAAGTAACGGTCTTGGTTCGTAAACTTACCTTTTCCCACTTTCCAATCAATCCCGATATGTTGCGACTGAAACATCGTGGCCGTATAGGCTACCTCCAGCCAGGGGAAGATGGTTACGTTGAGAAAGTAGTTGTACGTATGGTAGTACCATCCGAGAGGAGTAATCTCCTTGTTCAAAAAGTTTCCACCAATCATCACTGTCTTATCCTTCTGCATTTCGCCAGAAGGCATGTGCAGCAGACCGGTGACACCGTAGGTTAACTGAGCAGAAAGCATAAACGGACAGCAAACCAATAAGCAGATAAAAGCTATACGTTTAATCATTTTCTTGTCAATTCGTGTCAATTTATACTCTTTGCTCAGTTTCCTAAATAAATCTCTTAAGCGATCAGACTAATCGATTATTCACCAGCTGATGAACCACCACCAGCACCGGGGTTAACGAAATCGTGAGAATCGTGTACGTCGTGGTAATCGTGACCGTCGTGGCTGTCGTGATCCTCGTAAGTTACAGTAGCTCTAACCTTTTCCTGGTAGAGAACTACGCCATCCTTACCATCAAAAGTAAGTGCACGAGCCTTGTAGTAAGCCTTAATAGTCAGAGAGTTGATAGCTGCGCCCTTAACACCGCTGAAAGTATGCTCCTTGAAAGCACCCTTCATGCCGTAGAGCATACCCAGAGCCTTTTCAGCGCTAGACAGCCAAATCTGACCAACAGTCAGAGCCTTCGTATCAGCAGGAGAAACCGTAGAAGAGAAGCCACTCATCAGAGGTACATCAAACGTATAGTCACCACCAACCTCTTTTTCAACGATCTTAGCAGCAGTTACGACTACATTACCATTTGCATCTACTTCGATTGCGTCATCAGTCAAAGTAAAACCAGCTTCAGCGAAGATGCCACTCAAAATTGACTCAGAAGCTTTTGCAACCTCAGCAGCCTGTTGTACATTAGCAGGCGTGTTGTTCTCAGGAGCAGTAATCTGTGAGTTCACACCTACCAAAGCGAAATCTACCGTTGCAATAGAAACACTACCAGCATCAGTCTTAGGCAGGTAAACCGTCTTCGTTGAAGTGAAGTAACCGTCCAGGTCAGCAACAACCTGAATCTCGGTGTCAGCAGCAACTTCAGTTTTGTAATAACCGTTCGTAACCGTAACTGCCTGACCAGCTACCGTTACCTTGGCGTTCAAAGCTTGTCCGTTTTCAACGTCCAGTACATTACCTTGGATGTAGTACTTCGCAGGCTCCGGAGTGGGAGCGGGAGTCTTGTCCAATTCTTCTTTCTCATAGCAGCTAGTCATTGTACCTACTGCTAACAAGGCCAATGCCAACTTGGCACTGAGTCCACGAAAAACATTTTTCATTTTCATCTCAAAATTTAAAAATTAATAATTCAACAATTCCGATTTTATAAAATAGGGGTTATAAGCATTCTCAACCAAGAAGTTATCATCAGGACTGGATCGATAAAAGCTTCCATACTGCTTTTCGTTACCCGAGTTGTACCTAAATCCAAACTCTCCTGCGACGAGGCGTGGCATATAACCTTTGCGTTTATACTTATAAGGTGGCAGGGCAATACGGAAAGCAAAACCTCCGTTAAAGCCATTGTTGGCTGCATCATCCTTTCCAAACACCTTCATGGCATAGAAGCCAATGGAGGCATAGCGAAAATGACGGTACATCTCAAACTGGGTACCATACTCTTCCATCAAGAAGCGCTCACCCTTCAGCATGACCTCGGTGTTGAACCGCGGCCAATAGTAGTGCACGCCTAAATGGAAGTCGGTTGTCCATTTCTTCCCATGGTAATAGGCCCAATGGTCCCAATAACCTTTGCGCGTAACACCTAAACGTCCCGTGAGCCAAAAATGTTCATCGGGAAAGATGTACTTGGCGCGTAGCTCAGCCCCCGAACGTCCACCTTCATAGAATCCCACAATACCCTTTAAGAAGATGTTATAGGGTAAGCGGACATCCTGCGACAGCGTCAAGAATCCGGGGCGCACCTGACTATATCGACGACCATAATAATCGTTGGACACCGGAACTACTACCTGAGCCGTCAGCTTCATACCCTTCCACATCGAGACCTCAATGGCCGGTGAGAGTTGGAAGACGTAATCGTACATCTTGGAGAGCTTGTAGTTCTGGAACATCAACCAGGGATAAACCACCACATCAACCTTAAACAAAGAACGATTTGACTTCACCACCTTGCGTGCCTGTTTCCAGGTACTACCCAGTTCGTAGCTCACGTCCCAATCTTGGCGAGTTGCCGCAGGGATAGTATCACCTACCACCGGATTGTAGCTCAGCGAAATCTGAGGTACATTGTTGTTCAGCAGTACAATTCGACATCGTTTTGATTCGGGCAAACCCTCCTTCTGAATCAAATCCACCGCCTTGGCAACTCCGACCCCCTGCTGGCGATAGGCCGAATTTTGCAGGACATACACCCGTTCCTGTTCATCTTCGGTCCAACCTACGTTTTCAAAGCCCATCTCTACCAAATGCTTTACGGTCTGATCTGCTGACTGTGCCCGCAACACGGTCATGTCAAAGAGCACAAAGAGCAAGAACAGCAAAGAAGCTATCCCTTTAGTAGTCAGTAACTTATTCATCTTAGGTCCGTTATACCTCATCATTAAATCCTTCAAAATGCCATGCTTTACAGCACAAACACGGCGCAAAAGTAAGGAGATTTTCCCAAACCACAAAGAAATATAATGAAAAAAGTTGCTAAATCAATATTTTTCCGCACAACGGCACCTGTTGCCAGCCTCCGTTGTGCCATTCCGTAACGGTACGGAAGCCAGCATTCCACAACGCCTGCAACGCTGCCTGTCGTCCATTGGCGATCTTGTCGGGATAGTGGGCATCGCTGTTGACCTGCACCTTGGCACCTATATTATATAAATAGGTATAGTAACGCTCGTTTGGGAAAAAAGTGTGTGTATCCTCGTAAGCCTTGGTATTAACCTCTACGATGTAACCTTTCTCTACAATCCGAGCCAGGTAGCTGCGCACCAGGTTGTCATACCACGACTCGTCGAGCAGGCCAGGACGGTAACACGAGGCGTTGTAATGCATCTTGTCGGGATGGCCTACGATATCAAATCCGCCTGCATCGAGCATGGCATTCAGCTGGTGATAGTAGCGACAAACCACCTCCACCACATCGCCCCGAAAACGACTGTCAACCAACTCGCGGAAGTGCAACGGCGGACAGTCGATATCTACAAGTTTCCCCAAGGAGTCTGCAAGCATGTGTACAGACCCTATACGGTAATCTAAGGGTAATTGCTGGAAACGTTCTATCGAGGGGTTGCTCTGCGAGTTGAGGTAGTCAATCTCCAACCCGATGCAGAGTTCCAACTTATTCTGGTAGCGAAGCTTCATGCGCTGAAACTCAGCAAGGTAGTCCTCCATGCGGTCCCACTCCATGGTCCATGCTGTAGCAAAAGGGAGCGGGGCATGTGAGGAGAAACCTAACGAGGTGAAGCGCTGCGCCACGGCAAAGCGCAGGAACTCCTCCATCTGCGCACGACCGTCGCAATAGAGCGTATGGGTATGGTAATTGGTCCTGTTCATCCCTCTATCTCGCTTAGTTCCAGCCATCGCATCGTCTTCTTATCCAGTTCCTCATTGAGTTGGGGGAGGCGTTTTGACTTCTCGGTCAACTCATCCACAGAGAGTGTACCGCTGCAGAGTTGCTCTTCGATGGTGCGCTTCTCCTCCTCCAGACGAGCCACCTCCTTCTCCAGCTGCTCCATCTCACGCCGTTCGTTGAACGAGAGCCTGCGTCGGTCGTTCAGCCGCACCTTCCCACTCTTCGCAGTGTCCGTTGGCTGCGCCTGTTTCTCTTTTTCACGCTCCATGGCCTTACGTTCCAGCTTCCAGTCGCGATACTGGGTATAGTTGCCGGGGAAATCACGAATATCACCATGACCATTAAACACAAGCAGGTGATCCACCACCTTGTCCATGAAGTAGCGGTCGTGGCTCACCACAATGACACACCCCTTGAACGTACGGAGGTACTCCTCCAGTACCTGCAGGGTGACAATATCGAGGTCGTTGGTCGGCTCATCGAGCACAAGAAAGTTGGGATTGCCCATCAACACGGTGCAGAGGTAGAGCCTGCGTCGCTCGCCCCCACTCAGCTTATAGACATAATTGTGTTGCGTCTCGGGCGAGAAGAGAAAGTGTTGCAGGAACTGCGAAGCGGTGAGCCGCTTGCCGTTGCCCAGCTCAATGACCTCTGCAATGCGCCGCACCACGTCAATCACCTTCATCTGCTCATCAAACTGCAGCCCCTCCTGCGAGTAGTAGCCAAAGCGCACCGTCTCACCAATATCCAACGTACCACTATCGGGTGGAATCAGTCCCAGAAGGAGTTTGACAAAGGTGGATTTCCCCGTACCATTGTGGCCGATAATGCCCATCTTCTCATAGCGAGCAAAGATGTAGGAGAAATCATCCAAAATCTTCAAGTTGCCAAACGACTTACAGAGATGGTCGGCCTCAAATATTTTATTGCCGATGTACGAGGCCTTCACGTCGAGCTTGACCTGAGCGTCATATATCCGCTGCTTAGCCACCTTCTGCAGTTCATAGAAGGCCTCCTCGCGGTAACGAGCCTTATGACCGCGTGCCTGAGGCATACGGCGCATCCACTCCAACTCCGTACGGTAGAGGTTATTGGCCCGCTCTATCTCCACGTTCTTGGCATCGACCCGTTCCTGCCGTTTTTCGAGGTAGTAGCTGTAGTTGCCCTTGTAGCGATAGAGCGATTGATTGTCTATCTCGATGATCTCCGAGCAGACGCGGTCGAGAAAGTAGCGGTCGTGGGTTACCATCAAGAGGGTAATCTTGGCCTGACGCAGGTACTCCTCCAGCCACTCGGTCATCTCCAGGTCAAGGTGGTTGGTAGGCTCGTCGAGCATCAAGAAGTCGGGCTCGGTAATCAGCGTGTTGGCCAGTGCCACCCGCTTGAGTTGCCCACCCGAGAGGTGCTCCACCTTGCGGTCGAAATCATCAATATGCAGCTGTGAAAGAATCTGCTTGGCCTTCTGTTCATACTCCCAAGCCTTTTCTGCATCCATGCGTTCCAGCAGCGACTCAAAATGGGGATGCCCCTCAGTAGCCATGCACTGCTCATATTCGCGGATCAGCTCCGTCACGCGATTGCCATGATGGAAACAGGCCTCCAGCACAGTAAGCCCAGCCGGATAAATGGGGTCCTGCTCCAAAAAGCCCACACGCAGGTCGCGACGAAAAGTGAGGGTTCCTTCGTCCCTACCCTCTTTCCCGGAGAGGATGTGGAGCAAGGTCGATTTACCACTGCCATTCTTCGCAATCAGACCGACACGATCCCCCTCGGCCAAGCCAAAGGAGATACGATCAAACAGCACCAAGTCGCCAAACGACTTGGTCAAATTCTCGACTTGAAGTACAGGTTGAGCCATGGACTAAACACTAATCACTAAACACTAATCACCAATCACTCCCTTATAGATTTCCTCCAGCTGAACCGGCTCACCCGCTTTCACTCTGCTCCAGACCAGCTTCAGCGGGTCAATCACGGAGCCATCTGCCAGACGTTGCAGCACGGGAGCCTCTCTGTTGCCATCCACCAAGGTGCGCCATTCATAGCCATCAAGTTCATTGGCCAAGATGACACAGAGCACCATACCCACCGCAATCCAAGAGTCACGCTTCTTCCGACTCCACCCAGCCTCATCTATGAGACGCTGCAACTGAGGAATATCCTCCTCTGCTCCTTGGAAGTCGAGTGCATAGCGGCTCTTCACCTCATGCTCCAGGGTGGCGTAAGCCTCATCAATCTGCCAAATCTCCCACAGGCGCACAGGAATAATTTCAGCCGGATACTTCTGTTGCAAATCACGGATTTCAAGCGAAGCAACCACCGCACGAGCCTGTTCAATCGATTCACCGTGCTTCACGGTGAAGGAACACTCGATCGAAAGGTCACCCATTCCCGTGACCCACCAATGGGTAGTGTATGCCACACCATGCTCCTCCAGCTCCTCCGTACTGTAGGCACAACGCCACTCACCCACTCTGACCAACTGAGCCGCAGGACGTTGGCGCAGTTCATTCTGCAGGTTAGCCTCTGCGTAGGCACTGTTGCCACGGAAGGCTGAAATACGGAAGTTACCGTCCCACAGGTCGGGATTATAGAAGAGGAAAGAGCCTTCACCATCCTCAAACTCATTCCAGGCAGCAGGGTAGCTCATGGCAAACCAACCACCGGGTGCAATAAATCGCTTACTCTCTATCATATCTTACAGATTTGGGGTACAAAAGTAGGATAAATCCATGAAACAAACAAAAAACCTAAAGCGTAAAGCCCTTGTAGGGGCAGAATATTTTCCGCCCTGCATACCGCAATGTCAACGGTAGTCGTAGGTGCATACGATAATCACCTCAACAGAAGCAACAAAAGGCCGGCTCTCTCCCAGAGAACCGGCCTTCTAAAGAGGTTATATCAACAGCTTATTTCCAACCCGGATTCTGGTCGAGCTGCGGATTCAGCGTAATCTGGCCCGAAGGAACGGGATAGAAGTAGTACTTCTTGTCGTATGCACGGGGCTGATTGATGGTGTTTGAACCAATCATGTAGCCATCGGCTGCTACATCCACTTCGGGGTTAGCCAGCTTGCTCAGGTTAGCACCCTTGTAGATGTTGGGATGCTTGTTGCTATCGAGCAGTTCGAGCTGATGCCAACGAACGAGGTCCCAGTAACGAGTCCAGTTGTCGAACATCAATTCGCAACGACGCTGGCGACGAATCTCCCACAGCAGGTTGCTTACGCCCATGTTGTTGGCAGGGTCAGCCTCCGGAGCAGTAGTCAGACCGGGCAGACCGGCACGTTCCATCAGCAGGTTGACGCTCTTGTCGAGGTCGCTCTGCGTGAGGGTACCCAGTTCAGCCTTAGCCTCAGCATAGTTCAGATAGACCACAGAAATCCAGTAGAGCGGACAGTCGGTATATTGCTTACCGATATTGTTACGGTCGCCAAGAGCCAGTTCATCAGGATTGTCGTATTTAGCGATACCATAACCTGTAGAAGAGGTGAACGGAGCTACACCGGCACGTGAGTAGGCCGATCCCTTGAAAGCGAGCACGGGGTCGAGGATAATGCTCAAGCGCTTATCGCGCGTGGCGAGAATCGGTTCAATGTTGAAGTGACCCTCTGCATCAGGTTCAACGGCATCGTTGGTATCCATGCTGGTAGTAGCAAGCGGTTTACCATCCAAGAAGAGGAAGGCATCAAAGGCATCCTTCGTCATACCGCTTGTACCACTGGTGTTGACGGTATAGTCGATGGTGGAGTGCATCAATGAGTTCTGCGAATAGGGCTTGTAGAAGATCATTTCGGGGTTCGAAGCCAGGCTGAGAGAGTTGTAGTTAGCCTTGTAGTCGCCACTCAGCGCATAGCTCTTGGCCATCAGGGCTTCGCAAGCCGAAACACACTCCTGCAGATACTTCTTGGCACGTGCTTCATCGGGACCCTTACCGGCATTGTCGTCAGCGGTACGGTAGCGGCAGTAGGTACCTTCATAGAGTGTCACGTCAGCCTTCATAGCCAGCGCCATGTCGGCACTAAAACGTTGCTTGTTGGTGCCGGTGATGTGAGCGGCAGCGAAGTTGAGGTCTTCGAGCACCTTGTCCATCACGGCATCACGGTCGGTACGCGGTCCGTAGAGCACCTCCTTGTCATTGGGGTCGAGCACGCCCTCTACCCAAGGTACATTACCATACATGCGCACCAGCTGATAGTACTGCCAGGCACGATTCAGGCGGGCAATGCCGATGAAGTTGTTCTTCTCTTTTTCGGTCAGCGTAGAGCCGTTTACCCCTTCGATGATATAGGCAGCACGACGGATTTCGGTAAAGGGTGCAGACCAGTTGGTGGAGCTGGAGGGTACGTTGAGGTTAGTCCAGTTGTTGTCCTGGTAGTCCACCTGGTCATCGCTCAGCGTCTTGAAGTAGAACCAGCCACCGCCACCACCATTACCATAACCCAAGTATTGGTTATAGAAGGTGTTGCATTGGTTGTCCACGTTGCTGGTGTTGCTCCAGTAAGCTGACGTATTGGTAAAGGTATCGAGTGGCGATTTGTCCAACAGGTCGTTGCAACTTGTCAGCGCAGCGAGCGCCACGGTGCTATATATAAATAGTTTTTTCATCATTCCAAAGTTTTTAGCAGTGAATTAAAGAGTTACCTGAACACCAAACGAGAAGGTACGGGTGATCGGCGCTGTACGTCCCCAACCACCATAGCTCAAACCTTCACCCGTGTTGACTTCGGGGTCAACAGGGAGGTCGTTGCCCTTGTGGAGCAGGAAGAGGTTGCTGCCGCTGAAGTAGATGCGGGCCTTCTCAATGAACGCCTTGCGAGTCCACTCCTTCGGAAGGGTGTAACCTACGGTTACGTTCTTCAGACGGAGGTAGGACATATCGGTCAGGTAGCGAGTCTGCGGATAGTAGTTATTGCAACCGTTGGCGATGGTAGAGATACGTCCCTTGGTATCATTACCCGGGTAGAGGCGCGGATAGGTATTGCCCTGGTTGATCTCGTAACCGGTGATGGTCTTCCAATCGCTACTGTAGAGCACCTTGTTGTAGCTGGTCTGGTTTTCATAGACTGCCAGGTCAGCGGCACGCATCAAGGGGAAGTTGAGTGAAGAGATGGTCCAGTTGTCGCGCTTGCCTACGCCTTGGAAGAAGAGGTCGATGTCGATACCCTTCCAGCTGCCACCAAGGTGGAATGCATATTCATAGCGTGGGAGTGTATTACCAATCACCTTCAGGTCGCCATGGTCATCAGCCGTACCCTTGCCGCCGTCAATCTTACCGTCCTTATTCAAGTCCTTATACTTGATATCACCCGGGCCGTAGTGGAACGAACCGGTTTCAAGTCCTGCCTGCGAGGGCACACCGTTGGCATAGTTCCAGCTGCCGTCAGCATTCTTACCGGTGAAGTCGCTCTCTTCGAAGTAGCGATCGGTCTCGAAGCCCCAGATGTCGCCGTAGGTTCTGCCGCTATAGTATGAGTTGAGCAGCTTGCTATCGTTGGTCCACTTGGTCACTTCGGTCTTGCTATCGCTCAGGTTGAAGTTAGCATAGACGTTGAAATCACCGAAGGTGTGGTGCCAGTCGAGGTTGAGTTCCCAACCACGGGTGCGCATCGTACCAGCATTTTCATAAGGAGCAGAAGCACCCAGCACGTTCGGACGGGTCTGAGCGGGAGCCAGCATGTCGCGGTTCTCACGCTGATACCAGTCGAAGCTGGCATTAAGTTCATTGTTCAAGAAGCCCAGGTCGATACCGATGTCCGTTGTGCGGATGCGTTCCCAAGAGAGCGATGAGGATACCAGGTCGGGCATGTTGTACATCGTCAGCTTGTTGGCATTGGCGCCGTTGCCATCTACCCAGTAAATATAACCGGTGCTGGCGTTGTTCTGACGCTGGCTGATAAGGGCCTCAAACATATAGTCACCCACGGCTTCGTTACCGATTTCACCCCAAGAGGCACGGATCTTACCGCTGCTGACCACCTTCTTCAGCGGAGCGAAGTAGGCCTCTTCAGAGAAGCGATAACCTACGGATGCTGAAGGGAAGAAAGCCCACTGGTCGCTGTGCGGGAAGCGAGACGAGCCATCATAGCGGCCGTTGAGTTCCAGCAGGTAGATGCCCTTGTAGTCGTAGTTAATACGACCAAAGTAACCGGCCGATGCACGGTCGTTATGTGCCCAGCCAATCTGCTGACCATCCTGTTTAGCCAGGTTCAGTTCGTTGTACGACTGGTCATACAATCCCGAGCGCTGACCGCTCAGGTAGATGTAGTCGGTCTCTTCAGCATTGGCACCCGCCATTACATTCAGGTTGTGGTGCTTGGCGAAGGTCTTGGCGTAGTTCATGTAAGCATTCAGCGTCCAGGTGTTGCGCTTCGACATGTCGCGGAAGGCAGTCGTAGCCGACTTGCTGACGATATACGAAGGAGTGGTTGAACCCCAGTTGCGGGCATAAACGGAGAAGTCATCCCAACGCATCGTCTGATTCTGGATAGCGTAGGTGAAGTCTGCATTGAAGGTCAAGCCCTTGATGATTTCGGCCTTCACGTAGCTGTTCATACGGGTCAAGTCGGTGATGATGTTGCGGTCAGAGGCCTGCTTAATCATACCGATGACGCGTGAATCGACACCGTCAATCGTGTTGGAGGGGATGAAGAAAGAGCCCCAGCGCCACAGGTACTGATAGGTACTTGAGTAGGTTTCGGGCTTGGTGTAGTCGCGGCGTGAGAAGTTCATGCGGGCGCCTACCTCCAGCCAATCAAAGATTTTGGAAGAGACGTTGGCCGAAATGTTGTACTTCTTGAGCTTATCGGGACGAATCTTCAAGAGACCCTCCTTCGAATCGTAGCCAAACGACAGGTAGTAGTTGGTCTTACCCGAGGTGCCCTGTACGTTGAGGTTGTGGCTCTGCGAGGGAGCAGCCTTGCTATAGAAGATATCCTGGATATCGTAGTCGGCATAGTAGTAGGCCGTACCGTCAATCACAGCATAGTCGCCCACATCGCTGTCGCTCTTGTAGGGACGAGCCTCGCCGTAACCAATCTTGCCACCGTTCTGCTGTTTCCACTTCTCAGCGTAGGGCAGCAACTTGTCGAAGTACATACCGAAGAGTTCCACTTCGTACTGGTTGGCATTGGCCTTACCTTCGAGGGCCATCTTCAACTGCGTCGGAACATCGGGATAATCGGGAATGTAGGTGGACTGGTCCCAAGCAAAGTTATTGCTGTAATTGATGGTCACCTTATCGGTAGGCTTGGCGCCCTTGGTCTGAATCAGGATGACACCGAAGGCAGCACGCGTACCATAGATGGAGGTAGAGGCAGCATCCTTCAATACAGAGATGCTCTCGATGTCCTGCGTATTCAGGAAAGAGATATCATCGTAAGGAACTCCATCGACCACAATCAAGGGGTTGCTCACTTCACCGTTGCTCAAGGTTCCGACACCACGGATGCGCATCGAAGCAGCTTCGTTGATGTTACCAGAGGTGGTGGTGATAGTCAAACCCGGAACAGCTCCCTGCAGCGCCTTGGCCACATCCTGCTGCGGACGACCTTCCATGGTCTTGCCCAGATCAACCGTGGTTACAGCACCGGTCAGGTTCGCCTTCTTCTGCGTACCATAACCTACAACCACCACTTCGTCGAGCAATTCGGTATCTTCTTTCAATACCACGCGGAGCGTCTTGGCAGCCTTTACCTCTTGTGTCTTATAGCCCACGAAAGAGACTTTCAGTGTGGCACCCGCCTTAACGGTCAGAGTAAACTGGCCGTCAATATTGGTCACGATACCGTTGGAAGTACCTTTTTCTACCACACTGGCACCAATGACGGGTTCGCCTTTGGTATCGACCACCACGCCGCTGATGGTAACAGATTGCATTTGTTCGGTAACGCCGGGAGCTGCTGCTGTAGCCTCGGCTGCCCAAAGATTACCGCTACTTAAGCACAGTGCGCTCAGAGCCACTGCCGTGAGGAACTTGCTGTGAGACAGTCCTCTTAGTTTGCGATTTTCATTCATAACTGATTAGCGTAATTAATGTTGATAGGATGTAGAGATATTCAAATCTCCAGTAATAATAAATAGATATTCTCTGGGGCCAGCCCCTCAGGCCAACCCAAATTAACAGGATACAATGTGGTTTTAATCCATAGGCGGTACTAAAAATTAAGCATTCATATTTTAACAATTAACTCAAATTCATCCATATTACGCACTATTTGCGCATAGTTCTACTTATTTTTTTGCAAAGGAATAAATTATTTTAGAAATCAGCAAGCGATTTACATCAAATTATTGTTAACAACACAAAATATTAGTAGAAAACAAGCTTCTCTATACCTTATTATATATATAGTAGATGCAAAGAGTGAATAATCCAGCGCTTTTCAGTAAGCAGAGAAGTTGATTCCCGTTTGAAGAAAATAGGTCATCTATTTGAAGAAAACATGTGAGCAAAAAAAAGTTCCAGCACGTAGCTAACGGCTGGAACCTTGTAATGTATTTGGGCGGAACATATTCCGCCCCTACAGGATCTATTTTCATGAACGCATGAAGTCATCTGGCTGGATGACTCATCTGTTACTCCTTCAGTGCCTGGAAATAGGTGTCAAGCAGGTCACGTGCAGCAATGAAAGAGGAGATGCGACCCTCTAACACCTGCTTCTCCTTGAGCTGAAGCAGGGACTCCACCTCGGGATGATGATAGAAGCTGGAGCGCAGATGCTCGTTAATGGATTCGTACATCCAATACTTGCTCTGCTCATTACGGCGGTAATCGAAGTAACCATTCGCCTTCACAAAGCGAACATACTCATAGACCATATCCCATATCTCCTTGATGCCCAGGTTATAGAATCCTGAGTAGCAGAGCACCTGCGGTGTCCAACCACTCTCTGGTGCAGGAAACAGATGAAGTGCATTCCGGAACTGCGTAGCTGCCAGACGGGCACGCTCCAGGTTATCGCCATCCGCCTTGTTGATGACAATGCCATCGGCCATCTCCATGATACCTCGCTTGATGCCTTGCAATTCGTCGCCCGTGCCTGAGAGCTGAATCAACAGGAAAAAATCCACCATAGAGTGAACAGCCGTCTCGCTCTGCCCCACCCCCACGGTCTCTACAAAGATCTTATCAAAGCCGGCAGCCTCGCAGAGAAAGATGGTCTCACGCGTCTTGCGCGCTACACCACCCAATGAACCCGCCGATGGACTGGGACGGATGAAGGAGTCGGGATGAACAGCCAGCTTCTCCATACGGGTCTTATCACCCAAGATACTCCCCTTGCTCCGCTCGCTGCTCGGGTCGATGGCCAATACGGCCAGCTTGCCGCCATACTGCTGCAGCACATGCAGTCCAAAGGCATCAATCGAGGTACTCTTTCCTGCTCCCGGTACACCGCTGATACCCACACGCACCGACTTGCCGGTATAGGGGAGACATTTCTCTATGACCTCTTGAGCCAGGGCTTGATGCTCCGGACGCACACTCTCAACGAGCGTCACTGCTTGGCTGAGTAGCGTGACGTTGCCCTTGAGGATACCTTCTACAAACTCGCCCGCAGTGAGCTGACGCCTACGGGGCTTACGCTTCAGGTAAGGATTGACCGATGAGGGTTGCTCCACACCGGCATTCACCACCAATCCTTTATACGCTTCACTATTCTCGGGATGTTCCATCATATCGTAGTGCTTTAGGGTTATTTGGCTTGTATATTGATTTCTTTCTTGGGGTGCTGCGGGTCGTTGGTAATCATCAACAAGCGGAGCGGACGGCGCGACTTGTTGATGTTGCGTCGATCCACGGTGACACGCAGTCTGGTGGATTCGCCTGGCTGGAGCAACTGCTTCTTCAGCGCTACCCCCACAGCGGGGTGAAACACCTGCAGTTTACTGATTTCGAGCGGCGAACGGCCGTTATTAGTTACGACGATATCCTGTTTAGCCTTCTGCTTCTTGGAGAGCAGCGACCGCATATCCAGCTCCTCAGCCGACAGGTGAATCAATGGAGCACGCTCCAGCGCCTCGGGGCTCAACGAAGAGAAATCGGGCAAAAGGATGGCCGAGACCGGAAGTTCGTTCTCATCAGAGACCTTATCCCCCTGGAAACGGGCTACATAAACTGACGATTGCGTCAGTCCCAAATCAGCCAGTCGGTCCGAATTGAGCGTAATGGTCATCACCCCCTTCTCTCCCTGCTGCAAGACAGTGGGTTTGCACGTGGCCTCCAAGTACGAGGGCAGGTGCATGAGCACGGGCTCGTACGGACGATCGGAGAGGTTGACTACACCCAGCGTGAGCTGAGGCGCCTCACCTCGATAGACGTCGGGAAACTCCAGGCTGTTCTGGTCAATGCGAATCTGCCCAATCTGGTAGGGATGGGTCAGGGTGAAGTCCTTGATTTCGGCCACCACCTCACCAGCCAATCGAAGATAGACCAGATAAGGTTCAGCATTGGTCATCACAGCCACCGACTTCTGGAATCTACCCAGCAACTGCGCATCGAAGGTTACGGCCACCTCCCCCTTCTCGCCAGGAGCTATCGGAGTTTGGGTCCATTGCACCTTGGAGCACTCACAATCGGGCTCCACCTCAGAGAGCACCAGCGGCTTGTCGCCCGTATTGGTAATCACATAGCGCACGGTCTTTGGATGTTTCCACTCAATCTGTCCGAGGTTAATCAGTTCAGTATTCGATGTAAAGCGTGCCTGTGCCGTAGCGCTCAACACCACGCACAAGCTATAAAAAAGGGTCATCAATCGTTTCATTCGTTGCATACATTCGTTTCATGGATGAGCAAAGGTAGTGTTTTCTTTCCACAAACCATGCAAAATAACGGAATTTTTCACCTTATCTCACAATCTCCACGCGCTGAGTGGCCGAATGGGCCGCAAATTCAGGAGCGTAGGCACACTGCATGGAGGCCATACCTGCCTCGTATGCCCCCGCTCGCACCACCCTGTAGGCGTGCTCCAGCACATGTACCCCCTTGGGCAGATGGTCGAAGAAATAGGTAGCCGAGGCATCTTTTACATCCAGATAATAGCCCAGGCCACGGTTCCAACGGTATCCCGAATAGACGGAGAGCGGCTCGAAGCAAGCTCCCCGCTGATCCTTGAGCTGCACGAAGTCCATGCTGCGGTCGGTGCGAAGCACGAGCCGAGCCACCACCTTGTCGCCCACAGCCACGCGCGTTACTCCCTCAACCATCCGTTCTAACCTACTATGCCCCGCTGCATCGATGCGCTCCACATAGAGTTGTTTCTCCACTTGGAGCCCTTGACCGTAGGCTTTCACCTCCTCTACAGGCACCAAGCTACGGGCATAGAGAGCGCCCCATGCCATGCCCTCATCCATCTTCTCCACCTGCAACGTCCGACTATTCAAGGCCGCATCCCCCTCACCAAAGCTGCGCTGGATAGCGGCCACCCCATCTAGAGCCTCGCTAGAGGAGGTATCTATCTGTTCCTTGCCCAGAGTCAAACGCACGTGACCACTTTGCTGCCATGCTCCCCGACGGCCCTGCATCAACAAGGCATAGACCGCATCGGCCGAGGCCACCTGCTGGTTCCAGCTGCGGGTCTGCTTTTGCAGCAAAAGCCACACCTTCATCTGCTCAAGGAGCTCCTCCTCACCACCAACCCGCTGCAGGGCCTCCATACAGGCCACATGAATGGAGATGTTGTTCATGCCCCACACCAGCGGCTCATTCATGGCCAAATAGGCTCCACGATCGGTAGTCCACGTCAAGTGCTCTTTGATGGATTGCACCACTTCGGCCGCATCCTCCTTCTTGCCATGAGCCAGCAGAACCACGACCAGTCGAGCCTTCTGAGCCAGCGAGGTGGCACCACGTGCAGCTTCCCATAAGCGGAGACTTTCATCGGCCACCTTACGTTGTGCCTCGGTGAGCGGCGCACCACTAATGGCCAACAGGTAGAGGTAGTCCAACTCCTGCTGGGTAGCCACTGGAGGATTGTCGGGATGCGTGGCACGGTGACGCTCCTTATAACGCGCCAAGGCCTCCTCATGCAGATAGTGCATCCCCTTGCGCGCCATCTCAGCTGCCTCAGCAGTCAGAGGTTCACCAGTCAGCATCGGTAAACGATAGAACTGTTGCAAGACGAACTGTGTCACGAAGCTGTTGCCGTGCATGCCAGCAAACCACCCCCAGGCACCAGAGGGAAGCTGCATCTGACGCAACTTGGCCAAGGCTGTGGTGAGGCGGTAGTTCATCTGGTTGACATCAAAGAAGCGGGCAATGCGCAATTGTCGCTCAGTCTCGCTCTCGGCCTCCATCACCCAGGGTGATTCCGCCAGCAGCAATTCCTTCAGCTCCTCCTGTTGCTCCAGACGGCTACGCAACGCCTGCTGCTCCACCCCTTGTGCACGCCATGCCGTAAAGAGACGCTCGATCTCTGGGTGTTGCTTGACAAGATGCAACCCCAAGCTCTCGCCATAGAATGAAGCGGCCCAGCAAATGGCATTGTCGGTTTCGGGTTGTTCGAAATCAGGCAAGGCTGCCACAGCATACCACGCCGGATGGCCAGCCATCTCCAGCGTCAACTGGCGCTGGGTGGCCTGTGGCGAACGACCGTTAAAGAGGGTATCGAGTGAAATGGTATAGTTACTCTTTCCATGGAGAACCAGTGGAATGGTTTCAGTCACCAGCACTTTACGGCCCAGCACAGGTACCACCAGCTGCTCGCCGTCACTGAAAAGCTCCCCATCAGCCACCATACGCAGACCTACAACGGCACGCTCTTCAGTAAGATGGAGCGGGAAGCGCACCACCTCACTGCCCATAGGCTGAACGGCAAAGGAGAGTTTCTTCACCTGAAGCACCTGTTCCGTGAGGGGGTCGAAAAGCGTCAGCTTGACCCTACCTTGCTGAGGTTGAGCCGTCTGGTTGGTAATCGTAGCTGAGAGTTCCATCTCATCCCCTACCCGCACATAGCGTGGCCATTGGGGCTGCAACATGAACTCCTTGGCCGTAACGACCGTGCTGCGCAACACGCCCGTCCACATCTGCTGCGTATGAGCAAAGCCGATAAAGTTCCAGCGGGTCAGCCGCTGTGGAGCCACAAAGCGCAAGGTCACATTTCCCTCGGCATCGGTAGCCAACTGAGGATAGAAGAAGGCCGTTTCGTTCAGTTTGTCACGAAGCTGAAAAGGCTTCTCCTTGACCTCTTTGGCCTGCACACCGCTCTCCTCCTCCATCATCACCTTCTCTTCCATAATCAACTGGTCGGTGGCGGCCGAAGCCATCACCCGGTTGCTGGCACGAAGTTCAACGGGCATCAGCATCACACCGCCCAACTGATGTAATGACGACTGTGGCCAAGCCAGCTCATCAAAGGCCCAAGCGGGCACCTTCGCAGCCTTCCAAGGGAAGTTGAACGAACGGTAGGGCAACGGATGCGGCTGTGAATGCCAAGAATAGGAATAGATAAAGGTACGTGCGCGCGAGAGAGTAAATGTGGGATCGTGAGATACGAATCGATCGAGCGAAGCGTCATAGAGCAAAGCCATCAGCTCAGCTGCACACCCTTTACCATCCTGCAGTACCTGGAGTTGCCACTCCTCCTGCTGCCCGGGAATCAGCTGGTTGCGCATCACGTTCCACTTGAGTTGAAGCCTCTTGGGTTGGTCGGGTTTGCTCAACTGGAACTTATCCAGGTGGAGCAAACCCTCCTTTACATACCCCAGAGCCAGCTGCAGCTCCTTTCCATACGCCTCACAATAAGGAATCTCAATACGCATCAGCGTGTCAGAGAGCACCTGAAGCTCCTGCTTCACCAGACGTTGACCACTCACCTCATCTCGGTAGAGGTAGATGGAATCGCTACCGGCCACCCCGAAGTAGATGACCGCCGGATGATCAGCATCGAAGGTGAGCTGCTGCCGATAGACCAAACGGTTCACCCCCTTGGGCAGACGGGTGTCACCCTGTGAGAAGAGTACAAAGGGGGCCAACGTGTCCCTGACGGTACGTGTATCTGCGGTAGAGGCTTCAAGCACACAGCGGTAGCGACCCGAAGGCAGTGAACGCCAGGAGTGCAAATCATTCAGTTGATTCAAGTGGAGCAGACCTTCGACCACAGGATGGGTGTAATCGGTTTTCTCCTCTCCAGTAGCATAGAGCACATAGCGGCCCACCGCCTCTATCCGTTCACCCAGCAGATTCTCTACGCCAACCATGATCTGGAGCGAATCCTCCTTGCAGAGTTGTGCGGGGAGTGAGGTGGTAAAGGAAAAGGATTTTACCCCTACGGGCAGGTAGAGCGCAGCCTGCTGCGACTCTCCATCCGCTGAAACGACCGTGGCCTCCACTTGATAGCCTTCCAGGTCAAATGCTTTGTCCAAGTAGAGTGGGATGGCAAACCGCCCCATTCCATCCGTATAAACCGTATCTTGTCGGAGCGGTTTATCCTCACGCTCCCAAGGAAAATCAAAAGTCATTTCCTTCAGGGTATAGGCCACAGCGGCTCGCTGCACAGGCGCTCCCTGATACCCCATTACGCTACCCTGTAGCTGCAGGCTGTCACCCCAGCAGTAGGGCACCGATGGATGGAGCAACGTCACCTCGAACGAAGGTCGTTTGTACTCCTCCACCCGAATGGCCGTCTCACCACCCACATTGCTCTTCAGCACGAAGCGCCCGTTCAAACAACTCCTGGGCAGAACAAACGAGGCAACAAATGAACCATAGGCATTGGTCACTGCCGTCTGACGGGACACCTCCTTGCGGTTGGCATCCAGCAAAATCACCTCCACCGAACGGTTGGGTATCGTAGCCGCCTCTTCCCCCAACTGACTATAGTAAATACCTTTCAGTTGCACGGTCTGCCCAGGCCGATAGATGGCACGGTCGGTGAGTAGGCGCATGGTCTTCTGTATGTTGACCGTGGGCTTCCGATACATCCCCCATCGCTGAAAATGAAAGGGGGGCAAGGCCCTATCACTCGCCACAGAAACCCTGCAATAGCTGTTGCGCATCACAGAGTCTATCCTACATCGCCCCTCGGCATCACTGCGGAGTGTAATGTAGAGCGAATCCACCTCTCCCTCACGCGGGACAAAGCAACGCACCTGAGCTCCTACTACGGGTTGACCACTCTTCCAATCCACCACCCGTAGCTCGCCCCGCTCGTCAGGCTGCTCAAGGAAGAGCAGATGCAAGCGTGACACAGGAAGCAGGAAACGGGCTTTCTCAGGTCTGTCCACTCCAAGAGGATCCAGTTCAACCACATAGAGTCCCTCATCCAACGAGAGAGCGAAGGCCTGTTCCTGTCGATTGGTAAGGTAGGGCCACTCATCGGGAGCGACCCCTTCCTGCCGGTGGACAGGCAGGGCATAGGTTTCACTCCAGATTTGCCTTCCCCGCAAGGCGCCAAGCCGCACCTCATCCTCAGTGTATTCCATCGGATACTCCTCCACCTTGGCCTTGTAGATGCGCATCCGCATCGAGGCAAGGTTGCGGTACTGCAAACGGAGTCTCAGGGAGTCACCAGGGTAGTAGGGTCGAGCCAGCGAAGCCGTGAGACGAGGCTGCAGGAGCTGCGCCTTCAGATTGCGCAGTTCGTTCACACGGGCATACCGGGGGTAACGCCTCAATCCCTCGTCACACACCTTGAGTGCCTCGCCCGTATGGTGCTCCCCTCTCTTCATCAACCCACGCACCTTCTCTATATAGAGTTCTGCGCAGAGTGGCTCGTCAGCATAGGTCGTCATCAAGCTATCCAAGCGCTCCATCGACACTTCCGTATGCGCACGCAGCTGCTCGATGGTCACCATCAAGCAAGCCGTCCGTTGACCTACCTGACTGTAACGGGTCTGCATCTCGGCATAGAGCGAGTCTATCTTGGCTTGTGACCTATTGGATGAACCCAAACGCCACAAGTCTCCTATTTGGCGATAAAGCGCAAGAGCCTGTCGAGCCAGCAGATGATAGAGGTCGTGCCCATACCAAGCACTGGCATCCTGCTGGATGACAAGAGGTTGATAGTCTGCAGCACCAACTTGCATCAGCCGCTCGGGATGGGAGAGCGAGGC
>CAMCUZ010000010.1 GCA_945879145.1 uncultured Mediterranea sp.
AGTTGGTGGCGGTGCTGTCGTTGGCCATGGAGGTGTCGCGAAGCACGGCATAGAGAGGATGCATCTTGGCGATGGTGGTCACCACCTCGTCGGTCACATCCTTGTCGAAACAGGCCACAAGATAGCCGTCTGCCACATTGTAGATGGTCTTGTCGGCCACTACCTCTGTCTCAATCTTGCTGTCGAGCGTGGCTCCCAGCTCCAGCATCACTTGGAAGAGCAGGTCTTCTGCCGTGCGGTCGGACTTCACGTTATCGACTTGCTCAAACAGTTCTCCTTGAACTATTTTTGCAGGTGTGTAATACACCTCCTTCATGTTGCTGCTGTCCAACTTCAAGACACGGAAACCTGTATCAAGGTCTTGCGTTGTCAATGGGCTGTCTTCCTTTATCTTCTTTCCTGCACGACGAATGCGTTCCTTGCCTATCTCGCAGATGGTTTTGTAGCCAGCCTTGTATGCTTCGCTTTTCTCGTCTGTCAGTTCAGGCAACTGCACCATGATAAACTTACGATTGCCTCCGTCTTCTGCATTGAGTTGCATCACGGCATGGGCGGTGGTGGCGGAGCCGGAGAAGAAATCGAGGATAATGGAATCATTCTCTGTACCTAATTGAACTATCCTCTTAATATAATTAGTGGATTTGGGGAATGACATATAATCACCCTCCAATAAGGCCTTAACCTCTTGTGTCCCTGCTTGATTATTGAGTATTTTGTCACTCCAAACCGTTTTGTGCTTTCTCGTTCTTGCCTTATCTTCTTTATTGAGATAATCCTTTACAAAAATATCATATTCATTACGGGATGAAATATATCTTGGAACCAAACGATTGAAATCTGTTCGACATTTAGTCTTTCCCCACATCCATCTCCCTTCTCTTCCGTCTGATTTCTTGGGAATTACCATATTCCAACCTTCTTTTGTTTCAAGTGAGAGTTCCATTGAATCTGGGTTTACCCAAATAGGGAAAAACATTTCTGGACGATCTTCTTTCAAAGAAGCAACACCTCTTTGTCTTAGTCCAAGAAGTCTATATAGTCCTTTTTCATCTGAATATTTGTACTCCGCTTTTTGCTCGTCTGAAAGCGGTAAACCATTGATGGATGTAAACTCTATATTTTTTGCAAAACATAATAGATACTCATGAGAGGTTGCAAAAAATGTGTCAGATTGCCGACCTCTTGGATTGTTTTCTATGACTAATTGTGCAATACAATTATTCTCTCCAAAAATCTCATCGCAAACTTTTCTAAGATTCTCTATTTCATTGTCATCAATCGAGATAAATATCACTCCGTCATCCGTCAGCAAGTCTCTTGCCACCTTCAGACGCGGATAGATCATGTTGAGCCAATCGGTATGGAAGCGACCGTTGCTTTCGGTGTTGGTAACGAGACGGTTTCCCTGCTCGTCAAACTGCCCGGAGTTGGCGAGGTATTCGGCAGATGACTCAGCAAAGTCGTCCTCATAGACAAAATCATTGCCCGTGTTGTAAGGAGGATCGATATAAATCATCTTCACCTTGTGGAGATAGGTCTCCTTCAAGCACTTCAGCACATCGAGGTTGTCGCCCTCGATGTAGAGGTTCTGCGTGTTGTCAAAATCCACGCTCTCCTCACGGCAGGGACGCAGTGCGGCATTGACCGGTGAGTTGGCAAGCAGAATAGCCTTCTTCTTGTCGGGCCAAGTGAACTGATAGCGCTCCTCACGTCCGCTGATGATGACATCCGAGAGGTTCTGCTGCAATTTCTCGAAATCCACCTTTCGCACCAGTTCCCCCGTGCGCTCGTCAATCGTCTCTGTCACACAGTCAGGAAAGAGCGACTGAATCTTCTCAATATTCTCTTGCACCCCATTGGTGCTCTGCATTCTGAGTTTATCCATTCTGTTGTTTCTTTTTTAATTCTGTGAGTTGTTTGTGCAGCAGGAACTTCTTTATCTCGTGAACATCAAGCCCATCGGCCATGTTCAGCGTAGAGGGTGCCAGTTTGGCAAACCACTCTATGCTGACCACATCACGGGTGAAGTGTTCTTTCATTTAACCGATGATGTCGAGGGCTGAATAGTTGTTAATTGAAAATGTTTCTTACGCGACCGCTCTTGTAGTCGCTGTATAGGTCGCGCAGGTAGCGGTCTGTCTGGTCGGGGTCGAGCTCGGTGTCTCCTCCGGTATGGCCCGACGAGTTGGGCCGTATCACCACTTCGTAGCCGGTGTAGTGGCAGAGGCGGATAAATTTCTCCACTCCGTCGTACAGATCATTCGTATAGATGCCGTGACGCTCAAGCGTCTCGACGTCCAGGTTGCGGTAGTACCTACCTGGCTTCTCGTAGGGTTTCTCCAGCAGTTCTAACATCCTGCGTGCATCATCACGCGCCTTGCTCTGCGATGGGGACGTGAAGCAGCTTCGCTGTATGCGCGAGATATACAGGCTGTGGAACAGATAGAGCATGAAACCTATCACCGCGGGGAGGAATACCTTCAGAACCTCCCATATCAGGATGAGTAATAATCCGATAATCATAGGTACTCCTCCTTTTTTAACTTAGTACACGATTTCCAATCCGCGTCGGTCATGCGGCTTACCACCTCGTCGGGTTGCGTGGGGTCAAGCTCCTTGCGCATTGGGCGTATCTCCACCTCGTAGCCGTTGAGGTGACAGAAGCGGATGAAGGCGATAGCCGGATAGTACTCGCTTAAATCGTCGATCTTCTTGAATCCTACCTCCGTGCGCCCATTGCCCACCGGACTGATCGCAGCCAGCCTGCGGCGGATAGTCTTGATAGCGTTGCTGTACTCCTTGCGGCAGTCGCACTGCATCAAGGGGAATCGTTTTCCTACGGTACTCTTTGCTTGCCAGCTCTTGAAGAGGATGATAGGTAGAAACAAGAGATAGGTCGCTAAGATAGCGATAAAGAAAGCTACATAATAAGGTAATCCCATAGCTACCTCCTTCCTTAGATGTCCTCGCCATACGCCTGGCGGATAAGGTCAACACCCCTGCGCTCGTTCCCCTCCTTGTTGATGGGGTGCATCACGAAGTAGCGACGCTTGCCAAGCAGTCCTTTCAGACTCAGGAAGCCCGTGTTCGTCGGCGTATAGCGCAACTTGTCTGGAGTTTCGGGACTACCGATGTACTCGAAGAACTCTCTTTCATTAGTGACCTGGAAGAGGTACTGGTCCTTCATCATAAACCAGTAGGCCAGCCCTTCATAGAGGGCAACAAAACGATTGAGATTAGGGGTTACATAGAACATCAGCCCCTCGTTGTTTACTCGGTTGATACCATGTTGAATCATAATGTTTAATCATTCCGGCTATTCTGCTCCCACCGGATAGGAGATAATTAAAAAGATTCTGTTGTGTTTATCGGAGCAAATGTACGCACTATTTTCATGCCGTACAACTTTTTGCGTATGTTGTACGGCATGTTTTTTTATTCATAAAATATGCGCCGTTTCCCTGGTTTTCGATATAATGTTTCACGGTCTCTTGACTGACGTTTCCTATCGTTGATACGAAGTAACCGTCGGTCCAGAATGTTCTTTCTCTCCAGTATATCCGCCGGAACTCGGACTCTTTTTGTTTTTCATTGTTTATTGTTGTTTAGAGGTCTTTAAATCAATAATCAGAGGGTGAAGGGTGATTTGCAGAAAATCACCCTCCCTTTTTTTCATCAGCAGGGCTCTTTTTTGGGGCACCTCTCTGTTGGCTTTTAATAGTCAGATTTTCAATTTACTATACTCTTATCTTTACTGTGGATTTTCCCGCTGCGGCGAGGGTGAATCTCACCCCTCTGAATCACCCTCAATCTGCTATGCCATTTTTTCTCATCTTTGTGGCGTAGAAAAACTAACAGTATGAAATCTTTAAATATTTTGCAGTATGAAAAAGCAATTTAAAACTAAGAGACAGCGTATAGATTGGCTGAAACTGCCCGTCCATTTCCTGAATGATGAGCGCATTGCAGAACTGATTGCCCAGAAGGGAGTAGCGGGACTGGGAATCTATATCACCCTCATCACGCAGATGCATAGTCGCAAGAGTCGCTCGCTGACGGAGGCACAACTCAAGCTCCTCCGGCTGAAGGGAGCTACACTCAAGAGCGTGATGCAGGTGGTCAATGAGTTCGGACTGTTCAGCCGGAACCGCTATGGACACATCTTCTCGACGCTGGATTTCCTCGGATTCGATGATGATTTCTCGGCTCAGCCCCTCTCCGAAACGATGGACGATGAGACGGAAATTGAGACGGGAAATGGGGGTGAAAATGGGGCTGAAAACGGCTTCGGCAGCGAATCAGATTCAAATCAGATTTCAATCCGATCGCAATCTGATGCTTTCCCAACGCCTGCGCGCATAAATACAGACATAGACAAAGACAATATACTTCTTGAAGGAGAAGCAGGAGCAGACCATCCAGCTGAGGGGGAGGAGCGGGCGGCGGATCAACTGGCGGCGATGACCTCTGAACAGCGGGCCGCGGCATGCATTCAGCAACTGCCGGTGCATAGTGTCTGGGCGGAGGTGACGATGCTCAAGTCGGGCTTTGGCTCCCTGCTGCAGCGTCATTGGTCACTGGCCCTCGAGGAGTTCACGAAGCATGTGCTGGTCAACCGCACGGTGGAGAGCATCCACGATGTGGAGTGTGCCAAGCAGTACTTCTACCGCTACGCCACCAATCCGGTGGCTGGCGCCATGCTGCGGCGGGCGCTGGAGGAGCAGGAGCGGGATCGGCGAGCTACGAGCACCTTCTGCCATGAGGATGCCGATAGCGCACCGGGCCACCGTTCGTACCACGGCATCCCCCTCCCCGACGATGCCCCACCGCGCCCCGACCAGCAGTCGGAGTGGGACTTCGAGAGTCAAAGCTGGGTCAGTTGCCGTGCATAAATAGGCCATTCAGCGTTCGTAAATAGCCTGTTTGCACCCCGTAAATAGCCCATTCCGCGGTCGCAAATAGCCTGTTGGCAAAGCTGACCAATTACCACCCCTAATCACTCATCACTAAACACTAATCACTAATCACATCATGCGTTACAATCTGAAATCTTATGGCATCGATGCGTCGAATGCCAAACGGGTGGAGGGGCAGAATGCCCTGCGAACCACCTGTCCCCACTGTTCGGCCGGTCGCTCCACCACGGCGCATCAGCGCGAACGAGTACTCTACGTCAACCTCGACAACGGCTGTTGCCACTGCCATCACTGCGGTGCCGACTGGCGCATGGATTCTGAGGAGTACCTGGCCCGACGGGAAAAGGCCCGTCAGCTGGCGCTGGCTCCCTCCTCCTTCGTCCGTCCCAAGCAGCCCGCCTCCTGGCCCTCCATCGTGGCCGCCTACGCCTTTGCGCCGACTTCCGCACATGCTGTAGCTCCATCAGCCACCTCGGCCACTCCAGACGTTGACCCACAACCACTGGTCGTTGACCCGCAACAACTGGATGCCGACTACGCCAAGCTCTTCAGCTCCGCCACGCTGAAGTACCTCACCGAGACACGCGGACTGCCCGTGAGCGTATTGCGCCGCGCCGCCGTGAGCGAGCAGCTGGAGCTCATGCCTCAGACCCAGGCCAAGGAGCGCTGCATCGTCTTCAACTACCTGGAGCAGGGGTTCCTGGTCAACCAGAAGTTCCGTTCGGCCAAGAAGCACTTCAAGATGGTGCATGGCGCTGAGCTCATCCCTTACCTGCTCGACTCCTGCCTGGGGCACGACGAGGTGATCGTGACCGAGGGCGAGATGGATGCGCTCTCCTTCCTGGCTGCGGGATTTGAGAGCGTGGTGAGCGTACCCTCGGGCGCTAACGCCAATGCCGACTGGATGAACCGGTTCTATGACCTCTACTTCAGCGACAAGCAGTGCGTCTATATCGCCACCGATATGGATGCCCCGGGGCAGCTGGCTGCCGAGGAGCTGGTGCGTCGCTTCGGACCCGAGGTGTGTCGGCGCGTGCGCTTTAGCGCGGGATGCAAGGATGCCAACGACGAGCTCGTGCATCATGGGGCCGACGCCTTGAGGCGCTGCATCAGCCAGGCCGAGGAGGTACCCATGAAAGACATCAGCCTCTTGACCGACTTTGAGGAGGAGCTCGACGCCTTCTACCAGAACGGCCCTCAGCCCGGTGCGCTCACGGGGTGGTGGAACCTCGACCGCGTCGTGAGCTTCGGCACCGGCCAGCTGGCCCTCGTCACGGGGCGTTCGAACGACGGTAAGTCGGAGTGGACCGACGAGCTGGTGCTGCGCCTCATGCTCCGCACGGGCTGGAATGCGGGCTTCTGGACGCCTGAGAACTCGCTGATGGACCACTGCCGCAAGGTGATCGAGAAGCTGACCGACCGCGGCTTTGTGCATCAGGGCACACGGGGCGTGCAGCCCCAGCAGTTTGCCCTCTGTAAGCAGTGGATGGCGCGCCACCTGAGCTGGCTCGACCTCCCCTTCGACCGCCTGCGTCTCGACGTCATCCTGGAGCGCTGCCGCTCGATGGTGCGCAAGTATGGCATCCGCATCCTCGTGCTCGACCCCTTCAACTTCATCGAGAAGGAGAACAACTCCACCCGCTCGGAGAACGCCTGGGACAGCCACGTGGTAGGGGCCGTGCGTGAGTTCGCCCGCCGCCACGACGTGCTCGTCTTCCTCGTGGCCCACCCCCGCAAGGTGGAGATGCAGATCGACGGGCGCAAGCGGCGCATCACCATGGAGGACATCAGCGGCACGGCCGACTTTGGCAACAAGGCCGACTACTGCTTCTGCGTGGACCGCGACGACGAGCACCACCTGGTGACCATCTCGATCGACAAGGTGCGTTTCAAGCAGTACGGCAGCAAGGGGCAGCAGGTGCACTACGTCTATAAGAGCCACAGCGGTCGCTACGTGCCCTGCCATGTGGACGAGAACCGCAATCCCAAGGATGCCGACTACGCCGCCGACGGAGGCATGTGGCCTATTTCGTCAATTTAAAAACGGAGTATTATCGTTGCGGTATTCGGGCGCAAATTATTGCGCCCCTACAAGTTAATCACTAATCACTAAAAAAATGAACAACAGTATAGACCCAAAACCCTTCGTCATCAAGGCTTACGGCAAGAGCGAGTTGGCGATGCGCTACTGCCCCGATGTGGATCCTCACGTGGCTGCCAACCGACTGCGCCGCTGGATTGTACAGACCAAAGGCCTACTGCCCGCCCTCCAGCAGACGGGCTATAATCGTCATGCCCACTTCTTCACCCCGCTGCAGGTCTCCATCATCGTCAGTCTGCTGGGCGAACCACCCGACTAAGCGCCCTTTGTCCCTCTTTTTTGCATCATTTTCTCTCCATTCGCACGATACGCACAAGAAGCATCACTGGCTGTGGAGGTTGTGCTATCTTTGCATCGTAATCCAAAGGGCAGGGCCCGCCCGGGGAGGTTACGGAGTCAATTCACCCTTTTAAATTCATTTACAGCGTATGGTAAAATTTATTTTGCGTCAGAACAAGAACAACAAGAGTACAGCCTACGGCAAGTGGTACGCCTATCCTAAACCCGATGAGACGATGGACCTGGCAGCCCTGGCCAAGCACATGGAGGAGCACAACACGGGATTCAGCGAGGCGATGTGTACCGGCGTGATGAAGGCCATGGTGAAGTGCATCAAGGAGCAGATCCTCGCCGGCAAAAACGTGAAGATCGACGACCTGGCCATCTTCTCCATCGGTCTGAAGAATCGCATGGGGGCTGACACCCCCGAGGAGTTCAGCGTGGCGACCAACATCGAGGGCGTGAAGCTGCGTGCCCGTGCCACGGGCATCTTGAGCAACGCGCAGCTCACCCTCTCGGCCAGCTTGAAGCGTGCTACCAGCATCTTGGGAAGCACCACCAGCGGTGGTAGTACCTCTACCGGTGGCAGTGACAACCAAGGCGGTGGCGCTCCAGGTGGCGAAACCGGTGGCAGCGGCAGCGATGCGGATATTGAGTAAACAGAGCGGCCGATGGGGTGCCACTGCAAGCCATCGGCCGTTTATTCACGAACTAATCTTCTTTTGAAATTATGACACCAGAGAATAAGAAAAAGTTAATCAAGGTGGTATGGAACCTGCTGACCTCACTGATTACGGCTATTGGTACTGCCTTGGGTGTAAGTAGCTGTTTCTAAGCAGGCTGACTGAGCTGCCGGCGGCTACTGAAACAGCTCGTCGGGGTAGCCCACGTCAATGAGGAAGAGGGCTTCGCCAGGAACCGAGGTGCCCGCACTGCAGCGGTCGCGCTTCAGGATGATCTGGTTGAAGCCCTCTATGCTCAGCTTACCTTGACCCACCTGCAGCAGCGTGCCTACGATGGCTCGCACCATGTTGCGCAGAAAGCGGTCGGCTTGGATGGTGAAGCACCAGGTGGTGGCATCTACCGGGGTCCACGCGGCCTGCATCACGCGGCAGTTGTTGGTCTTGACATCGGTGTGGAGTTTGCTGAAGCTGGTGAAGTCGGTGTGGAGCAGCAGCTGACTGGCGGCGTGGTTCATGGCCTCGAAGTCGGGTGTACGAAACAGACGGTAGCTGTAGCGGCGGTTGAAGGGGCTCTTGCTGGTGCTCACGTAGTAGGCGTAGGTGCGGTAGGTGGCATCGAAGCGGGCATGGGCCTCGGGGCGTACGGGCACGACGCGATAGACGGCTACGTCGGGCGGTAGCAGGCGGTTGAGCTTGTCGGTGAGCAGCGTCGTGTCGAGTGGGGCGTCGGCATCGAAGTGGGCCACCATCAGCCGGGCATGTACGCCAGCATCGGTACGGCCGGCACCAGTCACCTCCACAGGTCGGCGCAGCAACGTGCTGAGGGCCTGCATGAGCACCTCCTGCACACTGCTGCCATTGGGCTGAATCTGCCAGCCGTGGTAGGCCGAGCCGTCGTAACAGAGGTAGATAAAGTAGCGTTGCATAGCGGTAGGGGTTGATGGGTGTGGGTTACTCCTTCATGCGGGTGGTGATGTGGAAGCAGCCCTGCTTGAGCTCATACTTCACGTAGCAGCGACCCGCCTGCTTGAGGTCGCGAAGCACCTCGCTGAGCACCATCTTGAGTGTGTCGGCATTGACGTCCTGTAGCGGGCGTCCATCCTCATCCTCCACCTTCTCAAACCGTTTCCAGCTCACGTCGAACGTGGTGCCGTAGGCATGGGCTGAGTTATCTGAGGCATTACCGTTGCTGCGGCGCAGGCGTTTCACGTCGTGTTGCGTGCGCAGTACAGAGGTGACGATGATGCGGTTGGGGTTGAGGCCCTTATTGGCGCACGAGTCGAGAAAGTTGATGCCAATGGAGTCAAGCAGCCGGGCAGCACCAGGGATGACGTAGGGGATGGAGTGGGTGAGTGAATCGACGCTATAGAAGGCATTGCTGCCAATCAGGCAGAGTTGCTCCTTCATCGCTTCAGCTGCGGTGCGGTCGGCCAGGGGTGCGATGCCGATGGCGCGTGCCGTCTGCAGGTGGACTTCGTTGAGGTCATTGAAGGTGCGTTTGTAGCTCACCACCCCCCGAATATTACGAGGTGAGTTCATCTTCATGCTCATGTCTTTTTTACAGCTGGCCAGGGCCGTAAGCGTCAGCAGCCCCATCACCAGCAAAGGTAACAATCGTTTGTTCATTATTTTATTCAATTTAAAATTTAAAACTAATGTCCAAAAACTAAAAACTAATGTCCAATATACTAATGACGTACTTGTAGGGGCGGAAAATTTTCCGCCCTAATCACACCCAGATAGGTGTATTCGTTTTGTTATTCGTTTTGTTATTCGTTGCGCTGTTCGTTGCGGTATTCGGGCGCAAAATATTGCGCCCCTACAGGTGAATCTGGGGTCACGGGTTCTAATCCTGTGCGCACAGGTGAATCACTCCTCCAGGTCAATCCAGTGGATGTCGGGGTCGCGTTTGAACCAGGTCATCTGTTTGCGGGAGTAGATGCGGCTATTTTGCTGAATCTTGGCCATGGCCTCGGATAGACTCCATTCGCCGTCGAGGTAGCGGAACATCTCTTTGTAACCCACCGTGTTGAGGGCGTTGAGGTGGCGGTAGGGCATCACCCGACGCGCCTCTTCCACCAGCCCCTGCTCCACCATCTGCTCCACGCGCTGGTTGATGCGGCGGTAGAGCGCCTCGCGTTCGCGGCGCAGACCCACCTTGATGATGCGAAAGGGGCGCTGCTTGACCGATGCGGTGCGGAAGCTGCTGTAGGGACGTCCCGTCATGTAGCAGATCTCCAGCGCATGGATGACGCGCTTGGGGTTCTTCAGGTCCACGGTGCGGTAGTAGTCGGGGTCGAGCAGACGCAGCTCGTCGCTGAGGCGGTCGAGTCCTTCAGCCTGGTAGCGGTCTAGCAGCATGCGGCGCGTCTCCTCATCCACGGTGGGGATGTCGTCAATCCCCTTGCAGACGGCATCGATGTACATCATCGAACCGCCGGTGAGCAACACGGTGTGGTGGGTGGTGAAGAGATCGTGGAGCAGCTTCAGCACCTCCTCTTCGTAGCGGGCGGCGCTGTAGTAGTCCGTGAGCTGCAGGGTGCCCACCAGGTAGTGCTTGACGCGGGCCAGCTGTTGGGGGGTGGGGGCAGCAGTGCCAATGGGCAGGTCGGCATAGAGTTGCCGTGAGTCGGCTGAGATGATGGGGGTGCACAACCGCTCAGCCAGCTGCAGGCTGAGCTCCGTTTTTCCCACGCCTGTAGGTCCTACCAGGACGAGCAGGGTGGGGCGGTGGCTCTCCGCTTCAGCTGGCTGAGCAAGCAGGGTCAGGATACGGTCAATAACGGTCGTCATCGTAGGGGTTACCTGTGTCGCCAAGGCCTTCAAAGCCCTCGCTGTCGAGGTCCTCCATGTCGTAGTCCTGGTCGCCGTAGAAGTTCTCATCCAGGTCGAGCCCGGCAGCGACTTTGTTCTCAAACTCCTCGAAGTCCACCTCCTGTGCGGGCGGTTCGCCCTCGCTGTGGGTACACTTGGCGCCCTTGATGTGCTTGCCGGTGATGATTTCGGTCAGTTCGATGAAGAAGCAGCGCTCCGTCATGTAGTCGAACACGTAGAGCAGCTTTTGCTTTTCGTCCTCCACCAGTTCGCTGATGGTGGTCTCCTTCATCACCCAGCTATCTACTTCGGGATTATCGTCCATCTCTTCGAGTGTAATCTCTTTTTCCTTTTCCCAGTCCTCGTCGCAGATAAAGAACGAGGTCATCTGGTTGTCTTTGAAATTCACCGATTTCAGGATGGCCTGATGGAAGTCAAAGAAGGTGGCATCAGGGTCGATCTGAATCTCACGCATGAAGCCTTCTGCTTCGTCGGAGATAAGGGTAAAACGGTATATCATTGTTTGTTTTTTGTTTATTGTTGGTTTCTTTCTTTATTTTCCTCCCGGTATGATGCCTCGTTGGGACGAACGGATGAACTCGACGATGTAGCTGATCTCGGGGGTCATCTCCATCTCAGCTTCGATTTTGGCCAGGGCGTTGGTGATGTTGAGGTCGCTCTGGTAGATGATGCGGTAGGCGTTGTGGATCTGCTCGATGGTCTCGTTGCTGAAGCCACGGCGGCGCAGGCCTACGATGTTGATGCCGGCGTAGCAGATGGGCTCGCGGCCGGCGATGATGTAGGGGGGCACGTCTTTGCTGAAGCGGCAGCCACCCTGGATCATGCCGTAGCCACCCACGCGGCAGAACTGGTGCATCAGTACGCTGGCACTGATGATGGAGTTGTCGTCTATGACGATTTCACCAGCCATCTTGGTGCTGTTGCCGATGATGCAGCCGTTGCCGATGCGGGCGTCGTGGGCCACGTGTACGCCCTCCATCAGGAGGTTGTTGTTGCCCACCACGGTCTTGCCTTTGGCGGCAGTACCGCGGTTGATGGTGACGTTCTCGCGAATCAGGTTGTTGTCGCCCACCTCGGCTGTGGTCTCTTCGCCACGGAACTTGAGGTCTTGGGGGATGGCACCGATGACGGCACCCGGGAAGATGGTGTTACCCTGGCCGATACGCGAGCCATAGAGTATCTTGGCTCCCGACATGATCTTGTTGTTGTCGCCGATCACCACGTTGCGGTCGATGAAGACGAAAGGGGCGATCTCTACGTTCTGACCGATCTGTGCTTCGGGGTCGATGTATGCTAATGGACTAATCATATACCTTATTATAATTATATAGGGGAATGGGGTTTGCCTTGCGGATTACTTATTCTTGACAATCTGTGCGGTGAACTCGGCTTCGCACACCACTTTCTCGCCAACGAAGACGTAGCCCTTCATCGAAGAGATGCCGCGGCGTATCGGGGCCAGCAGCTCCACACGGAAGATGAGCGTGTCGCCGGGCACCACCTTCTGGCGGAACTTGACGCCGTCGATCTTCAGGAAGTAGGTGGAGTAGCGTTCGGGATCATCCACGGAGTTGAGCACCAGCAGTCCACCGGTCTGCGCCATGGCCTCAATCTGAAGTACGCCGGGCATGACCGGCTCCTGGGGGAAGTGGCCCTGGAAGAAGGGTTCGTTGGCGGTGACATTCTTGATGCCCACGATGTAGTTGGCGCCAATCTCGATGACCTTGTCCACCAGCTGGAAGGGGTAGCGGTGGGGAAGCAGTTCGCGGATACGGTTCACGTCCATCAGCGGTGCCCGGTTGATGTCATAGATGGGTGCCTGGATTTCGTGCAGGCGAATCTCTTTGCGCATCTGGCGGGCAAACTTGTTGTTGATGGTGTGGCCGGGTCGGGTGGCGATGATGCGTCCCTTGATGGGTTTGCCGATCAGGGCCAGGTCGCCCACGATGTCGAGCAGCTTGTGGCGGGCACATTCGTTGGGCCATACCAGCGGTTTGTGGTTGATGTAGCCCAGCTGTTTGGCATCCATGTGGGGCACGCCCATCACGTCGGCCAGCTTGTCGTAGTTCTCCTGGCTCATCTCGCGTTCGTAGATGACGATGGCGTTGTCCAGGTCGCCGCCCTTGATGAGGCCAGCCTGCAGCAGGGGCTCAATCTCGCGCACGAAGACAAAGGTACGGCTGGCAGCCACCTCGGTGCCGAACTTCGACATCTCTTCGAGCGTGGCATACTGGTTGGGGATAATCTGTGAGTCGTAAGAAATCAGCACGTTCAGGCTGAACTGCTCGTCGGGCAGGACGATGATGCTCGAACCGCTCTTCTCATCGCGGAACTCAATCTTCTGCTTGATGATATAGAAGTCTTTGATGGCTTCCTGCTCTACGGTGCCTACGCGCTCAATCTCCTGCACGTAGTACTGCGCACTGCCATCGAGGATCGGGAACTCGGGTCCGTTCACTTCAATCAGACAGTTGTCGATGCCCAGGGCGTAAAGGGCCGCCATGCCATGTTCAATCGTGCTTACTTTCACGCCGCCGCGGGCTATCACCGTGCCACGGGTAGTCTCTACCACGTTGTCGGCCACAGCGTCAATCACGGGCTTTTCCTCCAGGTCGATGCGCCGGATTTTGTAGCCGTGGTTCTCGGGAGCGGGTCGGAAGGTCACCGTGAGGTTGAGCCCCGTATGGAGCCCTTTACCGCTCAGCGAGAAGCTTTCTTTCAGTGTTTTTTGTTTCAGCATATTGTTACTATTGTTGTTATTCTGTTTGATTCTTGCTCTCCTTCAGTGTCTCCTTGAGCTCGTCCAGCTCTTTGCGCAGGCGGTTCATCTCGAAGTAGATATCGGGCAACTTGCGGAATACCGACTGTGACTTGAAGTAGGGTTTCAGCTCCATCGGGGGGGTGCCTATCAGGCGGCTGCCCTCCTTCAGACTGCTCGGCACACCGCTCTGAGCGCCCAGATCCACGTGGTCGCCGATGCGGATATGACCAGCGACTCCTACCTGACCGCCGAACATACACCATTCACCCACCTTGGTCGAACCGGCAATGCCCACTTGGGCGGCCATTACCGTGTGTGAACCGATCTCGTCGTTGTGGGCTATCTGCACCAGGTTGTCGAGCTTCACGCCGCTGTGGATGACCGTGGCACCCATCGTGGCGCGGTCCACGCAGGTGTTGGCACCAATCTCTACGTCGTCTTCCAGGATGGTGATGCCGATTTGGGGTATCTTTTCATACCCCTTCTCGGTGGGGGCAAAGCCGAAGCCGTCAGCACCGATCACCGAGCCTGCATGAAGGATGCAACGGTCGCCCACGCGGCAGTCGTGATAGACCGTGGCATGGGGGTAGAGGATGCAGTGGCTGCCCACCTTGGCGTTGCTCCCGATGCAAGCGTGGGGGTGCAGCTCAGTGCCTTCACCCACCTCAGCATAGTCGCCTACGCAGGCAAATGGGGCGATGTAGGCATCCTTGCCCACCTTGGCGGTAGGAGCTACGTAAGCCAGCGGGTCAATGCCGGTGCGCTTGGGGTGGCTCTGTTCGTAGAGCGTCATCAACTTGGCCAGGCACTCGTAGGCGTTGTCCACCTTGATCAGCGTGGCGCTCACCTCATGCTCGGGCACGAAGTCCTTGTTGACCAGTACAATGCTGGCTTTTGTTTCATACAGGTAAGGGATATATTTCGGGTTTGACAGAAACGAAATGGCACCCGGCACGCCCTCTTCAATCTTGGCAAAGGTATGTACGGTAGCGTTCTCGTTGCCTACGATTTCTCCTTGAATCAATGAGGCAATTTGTTTGGCACTAAACTCCATAATTTTCTTCATTTTACAATTTTCAATCTACAAATAACGCACTTTTTTTTCACATAACCTTAGTAATAATGAAAATTTTTTGAAACAATTGCTCAGCGTAGGTAGCACATGTAGTATTTCTTTACCTTTTTGGAGAGCAGCGAGATGTTGAGCATGTCGGATGCTTCGGCCACTCCACGTATGGTGCCGTCGTTGTAGAGAATGTCGATGCTGTCGTCGGCAGGGTTGTACATGTTGCGCTCAATGCGCGAGGCTATCACCAGGTAATCAGCCTCCTCCAGGGGGATGTTCATCCGGGTGGCTATCTCTCTCTTTAATGTGCCAATACGCTCGGAATCAAACGGTTCGTTGCTTACTTCAACCTTGAATATGAGGCGGTCCACCATGCCACGGCTCAACGTGCGGAGCACGCAGTCGGAGTGGTTGCACCATACCTTGAGCGAGGTCCAGATATCGTTGTCATCGAGCTGGATAAACTGATTCAGACACTCGGGATTGCTCATGAATTGCTCCCGGTCGATGTCGTGATACAAGAAAAAACGGAGCGCAGGCGATGCAAACAGCTCTTCGCCCCGCAGGGCCAGTTCTTTGGCTCGGAGCAGGGTGCTGACCAGCATCTTCTCATAGGCCACCGAAGTCTTGTGCAGATAGACCTGCCAGTACATCAGGCGGCGCGAGGTGAGGAAGTTCTCGATGGAGTAGATGCCCTTGGCCTCCACCACCAAGTGGTCGTCGCGCACGTCGAGCATCTTGATGATGCGGGCCGAGCCGATGTTGCCCTCTATCACCCCGGTGTAGTAGCTGTCGCGGCGCAGGTAGTCGAGCCGGTCCATGTCGAGCTGTCCGCTCACCAGCTGGTGGAGGAAGCGCTTATGGTATTCGTCCTTGAAAATCTGTATGGCCAGCGTGAGTCGTCCGTTCATCTCCTTGTTCATGCGCTCCATGAGCATCAGCGAAATCTCCTCATGACTCACTCCGCGCACGATGGAGTGCTCCAGGACGTGCGAGAAGGGGCCGTGGCCGATGTCATGCAGCAGGATAGCCGCTTTTACTGCTTCGGCCTCGCTCTCGAAGATGAAGTTGCCCTTGGCCGCCAGCTGCTGGATCGCTTCCTGCATCAGGTAGAAAGCGCCCAGCGAGTGCTGGAAGCGGGTATGCTGGGCCCCAGGATAGACTACCGACGAGAGGCCCACCTGCTTGATGCGCGTGAGCCGCTGAAGCAACGGATGCTTCACCAGGTCGTAGATCAACCCCTTGGGGATGTTGATAAACCCGAATACCGGGTCGTTGATGATTTTGCGTTCGTTTGACATAAGCGAAAAAATTTGTCCGCAAAGGTAAATCATTTCTGCAAAACTACCAAAGGGATTGAAAAAAGCACTATCTTTGCCGCACATTTCTGAGTAGATGTGTCTCGCCCTGTGGGGAGTATGACGATTATTATAGAATAGATACTTACTAAATTAAGGATAAACAATATGCTGACGATTAAACAAATCACAGAGGATGCTCAGGCCGTGGTTCGCGGCTTGGAGAAGAAGCACTTCAAGGGAGCACAGGAGGCCATTGACCAGGTGCTTGAGTTGAACAACAAACGCAAAAGTACGCAAGCCGTATTAGATAAGAACCTGGCTGAGGTGAATGCTTCCAGCAAGAGCATAGGCCAGCTGATGAAGGAGGGCAAGAAGGCTGAGGCGGACGAGGCCAAGAACAAGGTGGCTCAGCTCAAGGAGGCCAATAAGACGCTGCAGGCCGAGATGGACGAGGCGGCTGCACAGCTGCAGCAGCTGCTTTATACTATCCCCAATGTGCCCTACGATGAGGTGCCCGAAGGTGCTACCGCTGAGGACAACCTGGTGGTGAAGATGGGCGGCATGGAGACGGAACTGCCTAAGGATGCACTGCCCCACTGGGAGTTGGCTAAGAAGTACGACATCATCGACTTCGACCTGGGTGTGAAGATTACCGGAGCCGGATTCCCCGTCTATAAAGGCAAGGGAGCCCGTTTGCAACGCGCCCTGATCAACTTCTTCCTGGATGAGGCGCGTGCCAGTGGCTACACCGAGATCATGCCTCCCACGGTGGTGAATGCGGCCAGCGGCTATGGCACGGGTCAGCTGCCCGACAAGGAGGGACAGATGTACCACTGCGAAGTAGATGACCTCTACTTGATTCCTACGGCTGAGGTGCCCGTGACCAACATCTACCGCGACGTCATTCTCGACGAGAAGCAACTGCCCATCAAGAACTGTGCCTACACGGAGTGCTTCCGTCGTGAGGCCGGCTCGTATGGTAAGGATGTGCGCGGACTGAACCGCCTGCATGAGTTCTCAAAGGTGGAGCTGGTACGCATTGATACGCCTCAACATAGCCGTGAGAGCCATCAGGAGATGCTCGATCATGTAGAGGGCCTGCTTATCAAGCTGGAACTGCCCTACCGTATCCTGCGCCTCTGTGGCGGTGACATGAGCTTTACGGCGGCCATCTGTTATGACTTCGAGGTCTATAGTGAGGCACAGAAGCGCTGGCTGGAGGTGAGCTCGGTGTCGAACTTCGATACCTATCAGGCCAACCGACTGAAGTGTCGTTATCGCACGGCTGAGAAAAAGACCGAGCTCTGCCACACGCTCAATGGCTCAGCCCTGGCTCTGCCGCGCATCGTAGCCGCCTTGCTGGAGAACAACCAGACCCCGCAGGGTATCCGTATCCCCAAGGCGCTTGTGCCTTACTGCGGCTTTGAATACATCGATTAACGTATGATCTAATCATTATAGTGATTAGTGTTTAGTGATTAGTGATTAACTTGTAGGGGCGGAAAATTTTCCGCCCCTACAGTGTATATGGGGTTACTTCTTGTTGAATCCCGTCACGGCGATGATGGGGAGGGCGCCGCGGCTGTCTTCGTTGCGATAGCTTACGGTCACGCGCTTGCTCTCGCCGGGCATCAAGGCGAAGTAGTTGTCGCTGTAGATTACGGGTAGAATCTGCTCGCCATCATATCCCTTCAGGTTGAGGCGAAGCAGGAGTGCGGGAGTCTGGCTGGTATTGGTCAGCGTGATACTGCCTTGCCACTCGTCGCCTACCTGGGTAAAGGACCCCTGCTCGGTACGTACCTCAGCCTTTGGCAGCTGGGATAGCGCCTGTAGCTGGTCGGCCTGACGGCCCTCTACGTAGAAGTTCTCAGAGAGCAGTGTGTCGCCTTGCGTCAAGTAGAGGCGCAGGTAATAGACTTCCTGGTCCGTGGGGAGCTGCAGCTGGAGTGCCTGGAGCGTCTCGTCTTCGCCGATGGAGAGGGGTTGCTGCTGTTCGCTGATGACCTTGCCCCACATATCGAGCACTTGGGCCTTGGCGATGAGTTCTTGACGGGCACCACCTGCATAGTTCACCACCTCAACGCTCTGCTTCAGGGGGTTGTACTGGATATGGAGGGGCTCGCAAGCCTTCTTCACACCAAAGTAGGCCGCTGTAGGTTCGAAGTAGTAGTCGTACGTACACCACACCATGCTGGGCCAGCAGGCGTGACTCATCCAGATGAGCAGGCCCATACGGTACTGCTGCGTGGATTCATACATGGCACGGTAGCCGTCGTAGTTGAGCCACTGGGCCAGCTCCGTGAAGTGGCGTGCATCGCGGGGTTCTCCGAAGTGGCTTGCAAAGGTGGCGTTGAACGACTCACCGCCCTGAGCACCCTTCAGCGTGAAGTCGTGTTGTCCCCAAGCATCACCTTGCGGCCAGAGCTGGGTGGGGTCGAGCATACGACTTAGGCTCTCGAAGGTCGGGATATTAGGCATACCGCGTTCGGAGTGGAGTTTCTTGGACTGTTTGTCGAAATAGACGGCTGTAGGCTGCATGCCGTAGGGGCCATGACCGCTGACACCATCGTCGGCCGAGCTGGGGATGTAGCCCAGTTGTGGATGGAGCTGCTTGATTTGTTGGCGCAGAGCGCTGTCGATGCTGGCAGGGGGATAACCTTCGTTGCGCCCTACATAGATGCCAATGCAGGCGTGGTTGCGGATGCGGGAGATGTAGTCGGCAGAGTTGGCCAGGAACATCGCCTCGTCGTAAGGATCGGGACCATCCCAGGGGTTGGCCAGCCAGAAGTCTTGCCATATCATGAGGCCATATTTATCGCAGGCCTCGTAGAGCTCCTCATCGCCTATCTGACCCACCCAATTGCGGATCATGGTGCAGTTCATCTCGCGGTGGTAGCGTACGGCTACGTCGTACTCGCGGCCGCGGTAGTTGAGGTTGGTCTCACTAAAGCCCCAGTTGCCACCCAGGGGGTTGAACCGCTTGCCGTTGATGTAGAGGGTGGTGCGGGTGTCAAGCTCTTTATAGCTCATCTGACGTATGCCAGCCTTGTAGTTCACCTCGCTGAGCAGGGCGCCGCTCTTAGCGTCGAGCAGCTGATAGCCTGCATCATAGAGGTAGGGCTCACCATAGCCGTTGGGCCACCAGAGACGCAGCTGCTGGTTGCGCAGCTGAGCGTAGGCCTCGGGCTGGAAAAGGAGTTCGGTCTGTTCCATGGGCTGGAGCGTCAGCTCTTTCTCAAAGCTGATCTGGCCGATATGTCCGATGACCTTCACCTGGCGAAGCGTCTCTTCTTCGTTGGCAATGCGCACGGCAGGGGTCAGTGTGGCGAGGGTGTCGGGCAGGTTGAGTGTGGTCGTAACAACCGGGTCATAGACACGCACACCGCCATCCCGTGTCAGATAGACATCGTTCCATATACCCACTTCGCGGCCTGGCAGACTGGTAATCCAGTCCCAGCCGATGGTGGCATGGAAGGTAGGGTTGTCGCCTCCCAGTACGCCACCGTTGAGATCGGTATTGAGGGCGGTCTTCTCCTTCACGGCTCCGAAATGAGCATTCTTGATGACGCGTACCTCCAGCAGGTTGTCGCCTGGCTTGAGCTGCTTGGTGATATCGAAGCGGGCACGGATAAAGGCGCCGTCGATACGTCCCACCTTTTCACCGTTGAGCATGACTTCGGCCTTCCAGTTGATACCATCGAAGTGGAGGTAGGTATGCTTTGAAGCCGACGCAGCGGGGTCGTACGTAAGGGTGGTGCGGTACCAGAAATCGGCGTTGAAGAAGGACTCTGAAATCTGGCGCATGTTGTCGGCATAGCGGTTGTCGGGCACGGCACCAATATTCATGTAGCTGGTGAGTGCGGTGCCGGGTACGGTAGCTTCGATCCACTGGTCCGTACCGTCGCGACGTAGCTGCCAGCGGTTGAGCATCTCTTTGCCCTCTTTCGAGGCTAACGTGTTGGCTGGTTCGGCATGGAGGCCACCACGGCCCATCACCTGCAGTTCGCTCAGTCCATAGAACCCCTCGGTACCGGGCTGGGTGAGCAGTAGGCGTACATAGCGGCCATGACCCTGGCAGGAAACCTCTTCGACTGCTTCCGTGCCTTCGCTCAGTGAGGCTATGTCGCTCCAGCGCTGGGCATCGGTCGAAACCTGAATCTTACCCGCTTTGGCGCGTTGCTGCCAGTGGAGCACCACGCGGTCGAAGTCGGCCATGGTACCTAAATCTACATAGAGCCATTGGTTGGCTTCCGACTTGGAGCGCCATACGCTTGTGAAGTGCTCTGAGGGGAGCCATGAGCTGTTGCGTACATCCCATTTCATATTGAAGAAGGCGAACTTCTCCTCTCCCGGGCGCAGGAAGCCATGGTCAATCTCGTGCAGGCGCCACCAAGCTGCTCCTGGGAGGTCGAACTCGATGCGCAACTGTGAGCAGTTGCCCCGCTTCTTGAGGGGGATAGCCAGCTTCACTATGCGCAGCGGTAGCTTCACTTCGTCTTGAAACTTGTTGGGGTCGGTGCTGACCAACTGCTTCGTGGCATAGCCGGGCAGATCTTTCCCTTTGAGTTGACCCAGCTGTTCCCACTTCTTACCGTCGCGCGAGCCTAGTACGCGAATGGCGTAGCCCTTGGTGGCCTGCTCGGCCTGATAGGCAAGCTCACCAATCAGACGGATGGTATCCACACTGATTGTCAACTCTTCCCAGCGGTACTCTACAAAGGCCTTTTCCCCTTTGATGACCAGGCTGGTCACCGGGTTACCATCGGTCAGTTTCTCTTTGTCTCGGTTGTTGAGCACGCCTTCGTTGGTCACCACAGTCAGGGTGGTGGGCCCCTTGTCGGCAATAACGCCATCGGTCACCAACTGTCCGGTAAGGTTGTAGTCGGCATTCGAGGAGGTATAGACCGCCCGATGGAGGGCAATGTTGCGGTAGGTGAAGTCTTTCACCATCCGTGGGGCGGTGAACTCTGTGGTGCGGCCAGGGTATTGGCCAATGCCACGCGTCAACTGTCCATCATCCGCATGGACCAAACAAGTAGCTACGCCCATCGTTGCCAAAATGGATAGGAATCGTTTCATGTTCTTCGATTTAAATTGTTAACCAGTTAATTTGTTTCTGTTTGTATGTTTACAAGGCGCTAAATTAGCACATTGTAACGAACCGACAAAACAATCGGTAAAGAAAAAACAGGGAAAAGGTGAGGATTGGATGAAAAGTAGCGATCAGAGGGGCTTAATACCATTTGATGTTGCTCTGCGTCTGGCTGCGTTGTTCCCATTTCAGGTCCTGCAGGATGCTGGCGTTGGCGCGGATGGTAAAGTTGTAATACTTCCATACGCCGAAGGGGGAGAGGGCGGCCGACATGCTGAAGCAGTGCAGGTCACGGGTGATGTTGAGCGAGGTCTGTACAATCTTCTTCGCCTCGAAGTCGTAGCCTGAGTTGAAACTGATGGCCCATTTGTTGGAGATCTTCACGTTGCCCGAGGCGCTCAGGTTGTGGGTGTAGCGGTAGGGGTAGCGCATGTTCTTGCGGTTGATGGGCTTAGTGCGGTCTTCGCTGATGTTGAAGCTGTAGTTCAAGTTCAGCGACCAGGGCATCTTGAAGGTCTGGTAGCCGTCGGCATCTGCCTCGGCCTTCTTAACCTTTTTCTTGTTCTCGCCTTCGTTGGCAGGGGATTGTTGCTCTTCATCGTTGGTATTCTCGTCGTTGCCCGTACCTTCGTCGTGCTTCTTGCCGCTGAACTTCTCCTTCCACTTCTTCCAGGTGTCGTTGTTGAAGGTGTAGCTGAACGATGAGCCATAGCCCGACCAGCGGCCAAACCGGCCATACGACCATTCGGTGCGGTTGCCCACCACGACGTTGCCGTTCTTGTCAAACTCGTAGGCGTAGGTGGCAAAGGTGGAGGCCATACTGAAGGTGTAGCTCTTGCTCAGCTTGAGGCGCATGTTCAAGCTCAGGTCGCTCCAGGGGCGCTCCTTGGCTGCCATGTTGTAGCTGATGCTGGCACCCAGTTCATCGATGAGGCTCACCTTGCGTATGGAGTCATTCCGGTCTTTATACTTCATCTCCAGGTTGTTGGACACGCTGAAGCTGATGGAACCCTGTCGTCCACCACTGGGGGGTGCGAAGGCTTGGCCTGCATAGTAGGAGTATTTCACCGTATCCTGTCCTCCGCCGCTTCTGGGCTTGTAGTAGGTGTCGTAGTAGCCGTAGCTCGACGAGGTGAAGTCGGGCGCGGCGCTGATACTCACCGAGGGGGTAATGACGTGGCGTATCTGCAGCTGCTTCTTAGGCAAGAAGAGGGGTTTGTACATCCCATAGATCTTGGTGTTGATACCCAGACTGGCGCTGTAGTTCCATACGCGGTAAAAGCCGTTGGCCGTATCGCGCACCACCTGGTTGGCATCAGGATCCCAGTCTTGCTTGATCTTGCGTGTGTACCAGCGCTCCGTGTAGTTCACCGAGGGGGTTAGGTTGAAATACTTGAAGAGGGTGAACGTGGCACTGATGGGGATGTCGTGCTGCATCCCGTTGTCCCAATCCTTGATGAGGTTCTTCTTGAAGAGCTGGTCATCCTTTGTGGTAATGCTGTTCTTCATGCGCCCGGTGTAGCGCAGCTGGATCTTCTCGTACCATCGCTCGTTGCCCACGGCCTGCTTGCGCTTGAAGGGGAAGATGGTGGAGAGGGAGATATTGAGGTCGGGCAGCGTGACGGCGATCGACGAGTCGCGCATGTTCTGTGCGATGTTGCCCGTGGCCGAGATGCTCAGATTCTGATCGGGGAAGTTGCGCGAATAGCTTACACTGGAGGTTTTGGTATTCTGCGACATGGCCTGTGAGTTGTACATGTTGCCGATGTTCTGCCGTTCATAGCTACTGCTGGAGAAGTTCACGCTGGCTGAGAAGGTGGAGTTGGGGTTGGCCTTGGCATCTTGGCGGTGGCTCCAGACGATCTTGAAGTCCTTTGAGACGGAGTAGTCAGAGAGTCCCTTATCGCCCGTCTTGGTCACCTGGTAGCTCATCTGCAGCAGGCCGGAGTATTTGTAACGCTTCACGTAGTTGCTCTCTGCATTGAGCGCCCACGAGCCCTTGGTGAAGATGTCGCCACGCAGCTTGAGGTCCATCTGGTCGCTGATGGCAAAGTAGTAACCTCCGTCGGTCAGTCCGAAGCCGCGGTTGGAGTCGTCCATGTAGGTGGGCATCAGGAAGCCACTCTGGTAGCTGCTGCTGAAGGGAAAGAAGAAGAAGGGCACGGCAATGGGCAGCGGCACATCCTCCACCACGAGATAAGCCGGGCCAGTCACTACGTTCTTCTTGGGGCGAACTTTGGCGTAGGTCATCTGCATGTAGAAGTGGGGATGCTCATGGTGGTCGCAGGTGGTGTAGCGTCCGCTGCGCATGTAGAGTTCATCATTTTCGCCCTTCTTGGCGTTGTTGCCGGTCACGTAGCCTTCGCCCTGCTGGCTCACTACATTGCTGATGATGCCCTTGCCGCTCTTGAAGTTATATCGGATGGTGTTCGTCTCGTAGGGGGTCTCCCCATCCTTGAACACAGGGCGTCCCTTGATGGTGCCCAGCGAGTCTTCCACGCCATGGGCGGTGACGGTGCTCGAATCCATATTCATGCTGATGACGTCGGCGGTCAGTTCGATCTGCTGATAGTTCACTTTACCTTGGCCGTAGAGATGTCCCCAGCCTGCTTGGGTAAAGAGGATGGAGTCGTTGGCCTCGTAGGTGACGGGGGCTTCGAGGGCCTCGCGCTTGCGTGGCAGGGTGTCGGGCTGCTGGCTCTGGCGGAGGCTGTCGTCAGGTAGTGAGGCCGTGGCCTGCAGGAGCGGGAGGTAGTTCATCCCCCTTCCATGCCGTTCAGCCACAGCATGGACAGACCAAAGCACCACGATGAGGAGCATCAGAGCCGATATGTATTTTCTAGTTTCCAATAATCAAAAGTCGTTTTTTCGTTGGTGTATAGCGATGCACTATGCACTTCAAAGGGGCAAAAGTACATATTTTATATGAGTTACCAACGCTTTTCGTCGCTTTTGTGCAGAACTTTATTTTCTTTTTGGAAATAGCAGGGATTCTCGGGGTGGTTCAGAGGAACAGACGGCACCAGTGGTCGAAGCGGTCTAAGCCCTCTTGTCCATAGCGCTCCAGGCTGCGACGGGCTTTCTCCACGCTCTTCTCTCGGTCGAGGTGAGTCTTTGAGAAGAACTTGTCGGCAAAGCAGATAACCTGCTCCTCCAGGCTGACAGGCACCATCTCGCGATGGGGCACGGGCAACTGCTGAGCGATGATTTGCTGGAGTGAGAGACCGGCGCCCGTATGGCGTTCACACACCAAAGCATGACGCTCGTACCCTTCACGGCGCATCAGCTCTGCTCCCAACGAGCCGTGGCAGATGTAGGGCTTATCCCCATAGCAGCAGATGCCGTCGGCATCGGTGAGGAAGATGCCGATGTCGTGAAGCATGGCTCCTTCGTAGAGGAACTGGCGGTCGAGGTGGAGTTCGGGATGTGCATCGGCAATGGCACACGCCTTGTGAGCCACCGACTGACTATGTGTGACAAGAATCTCCCGCAGGCGGTTCTCCTCGGGATAGTATTTGTTGATTAGGGCAATGGGGTCCATGGGTTTTCAGTTACGAGTGATTAGCTACAAGCTACAAGTTGAGTATCCAGCTACAAGCTACGAGTGATGAGTCACGAGTTCGAGTGATAGGAATTTGGTGTTGTTAGAAGAGGGTATCGCAGCCTGGCTATTTGTTTCCGTGTGCGGGACGGTGTCCTCCGCGCTTCTCCTCGCCGAAGTTCTTCAGCACTTCGCGGTGGAAACGCATCTCTGCTTGCTGTACCTGGTAAATCTTCTGGAATGAGAGCACCTTCTTGAACTTCTCGAAGTAGCTCTTCTCCAGCCGATCGATGGCCAGACGGGTGTCATAGACTCCTTCCAGAATCTCTTCGTACTTCTTTTCGCTCACGCCTTTGGCGCGCCCCTCTTTAAGCAGGTTCCACACTTCGTTGTTGAGTTCACGCTTCCGCTCTTGCAGCTCGAAGTAGAGGGGAAAGAAGGCTTCGGCCTCGGTCTCGGTGAGCTGGGCATATTCGGTGATGAAGGCTCGCTGACGAGCTTTGAACTGCTCCTTGGTGAGCTGTTGGGGGATGTGGTTGGTGGCCGTTGCATAGGCCAAGGGTAGCATCAGGAGGAGGGAAACCATCCAGTTTCTCAAGATGTTGACGTTTGACTTCGTGTGGGTATTCATACGGATAAGTGGGGGGTTAATGGTTTGTATCCTCGGCCAGGTACATGTAGAGCGAGTAGTCGTCCATCATGGCGGCGTCGAGTGCGTTTTCAATGTATTCAATCTCTTGCGATTCAGCTTCTTCGTGGGCCAGGGCAGCAGCTTGCTCTTCAGCCGATGGTGAGGCTATGCGGATAATGAAGGCGGCGCCGACAAACATGGCGGCCATGTAGAGCCAGGGGCGTACGCGCTGCCACAGGGTGGGCTCAGCCAAGGTGATTATCTCAGCGCTGGCCTGCGCTGTTTCAGCTTCAGCTTCGGGCAACCGCTCCATCACCCGCTGGGTGAGGCTTTCGAAGTAACCATCGGGCACGCGGAAACCGGTGTGCCGTGCGGAGGTATGAGGAATCATGGTCTCTTTCATTTCTGTTCTCTCCTTTCTTATATATATAGACACATTTCGTTTACTCGGGTTTAATCGTTGGCAGCTATTTCGCCCACGTAGTGCTCGATTTTCTTCACAGCGTGGTGGTAGGAGGCTTTCAGGGCTCCTACGCTGGTGTCGAGTACGCGGCTCATCTCTTCGTAGCCCATCTCGTCGAAGTAGCGCAGGTTGAACACCATACGTTGCTTTTCGTGCAGGGTGAGGATGGCTTGCTGCAGGGCGCGTTCGGCTTGGTCGCCGTCGAACCAAGGGTCTTCATCGAGCTGGTTCATCACTACGCGTTGCACCTCTTCGTCGTCCATCGAGAGCATTTCGCGTCGGCGGGTCAGGAAGTTGAGGCATTCGTTCATGGCTATGCGGTAGAGCCAGGTGGAGAGGGAAGACTCTCCACGGAATTGCTGCAGGCCGGTCCATGCTTTGATGAAGGTGTTTTGCAGCAGGTCGTCGGTATCGTCGTGATTCAGCACCATGCGACGAATCTGCCAATAGAGCGGCTGGCTGTAGTGGCGCACCAGTTGTTCGAACGCTTGCCGACAGGTGTCGGGGTGTTGCAGCTGGCTGATCAGTGCGGATTCGTTGTAGGATGGCTTCATCTGTTTTTGTTATGGGGCTCTTCTGTTGTTCGACTTGGGTGGTTTCTATGTTATTCGACCCTTGTCGGGGTGAAAAGTTTAATGGAGTGGGGTAAAATTTCGATTTTCACTCCTTCTTGGGCCAGGGTCGTAGCGCTGAAGAGGGCTTGTGCTTGCCGGAGCAGCGGCTCTTCAGTCTCGTAGCGGGCGGAGTAGTGGCCGATGAGCAGGTGCCCCACCTGGGCTTGACGGGCTATGTCGGCGGCTTGTGAGGCAGTGGTGTGGAGGGTCTCGCGGGCACGGGCTTGCTCTTCGTCGGCAAAGGTGGCTTCGTGGTAGAGCAGATCGACTCCTTTCACCTGGGCTACTACCGAGGGCAGGGGCAGGGTGTCACTGACGTAGGCGTAGCGGCGGGCTGGGTCACCGGGACGGGTAAGCTGCTCATTCAGGATGGTCACGCCCTCGGGGGTGACGTAGTCGGCTCCCTGCCGGATGCTGTTGCGCAGATAGAGGGGCACTTCATAGTAATCCACCATCTCGCGGATGATGTGGCGTAGTCCTTCGCTCTCTTCAAACAGAAAGCCGCAGCAGGGCAGGCGGTGACGCAAGGGGATGGTCGTAACCCGGATGGAGCGGTCGGCAAAGATGCACTCCGCTTTGTGGGCATCAAAGGGATGAAACAGCACCTGGTAGGTGAGTTGCTGGCAGAAGTAGCTGAGTAGGGGTTGCATCAGTTCCTCCAGGCCTTGGGGCGAGTGGATGTGGAGTTCAGCCGTGCGGCCCAGCAGGTTGAAGGTGGAGATCAGTCCGAAGAGGCCGAAGCAGTGGTCGCCGTGTAGATGGGAGATGAAGATGTGTCCCAAGCGACCGAAATGGAGCTTAGCCCGACGCATCTCGAGCTGCGTACCCTCGCCGCAATCAATCATATAGAGCTTGTCGCGCACGTTGAGTACCTGCGATGAGGGGTTGTGGCGTGTAGTGGGCAGGGCCGAGCCGCAACCCAGTATGGTGAGTTCCATCTTTTCCATGGCGTTATGAGGGGTTGGTGATGCTGTCGATGGGGAGGGTGAACCAGAAGGTGGAGCCCTCACCGGGGGTACTCTCTACGCCGATTTCACCTCCCAACTGGTGGATGATGCTCTTGCAGATGGGTAGGCCCAGCCCTGTGCCTTGCACGAAGGTGTTCACTTTGACAAAGCGTTCAAAGATGCGACTGCAGTTTTCGCGGCTGATGCCGATGCCGGTATCGCTCACGTAGAAGCGCAGGTGGCGCTCGTCGATGGGAGTGCAACCGATGTGAATAGCGCCCTGAGAGGTAAACTTAATGGCGTTGTTGACGAAATTGAAGAGTACCTGCCTGAGGCGGTAGGGGTCGCTCGAGAGTTGGTAGTCGCAGCCTTCGGCATCGCAGATTAACTCTACACCCGGCTGGGTGCGTCCCTTCAGGCTCTCTACCACCTCGCTGCAGAGTTTGGCACCATCCATCTGCTTCAAACTGAACTCTAAAGTGCCGGCTTCAATCTTCGAGATGTCGAGGATGTCAGAGATGAGTTGCAGCAGCAGGTTGTTGTTCTCCTGGATAATCTCCACATACTGTTGCCGTTCCTCGTCGTTTTGTGCTTCGCTCAAGAGCGACGAGAAACCCACGATGGCGTTGAGCGGCGTGCGAATCTCATGGCTCATGTTGGCCAGAAAGGCTGACTTGAGGCGGTCGGCGGTCTCGGCCTTCTCCTTGGCTTCAATCAGTTTCTGTTCCGTTTCCTTGAGTTCAGTGATGTCGTAGTTTACGCAAATCAGTTCGATGAGCTCCTGCTCAGGGTGGTAGCTGTTGACCACAACGTGCACGTGTACCCAGTTCCATGTTTGCGCTATCTGCTCTTCGTCGGCCTGTCGGCGGATGCGCACTTCGTGGTTGAATGAGGTGGCTTCACCCTGCTTGACCAACTCCAGGAATTTCAGAATCTGTTCTCGGTCGTCAGGGTGCATCTGCTCGTAGATGCCTGCTACTTCGGCCAGCGGTCGGTCGGGCGCTTCGCCCAGGTTCTTGAACCACTGGCTGATGGCGTAGCCCTCTCGGGTGAGGAGGTTGTACTTGGCGTAGCCCACCTTGGCGTAGGTGGAAATGAGCAGGAAGAAGTGCTCGAAGTCATCTACGCGCTTCATGGCATCCATCTGTTCCGTATTGTCCATCGAGATGACGATGTAGCCCAGAAAACGCTGACGGGTATCGTAGATCTTGCTGGCGCGGGTGTAGAGGTGGATGTTCTTCTGGCTGGTCGAGCTGTAGTAGCCTCCGATTTTTTGGAAGGAGTAGTTGGTGTAGAAGTCCACGCTCTCCTCCTGGCGTATTTGCTGACGGATGCGTTCGGAAATATTGGGATTCTCAAAGAGGTTGATACCCAACACGTCCTTTTTACTGCTTATGCCAAAGAGCTCCATATCCTTTGGATTGATGTTGATCAGACGCCCTTCGGCGTCGTAGATTTCTACGCCGGCAGTCATGTTCTCAAAGACGTTCTTCAGCATCCCCTCGCTGCGGGTCAGGGCTTGGCGCATGCGGTCCACTTCGGTCATGTCGAGGAAGAGGCCCACCAGCTCATCGGCCCGTGACGAGTAGAATACGATGTGGCAGAGGCGGCCCGAACGGTCGAATGTATGGTTTAGCGTGCGGTAGCAGCCATCGTTGAGCACCTTCTCCAGGGTGAGGAGATCGTGCTGGTAGCAGGGGGAAGCGTTTGAACCTCGTTGATGGAGAAAGTGTTCCAACGGTTCGGCAGTCAGTTCGGCCAGTTTCTGGTTTGCTTCGGTGATGTAGAAGTCGTACGCTTTCCCCTGTTCGTTACGGATGAGCTTGATGCGCAGGTAGCCCAGCGGCATGTAGCCGAAGAGGGCGTTGAGGTCGTTGCGGCGAGCTTCCGCTTCGGTCTCGCGCCGCCTCAGTTCGAGGCAGATGCTGAGCAGACGGCTCAATGTACTCATGGCTGCAAGCATCTGTGGGGAGTTGTGCTTGGTTGGACGGGCAAAATCTACACCCAGGAATCCACGGAGACCAGCCTTGGAGAGCAGGGGGATAGCGAGCATCTGGCGAATGCCATGGCTGCGCAGGTGACTGTAGAGGTGCTGGTCGAACGACGTATCGGGTTGCTCTACGTCAATCCAAAGCGGATTTCCAGCGCGTAGGCCTTGTATCAGGAGTGGATAGAGACAGCGGCAGGTGGGACGGGTAGGGTGGTTCACGCAATTACCCAGGCTGGCAAAAGAGCACTCCAGGCAGACCCCGGTGACGTCTGTCTCGCAGATGTGTACCGAATCTGCTTCCAGATGCAGGCGCATCTCCTCGAGCAGCTCACTGATGCCCCTGTCGGGATCCTCTTCATGCAGGAAGCGGCTTACCGCACTGTAAACCGGCTCCAACCAGTTGTCGTAGTCTGCTGCCGCAGTGGCATTCTGCTCTGCTGTCGGTGCAAGTTTCTGTTTGTCCGTCATAACTCTCTTGTATTATGTAGCTATTTCGCTTTGCAAAATTACACTTTCTTGTTGGAATAATCCAAATATTCGAATCTTTTTTTGAAAGGCATCGGGCTTACGGCTGAAGAGTGAACACTTCAGCGGGGAATATGGACATCCAAGGGAAAGTATCTAAAGATACTCGGCCAAGTATGTTGAGATACTTGGCCGAGTAAGTTGAGATACTTTTTTGGGATAGGTTTTACTTCTGATCGATAGCAGCACAGATTTCAGCGGTGATGTCCTCTAGCCGGCCGGATCCGTGGATGTGGGCATACTGGCCCTCCTGCTTGTACCAATCGATAAGCGGAGCTGTCTGGCTGTGATAAACCACGAGGCGCTTCTTGATGGTCTCTTCGTTGTCGTCGGCACGGCCACTCTCCTGTCCGCGCTTGATGAGGCGTTCCATCAGTTCTTCTTCGGGCACGTCGAGGTCAAGCATCACCGTGACGCTTTGTCCACGTGCGGCCAGCATCTGCTTCAGCGCTTCAGCCTGCGCAATGGTGCGGGGGAATCCGTCGAAGATCACACCTTTGCTCTCCTCGAAGCTATCCAGCTTAGCAGCCAGCATATCCACGATGAGGTTGTCGGGCAGCAACTGACCCTGGTCGATGTAGCCCTTGGCCACCTTGCCCAGCTCGGTGTTGTTCTTGATTTCAGCGCGAAGCACGTCACCCGTTGAGATGTGGTTGATGCCATACTTCGCTACAATACGTTCACTTTGAGTCCCTTTGCCTGAGCCGGGAGCTCCGAAAATTACAATGTTCAGCATATAGATTCGAGTTGTTTAATTATATTAATCACTAACCACTAATCACTAATCACGGTGTAGATATCCTTGTAGTTGCGACCAAAGCCGTCGTAGTCCAATCCGTAGCCCACGATGAAGTCGTTGGGTATCTGCATGGCTGCATATTCGATGTGGAGAGGTACTTTCAGCTTGTCGGGTTTCAGGAGCAGGGTGGCGATGTGCACTTCGGCCGGCTCTTGTGCCTGGAGCAGCTCCAGCAGCTTCTGCATGGTGAGGCCCGTGTCCACGATGTCTTCCACGATGACCACCGTACGTCCCTTGATGCACTGGTTTAGCCCCATCAGCTGCCGTACTTGTCCTGTGGATGAGGTACCTTCGTACGAAGAGAGCTTGATGAACGACACCTCGCAGGGGATGGTGATGCGCTTCATGAGGTCGGCGGTGAACATGAAGGCGCCGTTCAGTACGCTCAGAAAGAGGGGCTCTTTCCCCTCCAGGTCGTGGTTGATGGCGTCGGCCACTCGCTGTACAGCCGTCAGGATCTCCGCTTCGGGGATGGAGATGGCAAATTGTTTCTCTTTAACCTTGATGGTGCTCATTTTGTTCTACTATTATTTTTTATGCCTGCAAATATACAGCTTTTATTCCACTCCGTGCATCATGCGCTGTAATTTCTTTGAAAGAAGGAAGAGAATCAGCGATGCCACGGCACTCATCACTACAAAAATCATGAAGAAGTCAAACAGGGTGGAAATCTCGAAGCCCAGCAGGTGCTTCACCTTGCCGTCTTCTGGATAGAGGCCACCCAGCATGCCGGCAAACTTGTTGGCCGAGGCGGTGCTCATAAACCAGATGCCCATCATGAGCGAGGCAAAGCGCACGGGGGTCAACTTGTTAACCATCGAAAGACCGATGGGGGAGAGGCTGATTTCGCCCAGTGTATGGATGAAGTAGAGGCCTGTAATCCAGATGATGCTCACCTTGACGCCAGGCTCTACGCCCTGTACGCCGATGCAGATAAAGAGATAGCCCAGCGAGAGCAGCAGCAAGCCGATGGCCTGCTTGGTGGGAGCAGAGGGTTCCATGTTGCGTTGGTGCAGGTAGCTCCACACGTAGGGGGCCAAGGCTGCCATAATCACCACGAAGATGGCGTTGAACGACTGGGTCCACGAAGCCGGCATCTCCCAGCCAAAGAAGACGCGGTCAGTCTGTTGAGCAGCAAAGATGTTGAGCGAGGCACCGGCCTGTTCGTAGGCAGCCCAGAAGAAGATGACGAAGAAGGCAATGATGTAGATGACCCAGATGCGGTCGCGCTCAATCTTGGTCAGCTTGTCGTCCATCATGATGCTTACCGGGCAGACAATGCAGGCCGTGAAGATGCCCACGCTCACCCAGTCATCAAAGAGGTAGCTGAACAGGGCGATGAGGGCGGCAGTGAGCAGACCCAACTTGAGGTAGTCGCTACGCTGCTTCTTCTGCTTGGAAGCGCGTTCCTCGGGAGTCAGCTCAACCTCTGTCTGCTGCTGGGTGGCCTCGTTGTTTTTCTGCTTGGCATCAGGAATCACGCCGATGGCTTCGCCGTTAGGACCAATCAAGTACTTGCTCTTCTGTGTCTGGAAGATGAAGAAGAGCAGGATGGTCACCACGGCTGCAATCAAGAAGCCCCACTTGAAGTCGGCCGGATTGCCCGTTTCGCCAAAGAAGCCACAGGCCAGCGGGGCGATGAAGGCGCCGATGTTCACACCCATATAATAGATGGTATAGGCCGAGTCGAGCCGTGGGTCGTTGGGACGGTAAAGCTTGCCCACCACGGCACTGGTCGTAGGTTTAAAAGTGCCATTGCCCATGATGAGCAGGGCCAGACCGCCATACATCAAGATGCGCGATAGGTCGTGCTGTTCATAGACCGAAGCGCTGGCAAACATCAGGAACTGTCCGATGCTCATCATCACGATACCCCAGGTAATGCTCTTGCGGATGCCCCAATAGCGATCGGCAATGTAGCCTCCAAGCAGTGGAGCGAGATAGACCAGCCCGGTATAGCTGCCATAGATAGAGGTGGCCGTCTGTGTATCCATCAGTAGGGCCTGTGTAAGGTAGAGGATAAAGATGGCACGCATGCCGAAGTAACTGAACCGTTCGGCCGTGCTCGTAGCGAAAATCAGGTAAAGACCTTTGGGGTGTGATGAGTTGTTCATGATAGTTTTGTTTTCTTATGCTGTTTGAATTGAATAATTTCTGAATAAATTTTCAATGTTGGCAGCAAAGATAACGCAAAGTGCTGTAATAAGCAAGAGAAACCCTTGCTTTTTTCAAATAGAGCAGCATTGCATTAAAGGAAGGGGGTGAGCAGGTTGCCCAGCCAGCCGACAAACTTCTTCCAACGCGAGCGTTGCTTCCAATATGCGGGCGTCATACGCGTGCTCTGCAGCTTGTCGGCTTCGAACATGGCATTGAGCTCCTGTGTCGTAGTGGGAGAGAAGATGAAGGCATTCGTCTCGTAATCGTAGCGCAGGCTGCGGCTGTTGAGGTTGGCGGTGCCTACGGTACAGAAGGCGCTGTCAATCATCATGATTTTGGAGTGGTGGAAGCCACCGTCGAACAGGTAAATTTCTGCACCGCGCTTCATCAGTTTGTGGGCAATGTAGAATGAAGCCTCAGGGGTAAAGGGAATGTCACTCTTTGATGGAATCATGATTTCCACGCGGGTGCCTTGGCGTAGGGCCTGCTTGATGGACTTTCGGATGGACCGGGTGGGCACAAAATAGGGATTGACAATCTGGATATGGCGTTGGGCCGCCTCAATGCAGGTGGAGTAGGCATGGCTGATATGGCGTGGGGTCTCCTTGGGTACACGGTCCACAATGGCAATCTGCGTGGTAGGGTTGAGGCTGTCACATTGGTTCATCTCAGCCGTTTGCTCCTTGGAACATGTGGTAGAAAGCGGCGGAAAGTAGGCAGGTCCCCCAATATGCTGGCCTGTTTCGCGGTTCCACATGGTGAGGAAGATGCCTTGCAGTTGTGCCACGGCACCGCCTGTGATGCGCATGTGAATGTCGTGCCATTGGCCCAGCTCAGGTAGGCCGTGGATATAGTAGTCGGCAATGTTCATGCCGCCGGTGTAACCCACACAGCCGTCGATGACTACAATCTTGCGGTGGTCGCGGTGGATGGCATGGTTCACCCAGGGGAAGGTGAGAGGGTCGAACTTGACTATCTCGATACCTCTCTCGGCAATGGCCTGCAGGTGACGCTTCTTCAGCGGACGGTTGTTGGAACTATTGCCGAAGGCGTCAAACATGGCCCGCACCTTCACTCCTTCACGCACCTTTTCGGCCAGCAGGTCGAAGAGGGCATTGGCTATAGAGTCATTGCGGAAGTTGAAGTACTCCAGGTGGATGTGGTGGCGTGCCTGGCGGATGGCGCTGAAGAGGTCTTCGAATTTATCGTGGCCATTGAAGAAGAGCTCCACGCGATTGTCACGGGTCAAGGGGATATTCAGCTCCTTGAAAAAGGCCGTAGCAATGCTGTCGCTCACCCCTTGGTAGCGTGTAGGTTGATGCTTGGCATCACTTTGTGCTATCAGTGTGCCGCTACCCCAAATGCAGCATAGAATCAGTATGATAAGATGTCGTTTCAAAGTAGGCGTTTCCTTTCGTTTTTTTATGAGCTGGCAAAATTACAGCTTTTCGTTGAAACCTCAAAATGCCTATCCTTGAAAAGCGCTTCTCTTAAGCCATTTGGGATAGTTTTTGGTAAAGCAGGAACAGGAGTACCCCGACTGCGGCAATCCATACTTTAGGGTCGAACTGTTGAGGAATGAGCTGTTCGGCCTGGGCGTGGAAGATTTCCCGCAGGGCATGCCAGATTTGTTGCAGTCCGTGCTGCTGGATGAAGAGCCAGATGCTCAGCAGGAGGCAGCAAGGGCTCCACAGCCTAGCCCAGAGCGGTGTGCGGCGAGGGAGCTGCTTCATGACACGCTGACTAAAGCCATGATCTTCCAGAGGAGTCGTCTGCTTCTGCTCGCTGAAGAATTGGCGCAGCAGGGCCTCGTCATCCTTGTTTGACGAGGTATAAAACGGTTTCATATTCATTCGATTATCGTTCATAGCCATTGTTTCTTAAATAGGTGGATAATTTCTCTTTGCCCCGTTTCAGGTGGCTCTTCACGGTGCCGGTGGGGCAGCCGGTGATGCCGGCAATCTTCTCGATGCTGAGGTCGTCCATGTAGAACAGCGTGATGCAGGTGCGCTCCATCTCTTTCAGGGTGCCGAGTGCCAGGTAGAGGTCGTTGTGCTGCCCCAGGTCTTGTTGCTCGGTATGGTAGAGGGCATCAACCTGTGCAGTCTCCAGACGGCTTACCTCATGCTGGCTACGCAGGTGGTCGTAGAAGACGTTGTAGGCAATGCGGTAGAGCCAGGTAGAGAAACTGCTCAGCTGTCCGAATCCTTTCAGTCCGGTATAGGCCTTAATGAAAGTCTCTTGAGCCAGGTCGTCGCTCAAGGCCTCATCGCCGCACGTCTGGTGCAGGAAGAACCTTCGCACGGGGCTTTGGTACTTCCTGACCAGCTGGTCGAAGGCACGGGTATTGCCAAAGGCAACCACCTGAGCCACTAGGGCGATGTCGCTGAGGGATCTCATTCGTTGTTGTTGAGTGTGTTGTCGCTTTCTGTTGTCGGAGCAGTCTGCTCCTTGGGTTGTTGGGGACTATCTTGCTGCAGGTAGTAGATGATTACCTTGCCGAAGCCCATGAACATGATAAGCAGTCCGATACAGCCCAGGCCAAATTCGTTCGTCAAGGCCCAGAGGAAGATGAAGAGCCCTATGCCGATGCAGATGCTGTTGATGCCTTGCGACAAGCTGTTGCTGACGGGTTTGCGTTTCACCTCGCGGATGAACTCATCGGGCAGGGGGCGTCCTGCGGCAATGGCCTGTTCGGCTACGCGATAGGCTGCCTTGCGGCTCTTGTAGCGGAAGAAGAACACCAGAAAGCTGATGAGCACAGGGCCAAGGAAGACGCAAAAGATGCCGAACAGGGCGACTTCAGCTTGATGCACACTCCAACCATCGTCATCCTTGAAGTGGGAAGCTGTGACGGACTGGGTACCATCGGGCAAGGTGGTGATACTCAGTGTATCCACACCAGCTTGTCCGTTGATGACCGTGTCGTTGAGTTCGTAGATGCACACCGTGTGGTTTTGACTATCTTTTACGATGGTGGTGCGTACCACGGCTTGGCTTGGGAGCAGGAGTCCCAGAGCGAACAGAAGGGATATGACGTGTCGTTTCATATAATAGGTAATTTTTATTGTTTTCTATGCTTTAGACGGAATAGATAGCCGTGAAAGTTGCAAAGAAATGATTTTTTTTTCAATTCGTGCATTTTCAATGGCAGAAAATCTCTACATTTGCGCTCAAACTCATCAATCCAACTAATTTGAACCCGTCAATGAAAGGTGATTTACCACACGATTTTGTCTGCTCCATGCGTCATTTGCTGGGGCCAGAGGAGTATGAACGTTTTGCCCAGAGTATGGAAGGTGAACCGGAAGTGAGCATTCGACTCAATCCCCATAGGGCATCTGCTGCCAGTTTGTCACTCTCCATGCGGGAGGGAGAAACCTATTCCCAGCTGGAGAAGATGCCGCTGGCCGATACCTTGCCGCTGCAGGGACAGGTACCTTGGTGTACCACGGGGTATTACCTCAAGGAACGGCCTCTTTTTACGCTCCATCCCCTTTTCCATGCGGGTGCCTACTACGTGCAAGAGGCTTCGTCGATGTTCCTGGAGCAGGTGATGAAGCAATACGTCTCCGCTGGACCTGTAGCCATGCTTGACCTCTGCGCTGCTCCGGGTGGTAAATCGACTCATGCACGCTCTTTGCTTCCTGCAGGGAGTCTGTTAGTAAGTAACGAGGTCATGAAGAGCCGCGCGCAGATTCTGGCGGAGAATCTCACGAAATGGGGAGATCCTGATGTGGTGGTGACGCGCAATGATCCTGCTGACTTTGCCGCGCTGGAGGGAACTTTTGATGTGTTGCTTACTGATGTACCCTGTTCGGGCGAAGGGATGTTTCGTAAGGACGAGGGAGCTGTGAACGACTGGAGCAGGGAGAATGTAGAGCTTTGCCGCCAACGGCAACAGCGTATTTTGGCCGATGTGTGGCCTGCACTCAAGCCAGGTGGATTATTAATATATAGTACCTGTACCTATAATATAAAAGAAGATGAAGAAAACGTTGAGTGGATCTGTCGTGAACTGGGTGCCGAGGTGCTTCCGTTGGAGCACCATCCAGCTTGGGGTATCACGGGCAATCTCCTGCCCGGAGCTTCTTTTGCTGTGGCTCGCTTCTTGCCCTCTCGTACCAAGGGCGAGGGCCTCTTTATGGCTGCTCTACGCAAGTCGGGCTCTGCCGCAGACGAAGCAGAAAGCAGTTCGATACGTCCACGGAAAGAGCGACGAGGCAAAAGGGGCGGCTCGTCGGCTGTCGCTTCCGACAAGGCCTTAGCTCGTCTGGTGAACCGACAGCAAGAGGAGCAACTTCGTAGTTGGCTGAACAACGCAGGCGAAGGGTATCTCCTGTTGCCACAAGGGGAACGTGTGCTGGCTTTTCCAACGCACTGGTTCCCCTTGTTGCAGGAGCTGAAAAACAATCTTTACCTTTTGCAGGCTGGCGTGGCCATCGCTGAGGTGAAAGGACGTGACGTAAATCCCTGCCACGCTTTGGCCATGAGCAGCTTACTGCAGCGCGGTGCTTTTCCTGAGGTTGAGGTTGACCGTGAGCAGGCTTTAAGCTACCTTCGCAAAGAGGCGCTTCAACTGCCCACAGAGACCCCGCGTGGTTTTGTGCTGATTACCTATCAAGGCATTCCCTTAGGCTTTGTCAAGCAGCTTGGCAATCGGGCCAATAACCTCTATCCCCAGGAGTGGCGCATCCGTAACCTGTGATTTTTGGATTTCAAAGCAGATATACTTCGAGCAGCATAGCAGATATACTTCTGCAGCAAGGGAAGTATATCTGCTCTACGATGGAAAGTTTATCGTTTGTGTCAATCAATACCCTTTAGGCCTTCTCCAGTGCCTGGCTCAAATCATCCAGAATGTCGTCAATGTGCTCCGTACCGATGGAGAGACGAATCGTAGAAGGAGTGATGTGCTGTTGGGCCAGCTCTTCGGGACTCATCTGCGAGTGCGTGGTGGTGTAGGGATGAATGACGAGGCTCTTTACATCGGCCACGTTGGCCAGCAGAGAGAAAATCTGCAGATTGTCGATAAATCTCCAGGCCTCTTCTTGTCCACCCTTGATTTCGAAGGTGAAGATGCTGCCGCCACCTTGGGGGAAGTACTTCTTATAGAGTGCATGGTCGGGGTGTGAAGGAAGCGACGGGTGGTTGACCTTGGCCACCTTGGGATGATTTTGGAGAAATTCCACCACCTTCAGCGCATTCTCTACGTGGCGCTCTACACGGAGCGAGAGCGTCTCCAATCCCTGCAAGAGGATGAAGGCATTGAAGGGGGAGATGGTAGCACCCGTGTCGCGCAATATCACCGCACGAATGCGGGTTACGAAGGCGGCTGGACCTGCTACGTCAGCAAATACTGCACCATGGTAGCTGGGGTCGGGCTTGGCCAAAGTGGGGAACTTGTCGGCATTGGCCTTCCAATCAAAGCGGCCACCATCTACAATCACACCACCTAGGCTGCTGCCATGGCCGCCGATAAACTTCGTGGCCGAGTGAACTACAATATCTGCACCATGCTCAATGGGTCGAATCAAGTAGGGAGTACCGAAGGTGTTGTCCACGATGAACGGGATGTGATGGCGGTGGGCCACTTCGGCTACTGCCTCTAGGTTGGTGACATCACTGTTGGGATTGCCAAAGGTCTCTGCATAGACCACCTTTGTATTGGGCTGAATCGCTGCTTCGAGTGCCTGCAGGTCATTCACATTGACGATGGTGTTGCTGATGCCCTGTGTGGCCAACGTGTGGGTGATGAGGTTGAAGGAACCACCGTAAAGGTTGTCGGCAGCTACGATATGGTCGCCCACACCGAGAATGTTCTGCAGCGCATAAGTAACCGCAGCAGCACCCGAGGCCACAGCCAGACCGGCTACACCCCCTTCGAGGGCGGCCACGCGCTGTTCAAACACACCTTGCGTAGAGTTGGTCAGTCGGCCATAGATATTGCCGGCATCGCGCAGACCAAACCGGTCGGCTGCATGCTGTGAGTTGCGGAATACGTATGAGGTAGTTTGATAGATGGGTACCGCACGCGCATCGGTAGCGGGATCCGGTTGCTCTTGTCCTACATGAAGTTGCAGCGTCTCAAAATGAAGTTTCTTTGTAGCCATAATCGTTATATTTTTTAGTTATACATTTCGTTGTTTTTCGTTTGCAAAGGTAGGGTAGGTATTATTTTCCACCAATAGTTTTGGAATATTTGGGAAAAGATACTATTTTTGCCGCGTGAATAGGATGATTATTCTTTCAGACGGTCCCAAATGCTACTTCTAATAGAATAATCTTCTTTTTCTATAACTCATCACTCGTAGCCCGTAGCTCGTAGCTTGTAGCTCGTAGCTCATCACTCGTAACTCGTAACAAACAACATTATGGTCACTGATTTTGAAAAATTGGATAAGGTCGATTTACAGATCTTGCGTACGTTGCAGCAGAATGCACGTCTCACCACCAAAGAGCTGGCTGCTCGCGTCAGTCTCTCCTCAACACCTGTATTTGAGCGATTGAAACGCCTCGAAACAGGAGGATATATAAAGAGGTATATGGCTGTGCTTGATGCCGAGAAGCTCAACCAGGGTTTCGTAGTCTTTTGTAACGTCAAGATGAGCAGCATGAGTCGCGACATAGCCTCTAGCTTTGCCGAGCGGATGCGTCAGACTCCCGAGGTGGTGGAGTGCTACAACATCTCCGGCAGCTTCGACTACCTACTCAAGATTCATGCTCCCAACATGAAGTATTACCAGGAATTCATCCTCAACATCCTCGGCACCGTAGAGCATCTCGGCTCGCTGGAGAGTGTATTCGTCATGGACGTGGTCAAGCAGGAGTATGGCATTCCCCTCTAAGCAGCTCCTATTGAAAGCATCTTCTCTTCAGCTTTACCGCTTGAAAATTAGCACGAAAGTTTTGGTAGGATAAAAAAAAGTTGTACCTTTGCGCCCGATTTTAGAGTCAACATAATGTCTAACTCAATTAATCGAAAAAAAACTAATTATTAAACAATGGAAAATTTAAAGAATGTACAGCCTCTCGAAGACTTTAATTGGGATGCTTACGAAAACGGCGAAGTAGTAGCTGCTACCAGCCACGAAGAACAGGAAAAGGCGTATGACAATACGCTCAACAAGGTAAACGACCGCGAAGTGGTTGACGGTACCGTAATCGCCATGAACAAGCGTGAAGTAGTGGTGAACATCGGTTACAAGTCGGATGGCATCATCCCCATGAGCGAGTTCCGTTACAACCCCGACCTGAAGGTGGGTGATACCGTAGAGGTATATATCGAAAATCAGGAAGACAAGAAGGGACAGCTCGTTCTGTCACACCGCAAGGCTCGTGCCTCTCGTTCTTGGGAGCGCGTGAATGCTGCTCTGGAGAGCCAGGAAATCATCAAGGGTTACATCAAGTGCCGCACGAAGGGTGGTATGATCGTCGATGTATTCGGCATCGAGGCCTTCCTGCCCGGTTCGCAGATTGACGTAAAGCCTATCCGCGACTACGATGTATTCGTTGGCAAGACGATGGAGTTCAAGGTGGTGAAGATCAACCAGGAGTTCAAGAACGTAGTGGTATCTCACAAGGCACTGATCGAGGCCGAACTCGAACAACAGAAGAAGGAAATTATCAGCAAACTCGAGAAGGGACAAGTGCTCGAGGGTACTGTCAAGAATATCACCTCCTACGGCGTATTCATCGACCTGGGTGGCGTAGATGGTCTGATTCACATCACCGACCTCTCTTGGGGCCGCGTAAGCGATCCGCATGAAGTGGTTGAACTCGACCAGAAACTCAACGTCGTTATCCTCGACTTCGATGACGAGAAGAAGCGTATCGCTCTGGGTCTGAAGCAGCTCACTCCCCATCCTTGGGATGCTCTGGATGCTAACCTCAAGGTGGGCGACCACGTGAAGGGTAAAGTGGTTGTGATGGCTGACTACGGTGCATTCATCGAAATCGCTCCGGGTGTTGAAGGCCTGATTCACGTATCCGAGATGTCTTGGAGCCAGCACCTGCGTTCTGCTCAGGACTTCATGAAGGTGGGCGACGAAGTAGAAGCTGTTATCCTGACCCTCGACCGCGAGGAGCGCAAGATGTCTCTCGGCATCAAGCAGCTGAAGGCTGATCCTTGGGAGAACATCGAAGAGAAGTATCCTATCGGCAGCAAGCACACCGCTAAGGTTCGTAACTTCACCAACTTCGGTGTATTCGTAGAAATCGAAGAGGGTGTTGACGGCCTGATTCACATCTCTGACCTCTCTTGGACGAAGAAGGTGAAGCACCCCTCTGAATTCACGCAGATTGGTGCCGACATTGACGTGGTTGTGCTGGAAATCGACAAGGAAAACCGTCGCTTGAGCCTCGGCCACAAGCAGCTGGAGGAGAATCCTTGGGACGTATTCGAGACGGTATTCACCGTGGGCAGCGTTCACGAGGGTACCATCATCGAGATGCTCGACAAGGGTGCCGTAGTTGCTCTGCCTTATGGCGTAGAGGGCTTCGCTACTCCCAAGCACCTGGTGAAGGAAGATGGTTCACAGGCTCAGCTCAACGAGAAGCTGCAGTTCAAGGTGATCGAGTTCAACAAGGATGCCAAGCGTATCATCCTCTCTCACAGCCGTATCTTCGAAGATGCTGCTAAGGCTGAGGAGCGCGCAGAAAAGAAGGCTGCCAAGAAGGCTACCAGCAAGAAGGAAGAGACTCCGATGGTACAGAATGTAGCCGCTTCGACTACACTGGGTGACATCGATGCACTTGCTGCTCTGAAGGAGAAGCTGGAAGCTGGCAATAAGAAATAATTCTTGTCAACCGAAACGTGGAACGTAAGCCTGTGCTGACTACAGGCTACGCAATCTATAAAGACTCAGGAGCATCTGCCTTGTGTGGATGCTCCTTTCTTTCTTATCCTATGCTTGATCAACGTATTGATGACAATGGAAGAATTGACTGTTTTGAATAACGGACGGCTCTCAATAGCCGTCTCTGCGCATGGGGCAGAACTATGCAGCCTGAAGATGGGGGAGAAAGAGTATCTCTGGCAAGCTGACCCTGCATACTGGAAACGCCATTCGCCTGTGCTTTTCCCCATCGTGGGGAGCGTGTGGGAGAATCGCTATCGTGTAGAAGGCAAGGAGTTTCAGATGAGCCAGCATGGCTTTGCACGCGATATGGACTTCAGTTTGGGTTCACAGAGCGATGAGGAGGTGTGGTTCACGCTTCAACACTCTGCTGCAACGTTAGAGAAGTATCCATTTCCTTTCAGGTTGGATATTGGCTATCGGTTGGAGGGCAATGCGGTGAAGGTGATGTGGAGGGTGACCAATGAATCGCTCGACAAGCAGGACTTGAGTCTGCCTTTCCAGATAGGTGCTCACCCGGCATTCTATTTTCCTGACTATGCCACCGAACCATCGCGTCGTGGCTTTTTCAGCTTTGGTAAAGAGAAGCAGCTGCATTATATCCTCATTGCAGAGAAGGGATGCGTGGATGCAGAAACCCTCTATACGTTGCCGCTCGATGCAGAGGGCATGCTCCCGCTGGATGTGCATACCTTCGACCATGACGCACTTATCCTGGAGGATAGCCAAGTAAGTGAGGTAACGCTCCATGATGTGCACCGTTCTCCTGTATTGCGATTGCGTTTCCCCTCAGCACCGTTGGTTGGCCTTTGGTCACCCCCTGGTAAGAATGCTCCTTTTGTTTGTATTGAGCCCTGGTATGGCCGTTGCGATAGGGCTGGTTTTGAGGGAGATTTTAAGGAGAAGGATTGGATGCAACTGTTGTCGCCAGGCGAAACATTTGAGGGTGGATACTGGATTGATGTGTTGGAGCTTCCTCATCCGACCAACCGTGAAGTGCAAGGAAAGGAGCCTGGACAATGACACGCGATACGAAAGCGGTGGTATGGGCTGCTGTGGCAGTGCTTAGCTGGAGTACGGTAGCTACGGCGTTCAAGGTGTCCCTCAGCTACTTAAGTCATGATGAAATGCTGACCGTAGCCTGTGTGGCTTCGTTGCTGGTATTTACAGTCATGCTGACTGCCCAACGAAAGTGGGGCTCTGTGGCTCAGCTTACGCTGGTGGAGTGGGGGCGATTTGCCTTACTAGGACTGCTTAATCCGGTAGCCTATTACCTGGTACTATTCAAGGCATACGATTTGTTGCCTGCTCAGGTCGCTCAGCCTATTAACTATGCTTGGCCCATTGTGTTGCTGGTGTTGTTGGCACTATTTGGTGGGCAGCCCATCCCGCGCAAGAAGTATGTGGGTATGGCGCTCTCACTGGCTGGCGTGGCGCTGATTTCATTGGGAGGTGGCGAGCTGACGGGTGATTCCCTTTCAGTTGGAGGATTGCTGCTGGCAGCACTCAGTGCGTTGCTTTGGGCCTCCTATTGGATGGTGAATAAGAAGGTAGTAGCCCATGCCGATAGTAGCATTGTGTTGTGGGTCAGCTTCCTGTCGAGTAGCTTGGTGATGCTTCTCTTCGTTGGTCCACGGCTTGTGGAGCACGTTACGCTTGCTGGTGTGTTGGCCAGTGGATATGTAGGTTGGTTTGAGATGGGCATCCCCTTTGTTTGCTTTGGGGCTGCCATGCGTACCACCAGCAATCCTGCGCTGATTAATCAGCTCTGCTATCTTTCGCCTTTCCTTTCGCTTTTCTTCATCTCCACTATCCTGGGAGAGCCGATTCTGGTCACTACCTATGTCGGCCTGTTGCTCATTGTAGGAGGATTGGTTTATAATAAGGGCTAATCTTCAAAATCTAGCTTTTTCTGCATTTTTTCTGATAAATGTTTTGCTGATTCAAGGAAATGCTTTACATTTGCAGCGTTGAAATCAAAATGAACAAAATTCTTAATTAAGAAGAATATGAATTCTGTTGCCCTGCATCATCACCATCATCATCCTGACGAGTAATTTCGGTGGGCAGATGGGTGTGTATCTTGGCATCAAGTTTAAATGGATACAAAAGGCTTACCGAAGTGATTTCGGTAAGCCTTTTTGGTTTACCTGAAAGCAGAAGGAGAAGCCAGTCATATAGGATAGAAATAATTTAAAGATAGAAAAAGATATGTTGAGAATTGCAGTACAAGCCAAAGGACGGCTTTATGACGAGACGATGAACTTCCTTGAGGAGTCGGACATCAAATTGAGTGCAGCCAAGCGTACGCTGTTGGTACAGGCCAGCAACTTTCCTCTGGAGGTGCTCTTCCTTCGTGATGACGATATTCCACAAACCGTGGCTACGGGTGTGGCTGACATTGGCATTGTGGGTGAGAATGAATTTGTAGAACGGGCAGAGCATGCTCAAATCATCAAACGACTGGGCTTCAGTAAGTGCCGTCTGTCGCTGGCGATACCCAAGGATGAAATCTATCAGGGGCTGGAATGGTTTAATGGAAAGAAGATTGCGACCTCTTATCCGGTGATTCTGCGTAACTTCCTTCAGTCGAAGGGGGTAAAGGCTGAAATCCACGTGATAGCTGGTTCGGTGGAGGTTTCGCCGGGTATTGGCTTAGCTGATGCCATTTTTGATATTGTGAGCTCTGGATCTACACTGGTCAGCAATCGGCTGAAAGAGGTGGAAGTGGTGATGCGGAGCGAGGCTTTGCTCATTGGTTATCCCAACTTAAGTGAGGAGAAGCAGGCTATTCTTGATGAGCTTCTGTTCCGTATGGATGCTGTGCGTACGGCCGAGGACAAGAAGTACGTGCTGATGAATGCGCCAAGCAGTCGGGTGGCCGACATCGTCTCGGTTCTCCCTGGCATGAAGAGTCCTACAGTGATGCCCTTGGCTCAAGAGGGTTGGTGCTCGGTACACACCGTGCTCGATCAGCAATGTTTCTGGGAGATTATTGGCAAGCTCAAGGCGCTTGGCGCTGAAGGTATTCTTGTGCTCCCCATTGAGAAAATGATTCCGTAAGTTTTTCCTAATCACGAACGAATAATGCAAAAGATTTACTATCCCCAAAAGTCGGAGTGGGACGCATTGCTGCAGCGACCAGCGCTGCGCACTGAGGAACTGTTCGGCTCAGTGCAAGCATTGATAGATGAGGTAAGACGCGGTGGTGATGCTGCTGTCTTGGCCCTTGAAGAGCGGTTTGACAAGGTGCAACTCTCTCAGTTAGAGGTCAGCGAGGCTGAACGTACCGAGGCTGAAGCAGCTGTCAGCCCCCAGCTGAAAGAGGCCATTGACCTGGCAGCTCACAATATTGAGACCTTTCATGCAGCGCAGCGCTTTGAAGGAAAGCAGGTGCAGACGCAGCCGGGAGTGACCTGCTGGCAGCAGGCAGTGCCCATTGAAAAGGTGGGGCTCTATATACCTGGCGGTACGGCTCCGCTCTTTTCTACGGTACTGATGCTGGCTTTGCCGGCTCGTATCGCTGGCTGTAGCGAGGTGGTGCTCTGTACCCCTCCTGGCCGAGATGGAAAGGTGCATCCAGCAGTACTCTATGCCGCTCGCGTGGCGGGCGTGAAACGTATCTTCAAAGTGGGTGGTGTGCAAGCCATTGCGGCCATGGCTTATGGTACAGAAACGATTCCCAAGGTCTATAAGATCTTCGGCCCGGGTAATCAGTATGTCACTGCTGCCAAACAGTTGGTCAGTTTGCGTGATGTGGCCATTGATATGCCTGCCGGTCCATCAGAAGTTGAGGTGCTGGCCGATGATTCGGCTAATCCAGTCTTTGTGGCTGCCGATTTACTGAGTCAAGCCGAGCATGGAGCCGACAGCCAGGCGGTGCTGATTACCACCAGTGCTTCTTTAGCCGATGCGGTAGAGAAAGAGGTGGAGCGACAACTCAGTGAATTGCCCCGACGTGAGATTGCCGAGCGTGCGTTGCAGTGGAGCAAACTGATCATCGTTCCTACTCTCGACGAGGCCATGGAGATGACCAATGCCTATGCGCCCGAGCATCTGATTATTGAGGCGACCAACTATCTGGAACTGGCTGCTCAAGTGCGCCACGCAGGAAGCGTATTCCTAGGTTCACTCACCCCTGAGAGTGCTGGAGACTATGCTTCGGGTACCAATCATACCCTGCCTACCAACGGTTATGCCAAGGCGTACAGTGGGGTCTGCCTGGACAGCTATGTGCGGAAGATGACCTTTCAGGAGATTCTTCCCGAAGGATTGCGCCGTATCGGCCCAGCTATCGAGGTAATGGCTGCAGGAGAGCACCTTGATGCCCACCGCTTGGCCGTTACCCGGCGTCTCGCCACGCTTAGAGAATCTGAATAAATGTATCTGAATAATTCCACCAAACGATATGAAACCATTGAATGAACTGACCCGTGCCAATGTGTGGCGCATGGAGCCTTACTCATCAGCACGTGATGACTACCAGGGTACTACGGCATCTGTCTTTCTTGATGCGAATGAGAATCCTTACAATACACCCATCAACCGCTATCCCGACCCACGGCAGAGTGAATTAAAGGCTGAGATTGCCAAAATCAAACAGGTTGATCCTGCGCAGATTTTTCTGGGCAATGGCAGTGATGAGGCTATTGATTTGCTTTTCCGTGCCTTCTGTGAGCCTCGCTTGGATAATGTAGTAGCCATTAACCCCACTTACGGCATGTATCAGGTCTGTGCAGAGTTGAACGACGTGGCTTACCGCAAGGTGAATCTTACTTCAGATTTCCAGCTTCCTACTGACGAGCTGCTGGCTGCTACCGACGACCATACGAAGTTGCTTTTTATCTGTTCGCCCAATAATCCCACAGGCAATGACTTTCGTCTCAGCGATATGGAGCAACTGCTGCATCACTTCGAAGGCTTGGTGGTGATTGATGAGGCTTATATCGACTTCAGTGAACGCCCTTCGTTGCTGTTGCGCCTTCAGGAATTCCCCAACCTGGTCGTGCTGCAAACTTTTTCCAAAGCGTGGGGATGTGCTGCCATCCGTCTGGGTATGGCCTTTGCCTCGCCTGAGATTGTGGGAGTGATGAGTAAAATCAAGTACCCCTACAACGTCAACTTGCTTACGCAGCGTGAAGCGCTCGGCATGGTTCATCGTCATTACGAAGTAGAGCGCTGGGTGAAGAGCCTCAAAGAAGAGCGCACGCAGCTGATTGCCCAACTGAATAAGTTGCCTGTCGTGGTACACGTATTCCCTACAGATGCCAACTTCGTGCTGGTGCGTGTAACTCAGGCTGTAGCGATCTACAACTACCTGGTTAGCTGCGGTATCATTGTGCGCAACCGTCACAGTGTCACGCTCTGCGGCAACTGCCTCCGTATCACCGTAGGCACCCGTGTAGAGAACGACCGTCTTATCGAAGCGCTTCAAAAGTTCTGAATGGTATATCCTTCATTCGATTGAGTAAGAAACACTAATCACTAATCACAAATGTCTAAACGAATCCTTTTCATTGATCGCGATGGTACGATTGTGGTTGAGCCACCCGTGGATTACCAGCTCGATGCTTTCGAGAAACTCCAGTTCTGTCCCAAGGTTATTCGTAACCTGCATTTTCTTCGTACTCGTCTTGACTTTCATTGGGTGATGGTCACTAATCAGGATGGTCTCGGCACGAGTTCTTTTCCCGAAGAGACGTTTTGGCCTGTTCATAATCTGGTGATGAATACCCTGCAGGGCGAAGGTGTTACTTTCGATGAGGTCTGCATAGACCGCTCCTTTCCAGCCGATCAGGCTCCTACTCGTAAGCCCCGTACAGGCATGCTGACGCACTACCTGAACAACCCAGATTATGATTTACAGGGTAGCTATGTCATCGGTGATCGGCCTACCGATGTGGAGTTGGCCCTTAACCTGGGTTGCCGCGCCATTTTCCTGCAGCCGGATACCTCGTTGCTCCATCAGGATACCCGTGGTGAAGCTTTTGCCAGACAATTGGAAGAGACTTGTGCTTTGGTCACCACCGACTGGGATCGTATCAGTGAGTTCCTATTTGCCGGCGAACGGTGTGCTCAGGTGCGCCGCACAACCCGCGAGACGGATATCCTGGTATCGATGAATCTGGATGGCCGTGGCATGGCTGACATCCATACCGGTCTTGGTTTCTTTGACCACATGCTGGAGCAGATAGCCAAACATGGTGGCATCGACCTCACCATACAGGTTAAAGGCGATCTCTATGTGGACGAACATCACACGATTGAAGATACGGCCTTGGCTCTTGGTGAGTGCATCTATCAAGCATTGGGCAGCAAGCGCGGTATCGAGCGCTATGGTTACTCCTTGCCTATGGACGACTGCCTCTGTGCTGTCTGCCTGGACTTTGGTGGACGTCCCTGGTTGGTGTGGAAGGCCGAGTTCCACCGCGAAAAGATTGGCGAGATGCCTACCGAGATGTTCCTTCATTTCTTTAAATCGCTGAGCGATGCCGCCCGGATGAACCTCCACATCCAGGCTGACGGCGACAACGAGCACCATAAGATTGAAGGTATCTTTAAAGCGCTGGCACGTGCCTTGAAGATGGCCGTGAAGCGTGACATCTACCGTTACGAACTTCCTTCTTCAAAGGGTGTGCTTTGATTGGTGTGCGTGGAGGTGCATACAAATTTCCGCTGAAATGTTTGCGTATGATGCATGATTTGCGTAAGTTTGCACCGTATAACCAATGTATATAGTAGAAATTCAATACCTGTGAATTATGAACCATCTGTTATTATTAAGTATGCCGAGTGGATCAGAGCTGATTATCATCTTTGTCATTATCTTGCTGCTCTTCGGCGGTAAGAAGATTCCTGAACTGATGCGTGGCCTGGGTAAGGGAGTGCGTAGTTTTAAGGAAGGAGTCAATGAGGCTAAGGACGAAATCAACAAAGCCACAGAAGAAGAGGAGAAGAAGTAATCTGCAGGAGGTAATAGACCATGATGGAGAAGCAACTAAGCTTTTGGGACCACCTTGATGTGTTGCGGTTCATGCTGCTACGCGTCTTGGTGGTGTGGCTTGTGCTCGCGGTGGGTTACTTCATCGCTATGCCCTTCATCTTTGACGACTTGATTCTTGGAGCTTGTAACAACGACTTTCCTTTCTATCGTTTCCTGCGTTGGATTGGGACGGAACTACAACTTTCCGATTCCTTCTTCACTCAGGACTTCTCCGTCAAGCTCATTAACATTAACTTGGCTGCTCCTTTTTTCATCCATCTTTCCACCTCTTTTTGGCTCTCAGTAGTGACTGCTACGCCCTATCTATTCTTCGAGGTGTGGCGTTTCGTTGAGCCTGCGCTCTATCCCCGAGAACGCCGTGGCGTACGGAAGACGCTCCTGCTGGGAACCTTGATGTTCTACGTGGGAGTGCTTGTGGGTTATTACATGGTCTATCCGCTCACCCTCCGTTTTCTTTCCACCTATCAGTTGAGCACTGCAATCAACAACGTCATCTCGCTCAATTCTTACATTGACAATTTCATGATGCTCGTGCTCTGTATGGGCTTGGCTTTTGAGCTGCCGCTTGTGACGTGGCTACTCTCCTTGCTTGGTCTCATCCGCAGACAGACACTTCGCACGTACAGGCGACATGCTGTCGTACTTATTGTAGTGGCTGCTGCAATCATTACCCCTACGGGCGACCCGTTTACTCTGGCGGTCGTCTCCATTCCACTCTATCTGCTCTATGAGTTGAGCGTGCTGATGGTTAGAAAATAAAAAAAGAATGATTCCCCAAGATACAAAATCCCCCGAAGTGCTGGGCGCCTCGGGGGATTTCTGTTGGTGTATGTCAGTTGGCATTTTGAATCTTCTCACGAATCTTTGTGAGATAGCGCTTCATGCCTTCTGCATCCTTGTTGGTGATGATTTCGAGCAACTCTTTGAGCTCCACCCGGATCTTCTCCACTTGGGAAGGAGTGCGTGGATTGAAGAGGATTTCCTGTAGGAGGTAGTCATCTTCGTTCAGCAGGCCACGGGCTATGGCCAGATGCTTTTTGAAGGTGGTACCTGGTGCATCCTGGTGCTTCATAACGGCTGAGAAGACAAAGGTCGATACGAAGGGGATGGAGAGGGAGTAAGCCACCGTTTCGTCATGCTCATCGAATGTGTATTCGAAGATGTTCAGCCGCAGGGTTTGGTAGAGGTCTTTGAAGAAAATCTTGCCCAAGTGATCGCCTTCGCTGATGATGATGGCATTCTCGGTAGAAAGCTTATCAAGATGAGCAAAGGTGGGACCAAACATGGGGTGGGTAGAAACGTACCTGAATCCACTCTCTTCATAGAACTCCTTCAAGCCCGTTTTAACGGAGGCAATGTCGCTCAGAATGCACTCCTTAGGCAGCACAGGGAGTACCTTGCGGAAGGCATCTAGTGTATATTTCACCGTGGCAGCATTGATCACCAATTCGGGCTGGAAGGCCTCAATCTCCTCCAAGGTCGTGAAGCGGTAGGTGTTATAGACAAAACGTAACTGTTTCGGGTTGATGTCAAAAACTGCCGTTTCGTGCTGGAAACTGAGTACATCGGTAAAGAAGGAACCCATTTTCCCGGCTCCCAAAATCAAAATCTTCATTGCGTGGGGTGAGGGTTAGTTCTTGTTGATGATTTCCATCTGCTGACGTACGCTCTCTTCGTGGATGGCTTCAAATACTTTCTTGATGAATTCAGGATCCATACCGCAGAGGGCACCTTGTGAGCCACGCTTGTCTAGGATTTCGTTGTAGCGGCCGGTCTGCAGGATGGTCATATCATGCTCTTTCTTATAAGTGCCGATTTCGCGGGCTATGCGCATGCGTTTGGCCAGTTCTTCAATCAGATTGTTGTCGCATTCGTCTATCTGTTTACGCAGTTCAGAGAGGTTTTCCGTAGTTTGTGTCTCCTTGCGGATGACGAGCAGGTTGAGGATGTAGTCGAGTACGTCGGGGGTAACCTGCTGCTTGGCATCACTCCATGCACAATCGGGGTTGCAGTGGCTCTCTACAATCAGTCCATCAAAGCCCAGATCCATGGCCTGCTGGCTCAAGGGTGCCACCAGTTCCCGCTTACCGCCGATGTGGCTGGGATCGCAGAGAATGGGGAGTGAAGGAATGCGGCGGCGAAGCTCAATGGGAATGTGCCATTGGGGTAGGTTGCGGTAGAGCTTCTTGTCGTAGCTGCTGAAGCCGCGGTGGATGGCTCCGATACGCTTCAGTCCTGCACCGTTGATGCGTTCCAGCGCTCCAATCCAGAGCTCGAGGTCAGGGTTGACGGGGTTCTTAACCAGAACGGGGACGTCGGCTCCCTTCAGTGCGTCGGCAATCTCCTGTACGGCAAAGGGGTTGGCTGTGGTGCGTGCGCCAATCCAGAGGATGTCGATGCCAGCCTTCAGGGCTTCATAGACATGTTTAGCTGTGGCTACCTCGGTGGCTACCAGCATGCCAGTCTCCTTCTTGACTGCTTTCAACCAGGGCAGGCCCTCTACGCCAATGCCTTCAAAACCTCCCGGCTTGGTGCGTGGTTTCCATATACCGGCGCGGAAGATTTTGATACCGCGTTCTGCCAGCATTTTGGCTGTTTCCATTACTTGTTCTTCTGTTTCAGCGCTGCAAGGACCAGCGATAATCAGTGGCCGGCGATCTTCTACGCCTGGCAACTGCAATTTTTCAAGTTCGAGTTCCATATTGATTTTTTGAGTATTTAAGTTCTAATGATTATCTCTTAGCTGACGGGAGTTAACCAAATACAGTTTTAATCCGCCCAAGGGCTTCTTGCAACTTATCCTCCTTACAGCAGAGGGAGATGCGGATGAAGCGCTTACCATTGCTGCCGAAGATAAAGCCGGGGGTGAGGAAGACGTGTGCTTCGTGGAGCACCTTCTCAGTCAGCTCCTCTACGTCAGCATAGTGGTCGGGTATGCGTCCCCACAGGAACATTCCTACCTGATTCTCGTCGTAGCTGCAGCCCAGCGTCTTCATGATTTCGCCGGCCAGTTGGCGGCGGTTACGGTAGTTGCGGTTGTTGCCTTGGTACCAATCGGCTTCACTCTGCAGGGCAGTGGCTGCGGCCAACTGCATGGCGCGGAACATACCGCTGTCGATGTTGCTCTTCACTTTAAGCACCCATTGTACGAACTGCGCATTGGAGGCCAGCATACCGATACGCCAACCCGGCATGTTGTGACTTTTACTCATCGAGTTAAACTCGATGCAGCACTCCTTGGCCCCAGGTACACTGAGGATGCTCAATGGATGGTCGTTGAGGATGAAGCTGTAGGGATTGTCGTTGACGATGATGATCTTTTTGCGGTGGGCAAACTCCACGAGACGTTCGTAAAGCTCGGGAGTGGCATTGGCGCCAGTGGGCATATTGGGATAGTTAGTCCACATCAGCTTCACGCGGCTCAAGTCCATCTGCTCCAGCTGGTCAAAGTCTGGCATCCAGCCTTGTTCCTCTTTCAGGTCATAGTTGACGACCTCAGCACCCAGAATCTTGCTGAGTGAGGTGTAGGTGGGGTAGCCTGGGTTGGGTACCAGCACCTGCTCGCCAGGATTGACAAAGGCCAGGGTGACGTGCAGTATGCCCTCTTTAGATCCGATAAGTGGCTGAATCTCCGTAGCAGGGTCCAGCTCCACACCGTACCATTTATGGTACCATGCAGCAAAGCTCTTCCGCAGTTCGGGGATGCCAATGTAAGGCATGTAACCATGGCCGTCTGGGTTCTGCGCTTCCCGGCAGAGGGTGTCGATAGCCTCCTGCGAAGGGGGCATGTCGGGACTGCCAATGCCCAAACTGATGACATTCATACCTTGTGCATTCATTTGTGCCACCTCTTTGAGCTTGCGCGAGAAATAGTACTCGCTCACGCTGCTGAGTCGGTTGGCGGGCTGATAAGGTGACAGCGCTTCTTGAGCTGTCTTATTGGAATTGCTCATATTCTCCAAGTATTTTAAGTTCTTTAGTTAGGGGAGTGATGGCGATGATAGATTGCTTGTAGCGCAATACGTTGTCGAACACTACATCGACGTAGAATTGGTATTCCCACTCGCGACCGATGATGGGGAGTGACTGAATCTTAGTCAAGTTGATGTGGTAGAACGACAGGATGGAGAGCACCTGAGATAGACTACCCTCCTCGTGAGGCAGACTGAAGACGAGGCTGGCCTTGTTCACCTCTTTGCTACGGTGGCGGTTAAGTTCATCCACCTGCCAGGGGTCAGCTACAACGAGGAATCGGGTAAAGTTGTGCTTATTGGTCTCAATGCCAGCTGCCAGTACCTTCATGCCGTTTCGCTCGGCTGCTGCTCGGGAACAGATGGCCGCATGACCGTGTAGCTGCTGACGACTGATCAGTTCGGCACTGAGGGCCGTATCTTCTGCCTCCACGACCTTGAGCGTGGGGTGCTGGTTGAGGAACTCCCGACATTGCATCAAGGCGATAGGGTGGGAGTTCACCTCTGTAAGGTCGGCCCAATCCTCATCGGGCAGGCAGACAAAGCAGTGAGAGATACGCAGTTTATGTTCGCCTACCACCTGCAGGCCACTCTGTTTCAGCAGTTCGTAGTTATGCAGCAGGCTGCCGGCGATGGTGTTCTCAATGGCACACAGGGCAATGACTTTATTGTCGTGCAACACCTGGTCAAACACCTCCTCGAACGTGGCGCAGCAGATGAGTTCCACCTCTTCGTCCTGGAAGTACTGGTGAGCAGCAATGTCGTGATACGAGCCCAGGGCTCCTTGTATGGCTACTTTTTTCATTCGTTTGTTTGCAATTTAATCCTATACATCGCATAAAAAATCCCGCTTCTTTGGGTAGAAGCGGGATTCCGTATTGGTTACTTAATTGTTCATCCTTGGTTCTTAAGCATCACTGTCACTTGACACATACAAACTCCCGCTCTACTTTTGGGATAAAGTAAAAGTAATAATAGAATCCGTATGTGCTGCTAAAGCGCTTCATTTGATGCTTAAAAGTTTAATTCACGTGACAAAAGTAGTACTTTTCTTTCAAAAACAAATAAATTATCCACTTTTTTTTCGTTTCGAATGAAAAAAAGTATCATTCGTCTGATCCATTAGCTTCCAAATCCTCTTCTTCTGCAGCAATTTCCTCTTCTACGCGGAGATTGAAATAGGCTTCGAGTTCCTTCTCGGCAGAGCCATCTACGTTCTTCAGGTCACGCAGAATGACGCCATTTTCCAGCAGGGCAATGCGGCTGCAGACATCTACCGTGTGGTTAAGGTTGTGGCTGGAGATGATAACGGTGGCATGATGCTCTTCGTTGTAGCGCTTGAGCAGGTGCTTAATGATGCTTTGGCTGCTTGGGTCAAGGAAATTGAAGGGCTCGTCGAGGATGAGCAGCTCGGGATGGTGGAGCATGGCGGAGATAATGCCTATCTTCTGCTTGTTGCCCATGGAGAAGTTGCGGATGTATTTCTTTTGCCCCAGCACCTCGCCATGCATAAAGCGTTCAAAGGGTTGCAGACGCTGGTCCACCTCCTCCTTCTTCAAACCGTACATCTTGCCGATAAAGTAGAAGTACTCTTCGGGGGTGAGGTAGTCAATCAGGAAGCCGTCGTCAATAAAGGCTCCCGTAAAGGCTTTCCATTCTTCGCTCTTTTCCACAGCGATATCGTTCAGTGTGACGTGGCCTCGGTCGGCTTTGAGCAGGTCGAGAATCAGACGGAATAGGGTGGTCTTGCCCGCACCGTTGTTACCCACGAGACCGAGCATCTCGCCTTTGGCAATCTTGTATTGTGTGATGTCAACAGCTAATTTGCTGCCGAACCGTTTTTGTAGTTGATTGATTTCTATCATATTCTTTCAGTTTCTTAATCCTTGTGATGGTTTTGTTTCAGGGAGCTTACAGTTGGCGGGAGTCTCGGAAGCCCTCCATATTCTCGTAGCGGCGCTTCATGAAGCGGTGATAGACGTTTCGTATCCAATACTTCGAGGTGGCCATGAAAAGGATACCGATGACGATGAGGGTGAACGAGGCTGTCTCAGGTGAGAAGAAGCCTTTCAGTAAATTGTTAATCAGGAAGGGGATAAAGAAGGCCCCTGCCGTAATCAGGTTTTGCATACCGGTGCCAATGTTCTGACGGCCTGTAACCTTGGCGTTGAGGTTGAGCGTTTTCTTATTGATTACGGCTAGCTGGAAAAGCATCCAATAGACCGGTCCGGGTACGAAGAAGAGCCAACCTAAGCAGGTGAGGAACGTAATCTTGCCGGTGAAGACGGCGGGCAGCATCAGTAGGAAAGGGATGATGAGTACGGCACTCCAAAGGTAGTACTTGGCACGGAGCAGCGAGTAGATGCTCTCCTTGCGGCTCATCAAGCCGTCGATGTAGTTGCCTTCGTAGGCCATCAGACCACTCAACCCCTGCACGGCGCAGATAATGAAGCAGTAGAGCACGAAGAACTCACGCATGTTGCCCTGGTAGGTGTCACTAAAGCTGAGCAGCAGGCTGAACATCAGCACTACGGCGGTAATTAGGTAGAGCATCTTCTTGGTCATCTTGTTGCGCAGGTAGAGCTTGAGCTCCAGACGCATGTATTCACCAATTTCACCAAAGCGGTTGAAGAAGCGGTATTCCGACACCTTGCCTACTTTCTCCGTGGTCACTTCTACCTTGCTGATCTCGGCATAGACCATCCGTTGCATCAGCTGGTGGTTGATGAGGCCTAAGATCAGAATAGCTACTGCCATACCAGCGAAGGTCGGTAGTTGGCCCTGGATGAAGCCTTCGCCCAGCGTGGTACTCCAGTCGTAGAGTGGGCTATCATCTGGAATAAAGAGTGCACATCCCAGGGCTGCATAGACTCCTGCAGGAAGTAGCAGCCACCAGATGCGCTCCTCCATCAGCGTGCGGCAGAGCAGGTACCAGTAGTTGTTGAAGAGCATCAGCAGCCAGATACCTACGCTGTAGGTTACCACGCCCCATACACCCCAGAAACGGGTTACCGTGAGGATGCTGAAAGGAACGTAGAAGAAGAGCCACAGCAGGTTGAAGCTGCTCATGCCGGAGCGCACCAATAGGATGTCGATGAGCCGACTCTTGCGGATGGGCAGCAGCACGTAGGGCTTCATCTCCTGCGTGGGAGGCTTCTGGAAGGCAAAGCGCATCAGGAAGTCAATACCCATAACGAAGACAAAACCAGCGTTCATCACGTGGTAAGGCTCCTTCGAGCCGCCGTCCATGGCAAAGGCGAACATGGTGCCGAAGAAGATAAGATAGCCAATCCAGAAGAGGGCCATGAAGTACCCCCAGAATTTGGCAAACCTGTTGGCCTCGAACATGGGGTTACGCTTCTCGGCCAGTTTACGGTGTTTCCGGAGTTCGTTGAAGAGTGCAAACATAGTGTTGTAGAGGGTTTGGATTGCTTAGCGGCACCAAGACGCTCTCTGCCTATTTGGGGGCCTCAAGGAGAGTGTCAGGGTGCCGCTGAGCTGTTTGTTGTGGTGAAGGGAGGTTTATTTCTTCTCTTCAGGAGCTGTCATGATGACGGTGATTTTGTTGCCCTGCTTCAGCAGGTCGGCGGCCAACTTGGCTACATCTGCAGCGGTAAGACTGTTGAGGGTGGATTCATAATCTTTGGTCACGTCGAACTGCTCGTAGCACGAGGTGTAGAGGGCGTTGAGCCAGTAGCTGTTCTCCTTCTGGTTGTCAGTAAAGCGCTTGAGCATTACCTTGCGAGCCTTGTCGAGCTGTTCGGCCGTGGGACCCTCTTGCGACATCTTCACGAAGAGCTGGTTGATAAGGCCGTTCAGATGCTCCTTCTTGGCCGGATCGGTCTGATAGACAATCTGGAGCATCACCTCTGGCTGAGGCAGTTTGTTGAAGGACTGCATGCAGCTCACACCGTAGGTACCTCCCTCTTTCTCGCGAATTTCTTCCGTATAGACAATGTTGAGGGTGCTGACCAAGAGGTTGAGCAACTGCAGGTTGCGCTGGGTATAGTCCATTGTGCCACTGTAAAGCATGAAGTTGGTGGCCATGGGGGTCTGCTGCTCCTTGGCATATTCGTTCACGATCTGGCCCTTGGCGATGTTCATCTTATGGTCAACCCACTTTCCCTGCTTGCCGGTAGAGGGCAGTGAGCCCAGGTACGAGGCAATGAGGGGCTTGGCGGTTGCCAGGTCGATGTTGCCCACAAAGAAGAAGGTGAAGTCGCCGGCGTTGGCGAAGCACTGCTTGTACATCTCATAGACGCGGTCGAGGTTGACCTGATCTACCAGGTTGGCCTTGAGCGTGAAGAAGCGGGGGTGGTAGCCATACATGGCATAGCCGATGGAGTCATTGATAGAGTAGAGGGGGTTGGCCTCGGCACTCTCGAGCTGAGCTTTGGTGCGCGTCTTCCACGATTCAAAGGCTTCAGCGTCTTTGCGGGGAGCCGTAAAGCCCAGATAAACCAGTTGCAACAGGGTTTCCAGATCCTTGGGTGAGCAGTTGCCGTTCACACCTTGGCTCAGTGTGCTCACGTTGGCATGTACGTTCACCTTTTTGCCGGCCAGCATCTTGGTAAGGTCGGTGTTGCTGAAGTTGGCCACACCGCTGGCTTCCATAATCTGGCTCATCACGCTGAAGTTCAGCTTATCCTCGTTGCCAAAGAGGCTGGTTCCGCCCAGACTGTACCCCTTCATCAGGATTTCGTCGGCCTTGAAGTCAGTCTGCTTCACATAGACCTTGATGCCGTTGCTCAGGGTGAGCTCAGTGGCGCCGAAGAGGGCGTTTGCCTTCTCCGAAACAATCTTGCCGCCTTGGGGGGCTTCGCTCATCAGGGGTTCGTTGCTCACCTTATCCTCATAGGGCTTCACATCGAGGCTCTTCATGCCTTTGAGCAGGGTGGCTACCTCTTCTTGTGTGGGAGCCGTTACACCCTCCTTGTCGGGCACGGCGATGAAGACAGCCTGATTCTCTTCACTGATGAGGTTGGCCTGCTGGATGACTTGGTTGATGGCTGCCAAGGGGATGTTGGGAGCTATCTGGTTCATCGTGGCATATTCGTATTCGATGCCGGGGATGGGTTCGTTGCTGAGGAAGTGGTTGACGTACTCCTGCACGTAGCGGTTGCTCTTGGTCTTCTCACGTTCATTATAGCTCGACTCCAGGTGCTGCAGGTAGTTGGCACGGGCACGGCTGTATTCACCCTCGGTGAATCCGTAGCGACGTACACGTTCCAGTTCGGCCAGACCTGCTTCGAAGGCCTGCTTCATGGATTCGCCCTTGCAGCCGATGCTCAGGGTAAAGGCTGCCTTGGTGTTGCAGAGGAAGTAGTCGCCATCATAGCTCCCTGCATAGACGAAGGGAGGATTGGAGCCTTGGCAGATTTCGTCGAGACGGGCATTGAGCATGGAGGTGGCCATGCTGACGATGTAGTCTTGCAGCAGGTACATCATGTTACCCTTGAGTGAGTCGGGGAATTGCTCGTGCTTGAAGAAGAGCATGATGCTGGGGTCGTTCACCTCTTTATCTTTTCCTATATATATCAGGGGTTCTTTGTTGTCGCCTACGGGGAAGATGGTGCGCTTAGCCGGATTAACGGGTGCGGGAACGTCGGCCCAGAGGCGTTTGATGCTGGCCTCCATGGCATCTACGTCGATGTCGCCCACTACGATGATGCCCTGCAGGTCGGGACGGTACCATTTCTTGTAATAGCTGCGGATGGCGTCGTAGGGGAAGTTGTCGATGACGTCGATGCTACCGATAGGCATGCAGTCGGCATATTTGCTATCGGGGTAAAGGGTAGCTTGCGCTTCGGTGTAGAGGCGGAACATACCGCTGTTGCGGCTACGCCACTCTTCGTGAATTACGCCACGTTCGTCGTCGATGTCCTTGTCGTTGAGCATGACGGCGTTGCTCCAGTCGTGAAGGATGAGCAGGCAGGAATCCACTACGGCTTGGTCGGTGGTGGGCACGTTGCTGATGTTATAGACCGTCTGCTCTACCGAGGTGTAGGCGTTGAGGTCTCGGCCAAACTGGATGCCTTTGCTTTCGCACCAGGGCACGATGCCCAGTCCACGTTCGTCACCGGGGAAGTTCTTCGTGCCGTTGAAGCACATGTGCTCCAGGAAGTGGGCCAGTCCGCGCTGCTGTGGCTCTTCGAGGATGGAGCCTACCTTTTGGGCGATGTAGAACTCTGCTCTGTTTTCGGGTAGCTTGTTCTGGCGGATGTAGTAGGTCAGTCCGTTATCCAGTCGGCCGATGCGCACCTTCTGATCCACCGGTATAGGTGGCATCTGCTGTGCGTTGACCTGTGTGAGGCCGCCTCCAATCATGAAGGCTGCTACAATAATCTTTTGAAAAAAATGTCTCATAATTCTATCTTATTTTTAGTTTATTTATTTTGTTCTTCAGGTTGCTCATCTTGCTTGTTGAGTCATTAGACGTAGGGTGATGAGGAAAGTCACAGGGTTGGGGCTGATTTTTTTTTGAACCTAAGTGCTATGGCATGCAAATAGTGCAGGGGAACGGCTTTTGCACGGTATGGCTACCTTGTTTGCACGGGATAAGTGCCTTGCTTGCCTTTCGTAAGTGCCTTACTTAGCTTCCGTAAGTGCCATACTTAGCTTCCGCAAGTGCCATACTTAGCTTCCGCTGCTGCTTCATTTGACGCAATACGTTGGTGGATGTTTAGAGGGCGGCACGGATGCGTACCAGCTTTTCGAGCAGGGGCTCCAGTAGGTCGAGCTGCAGCATGTTGGCACCGTCGCTCTTAGCCACCGAAGGATTCTCGTGTGTCTCGACGAAGAGGCCGTCAACACCTACGGCAATACCTGCTTTGGCTACAGTCTCAATCAGCTGCGGCAATCCACCGGTTACGCCCGAGGTCTGGTTGGGCTGTTGCAGCGAGTGGGTAGCGTCGAGCACCACAGGGAAGCCCAAGGCCTGCATCTGAGGGATGCCGCGGTAGTCGATGATCAGGTCCTGATAGCCGAAGGTTGTGCCCCGTTCGGTGAGCATCACGTTCTTATTGCCGGCTTCGACCACCTTCTGAGCAGCATATTTCATGGCTTGGGGCGAGAGGAACTGTCCCTTCTTGATGTTGACAATCTTGCCCGTCTTGGCGGCTGCTACAAGCAGGTCGGTCTGTCGGCAGAGGAAAGCCGGGATTTGCAGTACATCCACGTATTCGGCAGCTATGGCCGCTTCGGCAGCCTCGTGGATGTCGGTCACCACGGGAATCTGGAATGTTTCAGCCACTTTGCGCAGTATCTTCAGCGCTTTCTCGTCGCCGATGCCGGTAAACGAGTCGAGTCGCGAGCGGTTGGCTTTACGGTAGGAGCCTTTAAATATATAAGGTATGCTCAGTCGGCTGGTCATATTGGCGCAGCGCTCGGCTATACGGAGTGCCATCTCCTCGCCCTCAATGACGCAAGGGCCAGCCATCAAAAAGAAATTCTCTTCCATGCTATGTTGTTTAATTGATTTAAGTTTCAATCTGCTATGATTTTATAGTGCTTCAGCTACATTAGATGCCTTGGCAAGAGCCTCTTCACAGGGGAGTTTGTTGCTCGCTTAGGGTATGATGAGTTGAATGGCTTCGTGCATCACGCCTACCTCCAGGGGAAAGTGGCGGTCGAGCAGACGTCCGTCCAAATCTACAGCGGCATTTTGGGCACGGAGCACCTTGACGTGCTGTGTGCGGTAGGGCATGACCACCTTGTGGTTGAGTATGCGCCCTTGTATCAGCATCCAGAGGCCCGACCAGAGTTGCAGCAGCTCGGGGCGATGGATGACCGATACGTCGAGCCAGCCGTTGTAGGGCACGGCGCTCGGACACTGCCCGTAGCCACAGGCGCTGCCAATGCAGACCGTCATGATGCGCCCACGGATATGCTCGCCATTGATCTTCAGATGGGTGCGGTAGAGCTTGCGCTCAAAGATGATGGAGAGTAGTGCCATGAACCATGAGAGGTATTTCACGCCCCAGAAACGCTTGCACTGGTCGGTTATCTTCACGATACGTGCCCCCAGGCCGATGTTGATGGCGTTGAGGAAGTAACGCGTCGTGTGCTGTTGACCATCGAAGTACTGGCAGGTGCCTACGTCAATACGTCGCGTGCGGTGGCGGATGAGGCAATCCACTGCCTCTTTGTAGTCGCTGCTCATCTCCCAATATTTGGCAAAGTCGTTGCCTATGCCGTTGGGGATGATGCCCAAGGCAATCTGCCCTTTGTCGGGTGCAGTGGACGACATGATACCGTTGATGGCATCGTTGAGTGCTCCGTCGCCACCCACTACGACAATGGTGCGGTAGCCGTTGTTGGCCAATATGCCAGCCAGACGCTCTACCGAACCGAAGCCTTCGCTCTGTACGTAGTCGTACTCCACGCCATGACTATCCATGTAGTCCTTAATGGCTTTCCATCGCTTCTGTACTTTGCGTGTTCCCGCTTTGGGGTTGTAAATCACGCCCCACTTTTTGCCTTCCATCTCTACTCAGTTCCTATAATAATATAATAATGTATGCAAAAGTACACTTTTTTTTGCATTGACAAAAATAATGGTGCAAAAAATCTATTCTTTTACGGCTGTGGGCGTTACCGGTTGAGCTGGATGAGTGCTTCGGCTTGACGGAGTTTCTCCTCCATGGGCAGGGTGGCCTCTATCCAGTGGATGGTCAGGCCGCGGCGCTCCATACCGCGAAACCAGGTCATCTGCCGCTTGGCAAACTGGTGGATGGCTGTTTCGAGTTGGGTGAACATCTCGTCGTAGCTCAGCTGGCCGATGGCGTGTAGGGTGAGGTATTTATACTCCAAGCCGTAGTAAATCAGGTCATCGGGGGCGATACCCTGGCTCAGCAGCTGGCGCACTTCGTCCATCATCCCTTCGTCGAGGCGCTGCTTGAGGCGCCGGGTAATCTTCTCGCGGCGTAGTTCGCGGTCAATCTGCAGGCCGATGATGAGGCTTTGCAGCTGGGGAAAAGAGCGCTCTGCTACGGGCGTATGGGCATAGTACTCCTCAATCTCGATAGCTCGTATGGCCCGCTTGGGGGTATCCACATCGGTCGTGTTGTGGAGCGTCTTGTATCGGCTCAGCCGTTGGGTGAGCTCCTGCAGCGAGCATTCTTCGAGCTGCTGGCGCAACGCCGGGTTCTCGGGTACGGGCAGCAAGCGGTAGCCGCGGAGCACCGACTCGACGTACATCCCCGTGCCACCGCATACGATGGGGAGCAGGCCGCGACTGCGCAAGTCGGTGTAGGCGCTGAGGAAGTCGCGCTGGTATTCAAACACGTTGTACTTATACCCTGGGTCGGCAATGTCGATCAGGTGGTAGGGGATGGCCTCACCCTCCACGGTATAGTCGGCCAGGTCCTTACCTGTGCCTAAGTCCATGCCGCGATAGACTTGCCGCGAGTCGGCGCTGATGATTTCGGTATGCAGTCGGTGGGCCAGTGCGGCGGCAAAGGGGGTCTTGCCCGAGGCTGTAGGACCGATAATGGCTATGAGGTCGATGTGATTCATGTTATGCTGTCGTTAGTTAGTTGATGGGGTTGGGCCTTAGCAGAGGGGCTTCAGACCCTGTTTATCGTAGGCAAAGGTAATGATTTTCGCTGTATATGGCGGTATTTTGCAAAAAAAACGAGAAAAAAACGCAGAATTGTTTGCAGGTTCCAAAAATAGTCGTACCTTTGCAGCGCTTTTGAAACGAAAGTGACGGGCGTTTAGCTCAGCTGGTTCAGAGCATCTGCCTTACAAGCAGAGGGTCGGGG
>CAMCUZ010000011.1 GCA_945879145.1 uncultured Mediterranea sp.
AACTTAAAGTAGCGTGCGGCCATCATCTGGTTCTGCCCTACGTCGGTGACGAGCACAGCCTCGTGGTGACTCTCTTCGCTCACGGCGCGTACCACTTCGCCCATGCTGAGCTCTTCACTTTGAGGGAAGAGCTCGGGCTGAATCACTTTCTCCTCCTCTACCGCTTCGTAGGGTTTGAAGCTTTCAAGCCATGCGGTATGCTTAGCCGGTTGGAGCAGGGCCGTGACGGCAGCGAGGGTTTGCTTACAGTCACCCAATACAGCCAAGTGAGTCTTGACGTTCTTGTCGATTTCGGCAGGGTCAATATCGAAGTGGATGATTTTGGCTTGCTGTGCGTAGGTGGCCAGTTTACCAGTTACGCGGTCGTCGAAGCGCATACCCACGGCAATCAGTACGTCGCACTTGTTGGTGTTGATATTCGGTCCCAGATTGCCGTGCATACCCAGCATACCCTTATTCAAGGGGTGGTCGCTCGGCAGGGCTGAGAGTCCGAGCAGGGTGCAGCCGGCAGGAAGATCAGCCTTCTCTACAAACTGCTTCAGCTCTTGCTGTGCGTGGCCCAGTTCTACGCCTTGGCCTACCAGTACCAGCGGACGTTCAGACTCGTTGATGAGTCGGGCCGCTTCATGAATAGATTCGTCGTCCATTTCGGGCACAGGGAGGTAGCTGCGAACGAAATCTACATCCGTGGGCTCATACTCCATCTTGTCAATTTGTGCATTCTTGGCAAAGTCGAGTACTACGGGACCTGGGCGTCCGCTGCGTGCGATGTAGAAGGCACGGGCTACGGCCCAAGGTACATCTTCGGCACGGCGAATCTGGTAGCTCCACTTCGTGATGGGCTGCGTGATGCCCACCAAATCCACCTCTTGGAAGGCGTCGGTGCCCAGGAAGCCTGTGGCCACCTGTCCGGCAATCACCACAATGGGTGTACTGTCAATCATGGCGTCAGCAATACCGGTGATGGTGTTGGTTGCACCCGGTCCGCTGGTTACGAGGGTTACCCCCACACGTCCTGACACGCGGGCATAGCCCTGCGCAGCATGAGCTGCAGCCTGTTCGTGGCGTACGAGGATGTGGTTTAAGGTTTGCCGATGGTCGTAGAGCGCGTCGAACACGGGCATGATGCTGCCTCCGGGGTACCCAAAGAGTACATCCACCCCCTGGTGTTCAAGCGAGCGCATCAGCGCCTCAGCACCTGTAATCAGTTCTTTCATATCTTTCTTTGAGCTACGAGCTACTAGCTACGAGTGATGAGCTACGGGTTACTAGTTATTAGCTCGAGTTTTACATTATGGTTTAATCTATGATTCTTACGCCCCCTTTGTCGGCCGAGCTCACGCTCTGTGCGTATGCTCTGAGTGCTTTGCTTACGGTGCGTTGGCGCTTCAGGGGTTGTTGTGGGCGAGCAGCCAGCTCCTCGTCAGTGAGCTTCACGTTGATGATGCGGGCTGGAATGTCAATCTCGATGAGGTCGCCATCCTTGATTTTGCCAATGTTACCTCCTGCTGCAGCTTCCGGGCTTATGTGCCCGATGCTGAGGCCTGAGGTGCCACCCGAGAAGCGGCCATCGGTGATTAAGGCGCACTCCTTGCCCATGTGCATACTCTTGATGTACGAGGTGGGGTAGAGCATCTCCTGCATACCTGGGCCCCCTTTGGGCCCTTCGTGGGTGATGACCACCACGTCGCCCTTCTGCACCTTGCCACCCAAGATGCCTTCGCAGGCATCTTCCTGCGAGTCGAATACCTTGGCCGGCCCACAGAAGTGCCAGATGCTTTCATCCACACCTGCGGTCTTCACCACGCAACCGTCTTGTGCAATGTTGCCAAAGAGTACGGCCAGACCGCCATCCTTGGTATAGGCATGTTCCAGCGAGCGGATGCAGCCGTTTTCACGGTCGGTATCGAGGCTATCCCATTGCGTGTCCTGTACACCAAGCTGGTTGCAGAATTTGCCCGCAGGTGCGCTAAGGTAGATACGGAGTGCCTCCGGATCAATGTTCTCCTTATTTATATTATAACGTTCGATGTCTTCGCCCAGCGTGGCTCCATCCACGCGCTTGCAATCCAGGTGGAGCAGTCCGCCCTTGGCCAGTTCGCCAAGGATGCCAAGGATACCTCCAGCACGTCCGCACTCCTGCACGCTGTACTTCTGCGTGTTGGGGGCCAGCTTGCAGAGACAGGGCACCTTGCGGCTGAGGGCATCGATATCCTTCATGGTGAAGTCTGCGCCTGCCTCCTGGGCTACAGCCAGCAGGTGGAGGATGGTGTTGGTGCTACCGCCCATGGCGATGTCGAGCGACATGGCGTTGAGGAAGGCCTCACGGGTAGCGATGCTGCGGGGCAGTACGCTTTCGTCGCCCTCTTCGTAGTAGGCCAGAGCGTTCTTTACAATCTGCCGTGCAGCCTGTTTCATCAGTTCGCGGCGATTGACATGGGTGGCCAGAATGGTGCCGTTGCCAGGCAATGAAAGGCCGATGGCTTCGGTCAGAGAGTTCATAGAGTTGGCGGTGAACATGCCCGAGCAGCAGCCGCAGCCAGGGCAGGCACGGTTTTCGATTTCAGCCAGCTCCTCGTCGCTCACGCTCTTGTCGGCTCCCTTCACCATGGCAGCAATCAGGTCGAGGTTTTCGCCCTTCCACTTGCCGGCTTCCATGGGTCCGCCGGAGACGAAGACGGCGGGTATGTTGAGTCGCATGGCAGCCATGAGCATGCCTGGGGTGATTTTGTCGCAGTTGGAGATGCAAATCATGGCATCGGCTTTGTGGGCGTTGCACATGTACTCCACGGAGTCGGCAATGATGTCGCGGCTGGGCAGGGAGTAGAGCATGCCATCGTGTCCCATGGCGATGCCGTCGTCGATAGCAATGGTGTTGAATTCTGCGGCATAGCATCCCATGCGCTCAATTTCAGCCTTCACAATCTGTCCTGCTTCATGCAGGTGGGTATGGCCCGGTACGAACTGGGTGAAGGAGTTGACAATGGCAATGATGGGCTTGCCAAACTGCTCGCGTTTCATTCCGTTGGCCACCCAAAGGGCGCGGGCTCCCGCCATGCGGCGACCTTCTGTGCATACAGCACTGCGTAACTTGTGTTTCATCGTCTCTTTATTTTCAATTAAAAAGCCTTCCTCAAACAGCTTGAGAAAGGCCAATATCCTAATTTAACTACCGGAAGAAGTATCGTCAGACATACATACCACCTTTCTCACGCACAAGGTCCCACGACCACGACGAGAATCACGACGTTTAGCACGACGATTAGGTTACGAATAATATAAGAGGTATGTAGTTTCATACAGCTTTTTCCTTTGTTTACTTTACCTATTCACGTTGTCTTTTCTTTTAAAAACGCTGCAAAGGTATATGGAATTTTATTATCTGCAAACAAATCGAAGAAAAAAATCAAATAAAAGTGATTATTCGTAAGAAAACAGCTTGCAAGGCTCCTATTTTGTCAGTGATAGAGGGCAAAGTAGGGCAAAAAAAATGACCCCGACCTTATAAAAAGCCGAGGCCAAATCTTCACGCCCTGCACGGGAGGAGAGGCTCGAACTCCCGACACCCGGTTTTGGAGACCGGTGCTCTACCAACTGAGCTACTCCCGTATTTTGCGGGTGCAAAGGTAAAGCATCTTTTTGAGATTTCCAAATCCTAAGTGGATTTTTTCTTTATCGAGTTTTTTATCAAGCCATTTCTCCCTTAGTAGGATCAATATTGTGTGTTTTGTGGATCGAAGTTGGTCCATCCAGTCAGCCAGTTGTCCGTGGCATTGAAAGCTCCGACATAACTTACCTTGTCAAACCAGGTGTTGTTCTCGCCATCGAACGAGGCCAGTGTGAGCAGAGGACTCTGTGCGTTGGGCATAAAGGGTGAGCCTACGCTAGAGGCATCAGTAAGTCCCAGAGCTGCTGCATCATCGAAGGCTTTGTTCTTCAGTGCCTCCTGGAAGAAGAAGGTGTTTGAGTAGGAGTTCTGGGTGTCATCAAGCACGATTTGATTTACCGCATCGTAGAGCACGTCGTCATATACCTTATTGGCATCTGAGCCGATGATGTCCATACCAGCGAAGACGTTGTTGTGGAAACGGATAGTGCCGGCTTGGGCTTGTTTAGGGGTATCACCCTTCTCTCCGTCGATAATCAGACCGATGGGCCATCCAGCAGCAACTGAATTGATAATGTTGAGGCGTGAGCTGCGACGGATCTGCATGGCAGACTGGAACTTGCCAAGGGCAGAGCCGTTGTTGGGGTTCATTTGGCCGCCAGTGATGAAGTCGGTCGTGTTCTCAAAGGTCACGCCGCTTTGCAGCTTGGGACCAATGATGGTGATGTTGGAGAAGGTAGCGTTCGTGTAAGGCGATACGTCGGAACCGCTGGCGTTGTTGTCGCTCTCAAAGCCGTTGCTCTGCGACTTGTCGGCAATTTTTGCATTACGAACGACCAGACCATACTGTACAGCCCCGCTGAAACCGTTGTCGGTATCGAAGTCATCGTCCCAACCATGGAAGGCTACGAGGTACTTGCAATTTACCGTGCCGCCAAACCACTCGAAGGAGTCGTCGTTTGAATAGGAGATCTGCACGTGGTCAATCTGCGTGCCACTGCCTACGGAACCAAGCGTCAAACCGTTAATTTCTTGGTCAGTCTGGAAGGGGTAACCAGCAAACTCAATACGTACATAGCTCAGTATGCCCGAGTTGTCAGCGTCGTCATCGCCACCGTGCTTGGTGCGTGGACCACCCTCAATCTGCATCTCTGTCTGGTTGTTCTTGGCCTTACCACAGAGGATGATACCACCCCAGTCACCTGGCTTGCGGTTGCCGGCAGCCTCTTCAGAGGTAAATACGATAGGCTCCTTGTCTGAGCCCTTTGCGATGAGCTTACCGCCCCGTTCGCAAATGAGCGAAGCCTTGGTCTGCTTATCACCCTTGATCACACTACCCGGTTCGATGGTCAGTTCAGCGCCGTTGGCGATATAGACCCATCCCTTGAGGAGGTAGGTACCCTTCTTGAGGGTCTGCTTGCCGGTGAATACAAATTCTGCATCACCGTTACCTATTTGTGTACCATCAGCTTTTTCGCTGTTGTCCACCTCACTGAAGAGGATATGGTCGCATGACTTCAATCCATTGTCAGTACCCCAATTGTACTTTTCATCCGTGGCATCGGGGTTGTTCACGGGGTCGTCATCACTGCTGCATGCGGTCATGCAGGTTGCAAGCACCAGAAGGCTTGCGAATGTTAGTTTTTTCATCTTTTTTCTGTTTTTGGGTAGCTACGAGCCCTGTTACCAAGTTACGAGCTACCAGTTAATAGTTATTCATTTATTCTATTCAGTTCATTCTTCATCTTCAATACAAACTTTTTCAAAAGCTGTATGTTGCACTCAGTCCGAAGTTGCGGCCGGGTTTGTATTGACGGGTTATCTGCTCCACCTCGCGAGTGGTACCATTGGCAGAGGGCACTTCGGCAAACTGTTTGTAGCTTACTTTCTGTGCTAGCAGGTCGCGTACGTTGGCCTTGATTTCCAGGTGCTCGCCGAATCGCTTGGAGAGGGTCAGGTCGAACACGTCGCGTGGCATCTCGTAGCTGTCGGGCACGCGGGCATTTTCCTCGCTTCCGCTGCTGCCTTCGCTGCGACCTACACCGATGATGCGCTTACCGATACGGTTGTAGAGTAGGGTGATGTTGAGTTGCTGTCGCTCATTCTTGTAGAAGAGGCCCGTGTTGATGAGGTAGGGCGACTGGCCCTGCATGGGGCGGTTCTCGTTGCGCGAACCGGCTGGGAAGTTGACGCGCGAATGAATGAGCGTACCATTGAACGAGAGGGAGAAGTTGCGCAATCCGATGAAGCTGAGATCTTTGCGGATATCAAGTTCCACACCGAAGTTGTCAGCACTCTGTGCATTCTCGTAAGAGTAAATCAGACTTGTTCCTCCAGCTACGGTGTAGGTCCACTCGATGGGGTTTTTGAAGCGCTTATAGAATCCTGCTAGGGTAATCTGTTCACCGCGCGAGGGGTAAAGTTCGTAGCGCAGGTCAATGTTATGTACGGTGCAGGAGTTGAGGTTGACATTACCCTGCACGTGCGAAGCCAGGTCGAAATCGTAGTAAACCGATGGGGAGAGTTCGCGGAACTCGGGGCGGTTGATCGACTTGCCGTAGGCCAAACGCAGTTGCTGTTTCTCGCTTAGTTTATAGGTGGTGTTGAGTGAGGGGAAGAGGTCGCGGGTACGGTAGAAGCGACTCTGTGGGCTTTCTACATCATCGCGGCTGTTGGTGATCAGTTCCATTTGGTTGAACTCATAGCGTACGCCTGCAAGGATGTTAAGTTTGCCCATGGGGAGTGCTGCGGTCAGATAACCAGCCCCTAAGGCGTAGCGTCCGCTGTAGTTGTTGCGCATGCAGGCCTCCTCCAACAGATGGAGGTTGTCGTTGCCAAAGTATGCTTCGTTGGAGAGCAACTCGGTCATTTCCATTTGGCGGAACCCATTAGGCAGGGTATTGTGCTCCATGTTCCAGTTGTAGATGAACTGCCGTGTGCGGTAGTCGCGCGAGCGGTATTCACCGTATGCTCCTATTTTCAGTGTGGGTTCGAAGTGCCCAAAGTTGAAGGTGTGCTTCTCGTTGACGTTGGCCGATACGATGTGTTCATCGAGCTGCGTATATTCGCGGTTGATTTCGTTACCTGCTGTGAGCATCATCGTGCCCTGCTCTAGCGCATCGTCGATAGTGTAGCGTCGGCGGTCGGGCATACGGCGATTGGCGTAGGCATAGCTGGCGCTCCATTCTAGTTGGTCGCTGTCGAGCGTATGTTTACCGGTAAGCTGTGTGTTGAAGGTGGTACGGCTGCGATAGTAATATTCTGCACCTATCTCATTGTCTGACTGTGCATTCACGCCCGTTCGGTCGGTGTATCGCTCGGTCAGTAGGCGATTGAAGATGTTCTTCAACTCAACCTTGTGGTTACCCGAAGCAGTGAGCAGGGCCAGGTTGAGCATTGCCCCGAGGCGCTGGTTGTGGTTGTACTGGTTGTCGGTGGATCGGCGCAGGTAGTTGCTGCGGTCGTTGGCTGTGTCATAGACACCGAAGAGATTGTTGGTCATCTCTTTATAGGAGCGTGTCTCATTGGTGTAGTTCACGGCACCTACCAGCCCCATTAGTGCTTCTCCCAGCAGCCAGCGGGCTCCCCAGTCGGCACCCAACTTCAGGTCACCGTATGGGTGGCGACTCTTCACATGCCAGTCGTTGCAGAATCCATTGTCCAGCAGGTTGATGGCTCCACTTGTGGCATCACCCTTCAGCTGTTGGCTGACATAGTGGCTGCTGAGCGTAGCCTGTTTGAACTGCTGGAAGGCAGAGGCATCATTCCAGTTGCCTCCTATGGAGAGTGAGAGGGTGTTTTCTGCAGGAATCTCTTTGGTGTTAATTTGAATGAAGCCACCCGTAAAGTCGGAGGGATACTCCGCACTGGGTGACTTCACGATAGTGAGGTTATCAATCTGACTGCTCGGGATGATATCGAACGAGAAGGCACGCGAGTCGGCCTCGCTGCTGGGCACGGCCCCGCCGTTGATCCATACATTATTATAACGTTGCGACAATCCGCGCACCATTACGAACTTCTCCTCAATCAGGCTTACGCCTGGTATGCGGCGAATCACCTCGCTGGCGTTGTTGTCTTGCGTACGTTTAATCTCTTGCGCGGAGATGTTGTTCACCACCTGATCGCTGAGGCGTGCAGCCTCCATCACAGCGGCCTCGGTGTTGCGACGCGCCATGGCGGTGACTTTCACCTCGCCCAGTGATTGCGCATCTACCTCGAGGGCGATGTTGAAGGTGACGTTGCCCGCCACCTTCACTCCTTTGAGCAGTTGCTGGCGGTAACCAATGTAACTTACGGTGAGGTTGTAGGTGCCCCGTTGCAGTTGCAGGGTGTAGTAGCCGTCGGCATCGGCCACGGCTCCAACAGTTGTACCCTCTACCTGTACGGTGGCTCCCGGCAAGGGTTCGCCAGTTTGCTGGTCGGTGATTTGCCCTTTTACGTTATCTGCCAGGGCTGCCATCGTCGTAAGCGTAAGCAACAGCACGAGGAAGAGGACTTTGCCTAAATCAAATCGAATACTCATACACATTAATCTTTTGTTTCCGGCGGCAAAGGTCGGACATGTGTATGACGAGAAGATGGCAGTGCTGCTACAATACGCTTTCTAAGCTGTTACAAGCAGATTACAGACCTTGTAACCCTATCGGATGCAGGATTTTAGCGTCTGCCACCACCTCTGCGGGTCTGTTTCAGCTGTTCGTACTTCTTCTTCTGTTCATCGGTTAGCACGGCTGTTACCTGCTTGTCGAGCGCCTCGCGCTCAGCCTGCATCTGCTCTCGCGAGGGGCGGGCGTTGTTGTTGGCTTTCCGCTTGTTCTCAAATTCGGTGTAGATGGCTGTAACCTGTTTCTGCTGTTCAGCGGTGAGATTAAGTTCTTTGGTCATTCCAGCCACAGTCTGTTCTACTGTCATTCGTTGACGTCCTCCTTCGCGCTGTGCGAATACGCTGCCTGTGCCCATCAGGACTACAAAGGCAAAAAGTGCAATTTTCTTCATAAGATACTGAATAATTATAAGTGAATATTGTGCATTTGGTGAATGCATCATTAAGATGCCTGAGACGGCAGAAAGTTTAATCCCTTGTGCTTATGTTTAGGATGATTTAACGTGGATGCAACTTGCGCCTTTTATTTTTCTGTTGTTCGCCTTGCTTTTCCGAAATCTTGCTGTATTTTTGCAGTCAAATTGTAGAAGAATAGCCATTTTTTCAGAATGAAGTTGTCTTTATGTTAGGTACTATACTCAATACGGCTACTATATTAATAGGAGGTGCTTTCGGTGCGCTGGTTCGCACGGGTATCGGTGAGCGTTATAAACAGGCGCTCTTCAATGGACTGGGACTTTGCTGTTTGGTGCTGGGCGTGAATGCCTCGCTACCCAATATGGCGAAGAGTGAATACCCCGTGCTCTTTATTTTGAGTATAGCCATTGGGGGTGTGGTGGGCACTTGGCTCGACCTGACTGGATGCATCGATCGCTGGAATAGTCGCCTCAATGAGCGCCAGCGCTTCAAGGGGAAGGGAGAGAGCAGTAACCAGCTGCAGGGCCTCGTTACGGGCTGTCTGCTCTACTGTATCGGCACCTTTGCCATTGTGGGGCCTGTTTTGGCCGCACTCTCGCCTTCGGCCGGTTGGGCTTTTGATGAGCCGGGCAATACCTATCTCTATACCAATGCCACGCTCGACCTGGTGACGTCGGCAGTACTGGCAGCATCGTATGGCTGGATCATGTTGCTGGCTGCACCGATCCTGTTTTGTTGGCAGAGCTTTTTCTATCTGATCGCGGTCTGCTTCAGTGCCGCTATGCCCGAACCGATGCGCGTGGAGTTGAGTATCGTGGGCGGTGTGCTGATTGTCAGCTCAGGCCTTTCCATTCTAGGCATCAAGGATTGCAAGACGGTAAACCTCTTGCCCTCTCTTCTTGTACCGGTACTATTTTATCTCATTCACTCTTTTCTATAATAGCTTCAGCCGAAATGCGCTAAGGTTGTGGGGCCCTCATCCACCTACGTGTAGCACTGACCATCGCAACGTACGCTCATCGTGGCTGTAGATAACGGCACTGCATGTGAATGATATGTCGTTAAAGCCTTCGCCCTTACGTGGTCAGGTCGTCAAGGTCAATCAACTTGTTGACGATGGCATAGATAGTGAGACCTGCGGGGCTGTGGATCTGCAGTTTGGCAGCTATGTTGCGGCGATGGGTGAGGGCGGTGTTGAGCGAAATGTGCAGATGAGCGGCAATCTCCTTGTTGCTCATCCCCTGCACCAGGGCTACAATCACCTCCTTTTCTCGTTCACTCAGTTGGTCGTTGTTGCTCTCGGGTGTGGCCCCTGCATGAACCATCGAGTTGATTTTGGCTGTTATGTTCTCCTTCATGAGCTGCTGCTCCAGTAGGCGGATGGCCGGCATGAAAAAGCGCTCCTCCACCTCGGCATGCAGGCGGAGCCAGTCCTCATTGTTGTAGATGCGGTAGAGCACGGCCAGCAGTTTCTGGCTGTGGAGCTCGTTGCCGGGGAGGTAGCGAATCAAGATGCCCTTCAGTTCGCGCAGTCGCTCACTCTCCTGACCGTGGTGCTTAGAGTAGGTGTCCACGTTGTATTTGCCTGACGCAATCCCTTTCAGCAAGCCTTCGACGTAGGGAAAGACCATCTTCTCCTCGTAGCGCATGTGCAGGGTGATGGCCCGTGCATAGTTGTCGTACAGCTTGAGAATTAAGCTCTCCACATTGCCCTGTTTGCTAGAACTGTTTTGCGTGTTGAGTGCTTCGGCCAACTCTTGACGCGTGGAGGGGAGCTGGAAGCCTAGAAAGTAATTGTGACTGGCTTGCAGGTACTTCATTAGTGTTGGTACGGAGAGAGGCTCATTCTCGCCTTGGTCCAGCTCACCGTTGACGGTATAATTCACGATAGCCAGAAAGGTGCAGGTATCCACCTCATGTTCCTTACACACCTCTTCCACCGTCTTGTCGCCAAAGCCAAGATTGATACCGAAGCTGCCGAGGCTCTGCAGTACGTTGTAATTGTCGCGTATCAGCGCAATCATCTTGTCCTTGGCTTCGTATTGTTTCAAGTGCTTCATTGTTCCAATGCTTTTCGTTATTAAACTCGCTGCAAAATTCGGCTTTTTCGTCCATTTTTGCAATCACTAAAAGTAGGTATTCGATAAATATCATTCATTTTAGGTATTGTCCTGGTGCTGTGGGTGCCCTACCTTTGCGTCGTTTTTCAACAAAATTTGCTAAATAATGGATAGAATAACACTTCGAAGAACGATGCCGATTCTTCTTGTATCTCTGTTTCAAATGATGGGGCTCCATGCCTCCACAGGTCAAGATACGCTGACGGTAGCACCCGATGGGTATCAGCAGTTCCGCTTTGGCGGATATGGTGAGGTTGTATCAAAGTTTATGGATTATGGTAAGAACCGCTTCAGTGGAACGAGCTATGGAAACAGCCGTGAGCACCGCAACACGATTTCCATCCCTCGCTTCGTGTTAGCTTTCGACTACCGCTTCAACTCCAAATGGCTTCTTGGGGCTGAGATTGAGTTGGAGTCGGGTGGCGTAGGCTTGGAGAAAGAGCTGGAGAGTTCGGAGAACGGGGAGTATGAAACGGAGATGGAGCAGGGTGGCGAGGTGGCTGTGGAGCAGTTTCATATCACGCGGCTCATCCTTCCCGAGTTGAACATTCGCGTGGGGCATCTGATTGTGCCTGTGGGCTTGACCAATGCACACCACGAGCCGATTCACTTCTTTGGTACCTCACGTCCAGAGGGGGAGACCACCATCCTGCCCTCTACCTGGCACGAGACGGGGGTTGAGCTGTTTGGTTCCATTGGTCATGGAGCGGGGCGCTTCAATTATCAGTTGATGATTGTGGCAGGACTCAACCCTGATGGCTTTGGTCGCGACAACTGGGTGAGTGACGGCAAGCAGGGACTCTTTGAGGAGGACTGCTTCTCCTCGCCGGCCTATGTGGGGCGCGTGGATTACCTGGGGGTGAAAGGGCTGCGCTTAGGCTTGTCGGCTTATTACTGTGCAGACGTAACCCACAATGCAGACAAACCCTACAAGTACTCTTCGGTAGGTGCATCGGCGCTCACAATCCTTGCTGCTGACGGACAGTACAAGAATCGCTATCTTACAGCGAGAGGCCATCTTATTTATGGAAACTTGCAGAATGCCAATGCAATAGGCAGTGTAAACGTCAGCAATTCGGGCAACAGTTATCATAGTGGCTCGATGCGTAAGGTGGCTCCCAATGCCCTGAGCTACGGTGCCGAGCTGGGTTGTAACCTGCGTACCCTGCTGCCCCAGATGCCACTCCCTACGCTCTATCCTTTTGTTCGTTACGATTATTACAATTCTCAAGAAGGGGGCGAGGCGATGCAGACGATGGATGCACGCTGTCAGGTGAGCAAGTGGACGGCTGGACTCAACTGGTACCCGCTGCCCAACCTGGTGGTAAAGGCTGACTACACCACCCGTCAGATTGGTACTCGGCGACTCTTTGGCACCACCAAGTACAACAGCGAGAATGAGTTTGCTTTAGGTGTGGCCTTCGTGGGGTGGTTCTTCAAGAAATAACTTTATTTATGCTGAATTCCAACAATTTTTTTAATAACGTATCATATAATAGAAGTAAAAATGAAACAGTTTAAGTTGATGCAATCGGCCCTGATGATGGGGCTGGTATTTACGCTGGCCGCTTGCAGCGAGGATAGGGGTGAGACAATGCAACAGGCAGCAGCTGGAGAGTCGTTTATCTGCATTGAGCAGTTGATTGATGGCTGCACCGACATCGCTACCGAGGTGGGTGAAACCAAAATAGGTGACCCCCTCGACAAATGGAATGCCGGACTGAAAACCGAGGCGCTCTATGCTGTAGAGTCGTGGTACAGCTGGCATTCGCGTGAGGACTACAGCAACAACATCTACTCCATTCGCAATGCCTATTTCGGTACGCGTAATGGTGAGGTGGGTACCTATTCGTTGGCCGCTCTGATAGCCAAGCACAATGCCACGCTCGATGCTTCGGTACGTGATGCCATTGCTGATGCTATCGAGGCGATTCTCGACATCCCACAACCCTTCCGAAACAATATCGGAAATAGCGAGGCCCGTGTAGCGCAGCAACGCTGTGCCGACTTGGTAGAGGTGCTTACGCAGCTTAAGAGCTATATAGAACAGACTGAAGCCGTCAATCAGGACGAGGTGCTTGACCCCATTGTCTCTTCGTATGTAGATGATGTGGTGCTCCCTACCTATGCTGAACTGAAGCAGAAAAACACCTTGCTTTATCAAGCTACCAGGGCTTTTCTGGAATCGCCGAGCGATGCCGCCTTCGATGCGGTATGTGATGCTTGGATGGCAGCTCGTGTACCTTGGGAGACGAGCGAAGCCTTCCTCTTCGGTCCCGTGGATAACGAAGGGCTTGACCCCAACATGGACAGCTGGCCACTCGACCAAGATGCCATCGTTCGCATCCTCAATTCTGGTGACTTTGATAACCTGGATTGGAGCGATGGAGATAGCGATGATGCAATCAGTGCCAAGCAAGAGGTGCGCGGCTTCCACACGCTGGAGTTCCTGGCCTTCCGCAATGGCGTACCTCGTACATTGAGCGATACTGCAGACTCTAATGATGCTGCCGATATGGTCTATACCACCGATAATGCCCGTAGCTGGGCCAACTATATGGTACAGGTGGCCTATCTGTTGCAGCAAGATGCTTCCGATCTCTATGACTATTGGTTTACGAGCTACAAGGGTGGTGAGAGTTATGCCCAACGCTTTAAGTCACATAAGATTTAATCCCCTTTGTACCTATGTTTAGTCGTACCTTACTTATACGACAGCTGTTGTCTTGCATGGTATTCCTTTCCCTGGCAGCTTGCCAGGAGAAGGGAATCGCTGCCGATGACCTCTACGTGCCGTCGGGCTACGCCCTCTCAGCAGGTACCTCCACCATCTTTACTCAATCCACCTTTGCCTACGATACCGATGCCTCGTGGCTGAATGGCATCTACAAGAGCCGTTTTCTTAATGGCGATGGCCTCTATGACGATGTACGCACCAGCAGCAACGGACTGGGGGGAGGTCTGGGGCCCGTCTATGCAGGCTACTCTTGTGGTAGTTGCCACCGCAATGCAGGTCGTACCAAGCCTGCACTCTGGTCTGAAGGCGGTAGCGGCAGCACGGGTTTCTCAGCCATGCTGGTCTATATCACTCGTAAGAATGGGGCCTTCTTTCAGAACTACGGCCGGGTGCTGCACGACCAAGCCATCTACGGGGTGAAACCCGAAGGTAAGCTCAAGGTGGAGTGGCACTATGGGCAGTATGAATTCCCTGATGGGGAGCCTTACGAACTCTGCTATCCTACCTATACTATCACCGAATGGGATGCCGACTCCATCTCACCCAACGACCTCTTCTGTTCGGTGCGCATTCCGCTCCGCCACGTGGGGCTGGGGCAGATGATGGCGCTCGACACCAAGGAGATTGAGGCCTTGGCAGCCAAGAGCAACTATCCTGAATATGGCATCAGCGGTCGGGCCAACTACATAACCGAGCGAGGTGTGCGTCAGCTGGGCCTCAGTGGTAACAAGGCGCAACATGCCGACCTGACCGTAGAACTTGGCTTCAGCAGCGATATGGGAGTGACCAACAGCCGCTACCCGGAAGAAATCTGTGAGGGCCAGCAGCAGATGGATCAGGGCAGCATGATGGGATTGAGCTATGATCAGCTTGACATCTCTTCAGAAGATATGGAGGATGTGGACCTCTACCTGCAGTCATTAGGGGTCCCTGCCCGTAGGCATGTTAACAACGAGCAGGTCAAACGGGGTGAGCAGCAGTTCTTTGCAGCTAAGTGTCACCTCTGTCATGTCACCACGCTCCATACCCGTCCGCAGGGCAGCACCTTGCTGCTTGGCACACGTCTCCCCTGGCTGGGTAATCAGACTGTTCATCCCTATTCCGACTACTTGCTTCATGATATGGGGTCAGAGATTATGGGGGTAGGACTCAATGACAACTACGTCAGTGGCTTGGCCCGTGGTAACGAATGGCGCACCACACCGCTCTGGGGTATCGGACTGCAAGAAACCGTCAATGGGCATACCTATTTCCTTCACGACGGCAGAGCGCGTAATCTGAAAGAGGCCATCTTGTGGCATGGGGGAGAGGCCGAAGCATCTAAACAACTCTTCATGCAGCTGCCTCAAAGTGACCGCGAAGCACTCATTACTTTCCTCGAATCATTGTAAAAACATCAAATCAAATGAAACATTTTTTTCTCTTTACGCTCTTGTTATGTAGTTTCTTGCCCCTCTTTGCCCAGCAGGAGGAAGAGACGGTCAATGGCATCGTCTCCCTCGCTGGGCGAGAGGGCTTTACGATTGCATCCAAGAAGGGCGACTTTCTGTTTAAGCCCTATATGCTAGTGCAGACGGGTCTGAATCTGAATTGGTATGATGACGAAGGGCTCGACAAGGCCTATAATCAAGACAACATCGCCAACTCGGGCTTCTCCATTCCCTATGCCGTGCTGGGATTTACCGGCAAGGCGTTTGGTAAGGTGGCTTTCAACCTCTCACTCAATGCTGCTGCCAGTGGGGGAGCGTTGCTGCAGCAGGCTTGGTTCGACCTGCAGTTGCGACCCGAACTCCAACTACGCGCAGGAAAGTTCAAGACCCCCTTCACTCACGCTTACCTCACTACTTTGGGCGAGACGTTGTTCCCTCAGCTGCCCGTATCGCTAACTAGTAGCGTCATTTTGCCCTACTCCTTGAATGCCGTCACCCCTCAGATCGGTACAGGATTTGACCTTGGTGTTGAGCTGCACGGTCTGCTGGGTGGCCGCTGGGGTTATCAGTTCGGTATCTTCAATGGTACTGGCATTAACGTCAACACCTCGTCGAAGACCTTCAGCGATGATTGGCATATCCCTTCGCTGCTCTATGCCGGGCGATTCACCTACATGCCAAAGGGGGTGATGCCCTCCACGCAAGGCAATCCCAACCGACTCAACGAAGAGAAGCTGCTCTTCGGCCTTTCGGCTTCGCTCAATGTGGAAAGCGAGAACGAAAGCACCAACGATACCCGAGTAGGAGCAGAGTTTGCCTGGCTGCACCACCGGCTTTACCTGGCAGCCGAGGCCTATTGGCTCCATGTGGGCTTCACCAAGCGGCAGAAAATCAATCAGAGTTACGACTTCCTGGGTGGCTACCTGCAAGGGGGCTGTTTCGTCACACCTCGGCTACAGGCAGCACTGCGATACGACCTGTTCAACCGCAACGGTACAGGCAAAGACGGTTTGCTCAATATGCCTGCCGTAGGGTTCAACTACTTTTTCAAGCAGTGCAATTTGAAGTTGCAGGCCATGTACCAGTATATTGCTCGTAGTGGCCATGCTACGCAGCTCGACAGAGACAACGACAACCTCGGCCTGGCCACTCACAGTGGAACGCTACTGCTGCAATACACATTCTAACGGATAAAAAATCAGGGTTCGATGAAGAATATCATTCTACACTTCATATTTTTCTCTATCTTTGTGGCTTGTTACTCGTGCGACGATGGACGCATTTACCCCAAAGAGGTGGTGCTCCCGCAAGAGGGACTATCAGTCAAGCTCTCTGGACATTTGAAAGGATTAGCGAGCTGGCCCGAGAACTATACGGTTTGTATAGCTGGCTTTTCGGACGAAAGCGACTACGCCATACTCTCCAAGGTCATCGCTCCAGGCAGCAGTGCCGACGTTGAGGTCATATTGAGTGGCATTAAGGAGGAGGTCACTCAGTTGGAACTCTGTGTCACCAATCGGTTGCGTAAGCGGGTGGTCACTTTTGCTAAGATGACTACCGAGTCGCTGCAAGCCTCTGCCCAGACGACCCTCTTCGATGTAGGCATGCTCGATGTAGGCCTGTTTACTACCCTGCAGCGTGAGGTGTTCAACACTTCGTGTGTGGCCTGTCATGGTGCCAATGGTCGAGCGGCTCGTGACCTGTTCCTTACCGAGGGGGCGAGCTATCAAGCCTTGGTGGGGCAGCCATCCAAGGTGAACAAAGAGATGCTCTTGGTCGCTCCTGGAGAGGCTTCGGCAAGTATGCTACCTCAAGTGCTGAGTAAGGAGGGGTTGGTGCAACATAGTCACACCGACCTGCTCGATGCAAAAAAGAAGACGCTTTTGCTCACGCTCATTAACGATTGGATTGATGCTGGGGCAAGTGAGTAGCATGGGATAAGAACTTAATGGAATAAATAACTATTTGTGATGAATAAAGAAACAATATATAGTGAATCACTCGTTGCCGGTTGCCGCGTGGAGCAGGCTTGCTTTACGGCTGTGGGCGGAGAGCGCGAGGTGCAACTGATACTCCATCCCTCGGATGCCAGTGCTACCTACTGCGAACAGCTCCATACGCTGCTCAATGTGTACGAAGCCTTGTTGCAGGGCCCTTTGCAAGGTTTTCAAGCCGTCTTCAAACGCTTCTTCTTGAGCGATGCAGCCAATCAAAAGGGGACGTTGTTGGCCGCCTTGCCTGAGAATTTGGCCTGTGCCACCTCCATCGTTCAGCAACCACCGCTCGATGGTACCAAGGTAGCGCTCTGGGTCTATCTCATTGAGGGGGCTGTTACGCAGATGCTGCCCAGTGGCTTGTCCGCAACCACCCACGGTGCTTACCGCCATTTATGGGGTGGAGGTGCCGTGAGTCGGGCAGTGCAAGCAGAGTACCAGATGAGGCTGCTCTTTCAGGAGTACATCATGCAGTTGATGGAGCAAGGAGGGCGATTGGCCGACCATTGTATCCGCACTTGGATTTTCGTTCACGATGTAGATACCAACTATGCCGGTGTGGTGAAGGCGCGTAACGAGGTGTTCGCCACCCAGCAGCTCACCCCGAAGACCCATTTCATTGCCAGTACGGGGATTAATGGTTCGACTGGTGATGCTGCCATCAAGGTGCTCTTTGATACTTATGCTGTGCTAGGCCTTGTGCCTGGGCAGGTGTGCCACCTCTATGCTCCTACCCATTTGAATCCCACCTCTGAGTATGGCGTCAGTTTCGAGCGGGGCAGTTACGTGGAGTATGGCGATCGTCGCCACGTATTTATTTCGGGCACGGCAAGCATCAACAACAAGGGCGAGGTGGTGCATCCTGGTGATATCCGCAAGCAGACCGAACGGATGTGTGAGAATGTCGAGGCGCTACTCACCGAGGCGGCGTGTAGCTTCAACGATGTACAGCAGATGCTCATCTATCTTCGCGATCCAGCCGATGCGCAGCAGGTTCGTGCCCTTTTTCAGGAGCGTTTTCCTGCTGTGCCTAAACTCATCCTTTGGGCTCCCGTCTGCCGCCCTGGGTGGCTCATTGAGATGGAGTGTATAGCGGTGAAGCGGGTTGATAATCCGTTGTATCCACCCTTTTAATGCGTCTCGCTATGCTGAGCCTTTTCTCGCGTTTCCCGTTTGGCTCCAAGCAGTTGGTGCGCTTGGTATGGCTGCTCTATGTGGGGATGATCTTGTTGCTTGTAGCTTCCACCTTTATCGCCTCAGCGGTGGGAGAGCATACGGTGTCTGCGTTGATTTATGGTGCATGGTGGTTTATGCTTTGGTGGGCTGCTTTGGCAGGTGCCCTTCTGCTAGCCGTGCGTAGCTGTCGCCGCGCCGTGGCCCATCTCCATTTCTCCTTCTTCTTCATGCTGTTGGGGGCAGGGCTAACCGCATCCACTTCACGTCGAGGGGTGGTCTATCTTCAACCTGAGTTGTCGGTGAACCGTTTTCTCGATACAGAGCATCACCGCATCATGCCGCTGCCCTTCACGCTCCAACTTGATAGTCTGCAGGTGGTGTGCGATCCTGGAACTACCCACCATGCCGACTATATCACTCATTTGCATGCCGATTCGATACCTCTCTCGGTATCAATGAACCGGGTCACTACCATTCAAGGTTATCGCTTCACTCCCTATTCCTACGACGAAGCCAGTCAAATCAGTTGGCTTAGCGTAAACTACGACCCGTGGGGCATCGGTGTAACCTATCTGGGCTACATCTGGTTTGTCGTGGTACTGTTGTTCCTGCTCAAACGATATGTGGCGTTTGGCTTGTTGGCGTTGATTGCCGGCGTGGGGTTGCAGTGCTATGCCGAAAGTACACCCTTGCTACCCGTGCTGCGGTCGGCATGGCTGGGCATCCATGTATCCTTTATTGTCTTGGCCTATACCCTATTTGCCTTTCTCGGTGTGAACGGAGCCATGGCACTCTGTATGCCGTTGCGTCGTGAGGCACTGCTGCGACAGAGCCTGCGCTTGCTTCGTCCGGCCGAAGGGCTGCTGGGGATAGGCATCTTCATGGGTGCCGTCTGGGCCAACCAGTCGTGGGGGCGCTACTGGGCCTGGGACTCCAAGGAGGTGTGGGCACTGATTACCTTCATGCTCTACGCGCTACCTTTCCACTCTCGTCGTCTTCGTTGGCTGCAGCAGCCCAAGTATTTCCATCTCTTTATGCTCCTCGCTTTTCTCTCCGTACTGATTACTTACTTTGGTTGTAACTATTTCATGACTGGCTTGCACAGCTATGTCAATTGAGGTGAGTGGCGGTGGAATGTCAGCATGCAGCCCATGTGGTGGTGAACCAATCGTAATAATGAAGAGGGATGTTTGGGTGGTTCGCTGCTTTTCACTATTTTTGCAGCAACTATTCCTTAGTATAATATAGATAGATGATTCTACTTGCTTTTGATTCATTCAAGGGATGCTTGTCGGCACAAGAGGCCTGCCGTGCGGCATGCTTGGGGGCCGTTGCGGCATGCCCTGGTGAGCGAATCGTGGAACTTCCGCTAAGTGACGGAGGCGAGGGACTGGTAAGCTGTGTGGAGCAGTTGTTGCCTCTACGCCAGATGAAGGTGAAGGTTCACGGTCCGCTGATGGAGCCCGTTGAGGCTTGTTATGCCTGTTCAACCGATGGGCGGACGGCCTATATGGAGATGGCAGCAGCAAGTGGCCTTACACTGGTACCTCAGGAGAGGAGGAACCCGCTGCGGACTACTACATACGGGGTGGGGGAGATGATGGTGGATGCCTTAAGGCGTGGGTGTGAGTGCATCGTGATGGGTATTGGTGGTAGTGCCACCTGCGATGCTGGACAAGGGATGCTTCAAGCTTTAGAAGAGGGTGGATGGGTACAGCAGAGGTGCCGAGTGATGGTGGCCTGTGATGTGGATAATCCGCTCTACGGCCCACATGGTGCAGCCTACGTCTTTGCACCTCAGAAAGGAGCAACCCCTAAGCAGGTGGAGGAACTGGATCGGCAACTGAGGCTCTTTGCTCATCGTACGGAGCAGGCTGGTGTAGCTGTTCCAGAACTGGCTTATTACCCAGGTGCAGGTGCGGCAGGGGGCTTGGGTTATGCACTGCTGGCCTATCTGAAGGCGGAGCTGCGTCCAGGTATTGAAATTGTATTGGACTTGGCGGGCTTTGACCAGCTGCTGGCCGAAGCCGATGTGGTGATAACGGGCGAAGGGAAGTCGGACGAGCAGACGCTGATGGGAAAAGTTGCTCATGGCGTCATGAAGCGCTGCCAGGCAGCGGGTGTGCCAGTTTGGCTGTTGTCAGGAGCCATTGACGATCCGCAAGGTCACTTGGCTCAAGCTTTTTCACGGGTTGTGTGTATCAACGCTAACGACCATCGCCCCATGGAGCAACTGCTGAGACCTCACGTGGCGATGGCTAATCTGCAGCAGACCGTAGAGCAGCAACTCCGTTTCCGGTAACATGCACTCTGACGGTCTGCGTTGTCTCTACAAGCGAATCAAACATCTTTGCTGATTTCTATGACTTCGGCATCTTCGATATCATCCTCGTCATCAGATGAGGCTACGTGCTGCTGTGTGCTGGTCGAAGCCTGTGTGGAGGCAGATGACGCTGCACTGGTTTGTCCCTCCTTTTTACGGAGCAGCAACTGGCTGACCAATTCTTGTAAAGCATAAAAGAGGCTGGCACCGCCAATAATGAGGAATGCAGTGCGCTGCACGCCTCCCGGGTTGAAGAGGGCCACCAGTCCAGCCACCAGTATCAATACAGGTACGATATAGTAATAGGGGGATACGCGCTTCCATGAACGGGCAACCTGCAACCATGAGAGTTGCTGTACTCCACCAACCAGCAGAATGAAGCCAAGCAAGTAGGTGAGCAGCGTGGCGAAGAATTCGGGCATGATGATGAGCCAAAGACCAAAAAGCAGGCTACCTATGCCCATGATAGGCAACGTGACGCCATGCTTCTTGCCAGCCACAAAGATGCCCAAGCTGATCAACGCGGGTAGCGTAAACATTAGGCCGATGGCCATAACGAAGTAGTTGCTGGCCTGGTCAGGGAACAGCACCAATAAAAGTCCCACGGCAAAAGCGGTGGCTATGCGTATCCACGCTGCCGAAAAACGAACATTTACATCCATACTATATTCTTTTTTTTTGTTGTTAAATCAATCTTTAGTATTTGAGGAGGGAGAAGGAGTTATCACCCCATTGGGCCTTAGCAGGTAAAGCCGAATGTGTGTTCCTCTCTTCTCTTCATAAAACCCTTAATTGGGGCTTTAAGTTCGGCGAAGATACGGCTTTTCGTACGAAAATGAAATTTTTTTTGGCCATAAATTAAAAAAAACGGCAAATTAATTTGGAGTTTGCGATAAACTGAATACATTTGCACCGTCGTAAAGGCAAAACAAGTTGATATTAAATACAAGGAATTAATAGAGAAAAGACAATGAATGCAATGATGAACAATACATATTGGTGGTGGCGTCCGTTACAACTCAAAAAGTCGTAAGGGAGCAGCGCTCGTATGTATTCATCAGATATCTCCTGGGAATGAGCCCTGTCGCACTTGCGGCAGGGCTCATTCCTTTTCTATAGGGCTAATGCAAAATAACGAATCAGATAATTCAAAATATTAAATGACCACATCTATGGATAAACAACCTCTTTACAACCCCTCATCAGTAGCCGTTCGGCACGATGCTGAGGGAAATGCCGAAGCTGCTCCTCGCGATTTCCTGGTGGACAGCGAAGGTTACTATGGCGAGTTTGGCGGTGCCTACATCCCCGAGATTCTCCATCAATGTGTGGAGAATCTTCGTGAGAACTACCTGCGCATCATGCAGAGTGATGACTTTCAGCAGGAGTTCAACCAACTACTGCGCGACTACGTGGGGCGACCCTCTCCGCTCTACCTGGCTAAAAGGCTCAGCGAGCGCTATGGCTGCAAAATCTACCTCAAGCGTGAAGACCTTAACCATACCGGTGCACACAAAATCAACAACTCCATCGGCCAGGTGCTGCTTGCCCAACGCATGGGCAAGCGACGCATTATTGCCGAGACTGGTGCTGGACAGCACGGTGTGGCCACTGCCACGGTCTGTGCGCTGATGAATATGGAGTGCGTAGTCTATATGGGCAAGACCGACGTGGAGCGACAGCACGTCAACGTAGAGAAGATGAAGATGCTGGGTGCCACTGTGGTGCCAGTGACCAGTGGAAACATGACGCTGAAGGATGCCACTAACGAGGCTATTCGCGATTGGTGTTGTCACCCGCAAGAGACCTATTACGTGATTGGATCCACCGTGGGGCCACACCCATACCCTGACATGGTGGCTCGACTGCAATCGGTCATCAGCCAAGAAATCAAGCGCCAGCTGCTGGAGCAAGAGGGGCGCGACTGCCCCGATTACCTAATGGCCTGTGTGGGTGGAGGTAGTAATGCAGCTGGTACCATCTATCACTACGTCAACGATCCGCGTGTGCAGATTGTGCTGGCCGAAGCAGGAGGCAAGGGCATCGACAGTGGCATGACAGCGGCTACCATCGCCCTGGGTAAGCTTGGCATAATCCACGGTGCCAAGACCTACGTGATACAGAACGAAGACGGGCAGATAGAAGAACCTTACTCTATCTCTGCTGGATTGGATTACCCAGGCATAGGCCCCATGCACGCCAATCTGGCCAAGCAGAAGCGGGCCATCATTCTCCCTGTAAATGACGATGAAGCCCTACGTGCTGCCTACGAGTTGACCCGCTTGGAGGGTATCATACCGGCTCTGGAGAGTGCCCACGCCCTGGGAGCTCTGCCCAAGATGCAGTTCAAGCCCACCGACGTGGTGGTGCTCACCGTCTCAGGTCGTGGAGACAAAGACATGGACACTTATTTATCAATGAAATACTAAAGTATCGCAGAATGATTATGTACCATTATATCACCGCTACACGCACATTGATAGGCGATTTGCATACGCCTGTCAGCACCTACCTGAAGGTGCGCGATCTTTTTACGCAAAGCGCGCTCATGGAGAGTTCCGACTACCATGGCAGCGAGAACAACCGCTCGTTCATCGGCCTCTGCCCTATGGCCTCAGTAGGTATTGACCATGGCAATGCCCTTTTCCGTTTCCCCGATGGCCATCGAGAGAGCCACCCTATTACCTCGAATTACCGCGTAGAGCATGCCCTGCGTGACTTCCTCAGCCGTTTCAGTGTGGAGGGAGATTACTGCAATTACTGCGGTCTCTACGGCTACACCTCGTTCAATGCCGTGCGTTACTTCGAGGAGATTCCTATCAAAGACAGCCGAGAGCCGAAGAACGATGCTCCCGATATGCTCTATATCCTCTACCGTTATCTTATCATCTTCAACGACTTCCGCAACGAAATGATGTTGCTCGAAATGTTGGCCCCGGGTGAAGAAGAGCACCTCGACTACTTGCAGCGGGCTATTCATAACCGTAACTTCACGGCCTACGACTTCAAGGCTGTGGGGCCTGTAACCTCGCCACTTACCGATGAAGAGCATAAGGCAAACATTCGTAAGGGCATTGCCCATTGCCTACGGGGAGATGTGTTCCAGATTGTCCTGTCGCGCCGGTTTGTGCAGCAGTTCCAGGGAGACGACTTCAAGCTCTACCGTGCCCTTCGAAGCATCAATCCCTCGCCCTACCTCTTCTACTTCGACTTTGGCGGGTTCCGCATCTTCGGCTCATCGCCCGAGACCCATTGTCGCATTGATGGGCGCAAGGCCACCATCGACCCCATTGCCGGTACTACTCGACGCACCGGAGACCCCCAACAAGATGCCCTGAATGCACAATACCTGCACGATGACCCCAAGGAGAATGCCGAACACGTGATGCTGGTGGATCTGGCTCGCAATGATCTCTCGCGCAACTGCCACGGCGTGAATGTGGAATTCTATAAAGAGATGCAGTACTACAGCCACGTCATTCACCTGGTGAGCCGTGTGAGCGGTACACTCGATGATGGAATTGACCCTATCAAGGCTTTTATTGACACCTTTCCTGCCGGCACGTTGAGTGGTGCCCCTAAAGTGAGATCCATGCAACTCATCAGTGAAATAGAACCACACAATCGGGGTGCATACGGTGGCTGTGTGGGCTTTATCGGCATCAACGGCGACCTCAACCAAGCCATCACCATACGCACGTTTGTGAGCCGTAACGGCACCCTCTGGTTTCAAGCTGGTGGAGGCATCGTGGCTAAGAGCAACGAGGACTATGAGCTGCAAGAGGTGAATAACAAGCTCGGTGCCCTGCGCAAAGCCATTGAAATGGCTGAACGTGAATTTGAATAATCGTCACACGAGAAACAATTCAGAATACAATGACCATTTAAGGAATGCACCAATATGAAAATCTGTATCATAGACAATTACGACTCGTTTACCTATAATTTGGCTCATTTGGTGAAGCAATTAGGAACCGAGGTAACCGTGTTGCGCAACGACCGCTTTACGCTCCCCGAACTGGAACCATACGACAAACTCATTCTCTCTCCTGGGCCCGGAATTCCTTCCGAGGCAGGACTATTGCTTGATGTGATTCACTACTATGCCGGTCGCAAGCCGATGTTGGGTGTCTGCCTGGGCGAACAAGCCATTGGCGAGGCTTTTGGCGGAAGATTGACCAACCTAAGTGAGGTGTTCCATGGCGTTCAGACTCCTGTTGATATCGTGGCCGAAGACCCCTTGTTTGAAGGACTCCCTCGTGAGATACCTGTTGGGCGATACCACTCTTGGGTGGTTGATCGGGTGCAGTTGCCTGATTGCTTGGAGGTAACTGCTTTGAGCAAAGAGGGTTTCATCATGGCCTTGCGCCATCGCCAATACCCCATCCACGGTATTCAGTTCCATCCCGAATCAGTACTCACTCCACAAGGAGAAGCGATGATGAGCAACTGGCTAAACACGAATGACGAACCATTAACCATTAAAGCAAAATGAAAACCATATTAACCCGGCTCTTCAACCACGAGGAGCTATCTAGCGAAGAGACGAAACAAATCCTGCTTCATATCACGCAGCAGCAGTATCCCGATGCACAGATTGCCGCTCTACTCACGGCCTTCCAGATGCGAGGAGTTACGGTAGATGAGCTGATAGGCTTCCGTGAAGCCCTGATGCAGACTCGATTGGCCATCGACTTTGCCCCTTATCGCCCCATCGACATTGTGGGTACGGGAGGGGATGGAAAGAATACGTTCAACATCTCGACTTGTGCCTGCTTTGTAGTGGCTGGTGCTGGATACAAGGTGGCCAAGCATGGCAACTATGGAGCCACCTCGGTGAGCGGTGCGAGCAATGTGATGGAGCAGCATGGCGTGAAGTTTACCAACGACACCGATCGCTTGAAACGTAGTTTGGAACAATGCGGTATGGCTTACCTCCATGCACCGCTTTTCAACCCTGCTATGAAGTTCGTAGCTCCTGTGCGCAAAGCTCTTGGTGTACGTACCATCTTCAACCTGCTGGGGCCTCTGGTGAATCCATGCCAACCCGCTTACCAACTATTGGGTGTAGCCGACTTGCAGCAGATGCGCCTCTATACCAACGTGTTCTACCAGTTGGGTATTGACTTTGCCGTGGTTAGTAGCTTAGATGGTTATGACGAAATTTCGTTGACGGACGAGTTTAAGGTAATGACCAGAGGCTATGAACAGGTGTTCCGCCCTGAGCAATTGGGTATGAACTCTATCCGTCCCGAAGAACTCTCGGGGGGAGCTACCAAGGAGGAGGCTGCAGCTATTTTCGACCGCATACTCGAAGGACGTGGCACGATGGCGCAGACGCAATGCGTGCTGACCAATGCAGCTTTTGCCATCCAAGTGATGGAGCCAGACAAAGAACTGGACGAGTGTCTCGCCATGGCCCGCGAATCATTAGACAGCGGCAGCGCACTTCATACCTTGAAGCAGTTCGTTGAGCTGAACAGTTAACGGAATAGAACGGATTCGATCACTTATCAATATGGAAGATATTCTCACTACCATTGTTGCTCACAAGCGGGAGCAGATTGCGGCTGAGCAGCGTATCATCTCCCGTAAGCAGATGCAGGAACAGACCCTGGCCTACGTAGCAAGCCACAAACTACAGACGGCAGAGGGGCATTATCAACCCCTTCGCAGCATGAAGCAGGCTCTGGCCCAATCGGCTACAGGCATCATTGCTGAGTTCAAGCGGCGCTCCCCCTCCAAGGGATGGATCAAGCAAGATGCTGATGCCTCAGTCATTACTCCCGGTTACGAGCTTGCTGGTGCTTCCGCTCTCTCCATCTTGACTGATGAGACCTTCTTTGGCGGTAGGCTCGACGACCTATGTACAGCCAGACGCTTAACGAAACTCCCCCTGTTGCGCAAAGAGTTTATCATCGATCCCTACCAAGTGGAGCAAGCTGCCCTGGCAGGTGCTGATGCGATTCTGTTGATAGCCGCTTGCTTAGCACCTGCCGAAGCGGAACGGCTGAGCGCGTATGCTCATCACCTTGGCCTTGAGGTGTTGCTTGAAATACACTCTGCTAACGAACTCGGTTACTTGAGTTGCCTTCCTGACATGTTGGGAGTAAACAACCGTCATTTGGGCACCTTTGTGACCGATGTCAATCACTCCTTTCAGTTGGCTACACAGTTGCCTACCGATGGCCCGTTGCTTGTATCTGAAAGTGGTATCTCCTCTCCTGAAACGATCTGTCGCTTGCGCCACGCTGGATTCCGCGGCTTCCTGATTGGCGAAACGTTCATGAAGACTCCCTCACCAGCAGATACCCTTCGGACCATAATTCAGCAGATAGAAACCAAACGAATGATATGAAGACAATCATTAAAGTGTGTGGCATGACCCAAGGCGACAATATTCAGGCCGTGGAGGCACTTGGCGTGGATTGGATGGGCTTCATCTTCTACGACCGTTCTCCGCGATGCGTAGTGGAGAGGCCCTGCTTCATGCCGCAGCGTGCCCAGCGTGTGGGGGTGTTTGTCAATGCGCCCATAGAGGATATCAGATGCCAAGTCGATGCGTACGGATTGCGCTATGTGCAGCTTCATGGTGATGAATCGCCCCTCTTCTGTAGCGAAGTGGCCTCATGGGGTTTGGGTGTAATTAAAGCTTTCTCCCTATCCGAGGCAAGCGATTTAGCAGCTACGCGCTGCTACGAAGGATGCTGCAGTTACTACCTCTTCGATACCAAGACGCAGCACCTTCGTGGTGGCTCGGGAGCGATGTTTAACTGGCAACTGCTCGCTGCATACGATGGTGCTACCCCTTTTCTCCTGAGTGGAGGCATTGGACCTGAGCAAATCGGAGCCCTTCGCTCTTTTCAGCACGCCCTTTGGGCAGGCATTGACCTGAATAGCCGTTTTGAATCAGCTCCTGGAGTTAAGGACGTAGCCCTGCTTCAGGCATTTATAAATGAACTAAAACAATAAGGTATTATGAACCGTATCAATCAACTTTTCAGTACTAATCCCCGTAATCTACTTTCTATTTATTTTTGTGCTGGCTGCCCAACCCTTGATGGCACGGCAGAAGTCATTCGATCTCTAGAGCGCAACGGCGTGAATATGATAGAGATAGGTATCCCCTTCAGCGACCCGATGGCCGATGGTGTCGTGATTCAAGATGCAGCTACAAAGGCCCTGCGCAACGGTATGTCGCTCCGCCTGCTCTTCAGTCAGTTGGAGGAGATTCGTCGCGACGTACAGATCCCCCTCATCCTGATGGGCTACCTCAACCCGATCATGCAGTTTGGTTTCGAGGCATTCTGTCAGCGCTGTGTGGAGTGTGGCATTGATGGAGTGATCATCCCCGATCTTCCCTTCCGTGATTACGAAATGACCTATAAGGCCATTGCTGACCGCTATGACCTGCGCATCATCATGCTTATCACTCCCGAGACCTCGCTGGAACGCGTGCGTGAAATCGATGCACATACCGATGGCTTTATCTACATGGTGTCGAGCGCAGCCATCACCGGTGCGCAGAAGGACTTCAACGCTGCCAAGCAGGCCTACTTCAAACGTATCGAAGAGTTGGGGTTACGCAATCCGCGCATGGTGGGCTTTGGCATCAGCAACCGTCAGACCTTCGATGCAGCTTGTGCCCATGCCTCTGGAGCGATCATTGGGAGTCGCTTCGTCACGCTCCTTAACGAGGCCAACGGCGGTGCTGACCAAGCCATCCAAACGCTGAAGCAGGCTATCTACGCATCCATCTAGTCAGAGCTTTTCCAGTTGGGGCGCAATCTGTTTGCGCCCCAACTATCGTAACCTTTATATAGTCGCTCAACTCAGAACCATAAAAAAACAAAAATCAGCACGTTCTATCGCTTTTCTTTGTACTTTTGGAACGGAATATTTAAATGCTATACCGGATGATGACCTATAGTACAACCAAAATGGAGTTCCCTGAAGTGGACCTACCTGTGGATATGATAGCGTGGACCGATGTGAACGATGAAATACTGAACCTCTACCGGCAATCTTGTAGGTTGGAGGCCTGTATCTTTGCTCTCTGTCTTGAGGGTAATCTGAAAGCATCCATTAACCTTCATGACATCGAAGTTGGCCCCAACGAACTTATCACCCTGTTTCCCGGTACGATCATTCAGTTCTATGAACATACAGAGAACGTCAAGATTGCCTTTATTGCTTACTCCTCGCATTGCATCCACTACAACAACGGACTCAAGCAGGGGGCTGAGGCCTTCTCGTTTCCCTTTTCCATCCCTACAGTCAGGCTTGATGAACTGACTAGTAGCTACCTGCACGATTACATTGCCCTCTATGCCCGTATCACTACTGGCCCCAAAACGTTGCCCATCGATTTGGCCCAGGCGTCACTGCAAAACATGCTTTTGACTGTAAATCATATCTACAGCACAATCTCCGCTTCTCAGACGCATAGATTTTCCAAGCAGCAGTTGCTCTGCAATCGCTTTTTCAAGTTAGTAATCGACCACTTTGCCACTCACCGTCAGTCGGCCTTCTATGCAGAACAGTTGGGCGTTACGCCGCAGTACCTCAGCACCGTGGTGAAGGAAGTGACTGGAAAAAACGTGCTCGACATCATTGCTCATGTGGTGATTATGGATGCTCGGCGCAAGCTCCGCTCTACACAGATGACCATCCAGGAGATAGGCTATTCCTTAGGTTTCCCCAATCCCTCGTTCTTCGGTAAATACTTTAAACGCTACACGGATACCACCCCCCAAAAGTATAGAAATGGCGAATAAAAAATATTTTTCGCTGGAATGCTTGCAGATACATCGGAAAAGACGTAATTTCGCACGGTATTTCATTATGAATATAAAACGCATAAAAAAACATTCTTGACAATGAAAAAAGAAATGCACTTCATCTTGGCCCTTTTGCTGCTGATACTCATTGGCTTTAGCGGCTGTAAACAGGCTCCCAAAGGGGCTATGCAGAAGTGGGCCTTGGCCTTCGATAGCCTTCAGCTGAACTGCACGGAACATCTTTTTGGCGATACCGCCAAGCCGGCTTGCAACCTCGTACTCAACCTCTGCTTTGTCAAAGAGGCCAAAGAGGAGAAGCTACGTGACAGTCTGAACCATTACTTCATGGCGTTTGCTTTAGGGAATGAGATAGCCCATCTGCAACCCAAAGAGGCGGTTGATACGTATGCCAACAGCTATACCCATAAGTACCGCTCTGACCTGGAACCGATGTACCTCAAGGAAATGGAGGAACTGGCAGACAACCAAACTATGGGAGCCTGGTACTCCTATTATAAAAAGGTAGAGAGTCACATCACTCGTTGCGAGGGCATACTGTTGACTTACAGCTGCCGCTATGAAGAATATACCGGAGGAGCACACGGCATGTATGTTACCAGCTTCCTTAACCTTGACCTGCGCACCCTGGCGCCTGTAACCCTCGACGACCTCTTCGTAGGAGAATATACGGATGAATTAACCCGCTTGCTTTGGGAACAGCTGATGAAAGACAACGGTGTAGCCACACAGGAAGAACTTCGCGACCTGGGCTATGCTTCGACAGGAGAACTGACCCCCACGGAGAATTTCTATATCGATGATAGAGGAATTACTTTTTATTATAATGTCTATGACATCGCCCCCTACGTGATGGGTCCTGTGACTATCACGTTGAAACGTGAGGATGTGGCTCACCTGATAGGCGATGCCTCGCTATGGGGGACAGACCTAAAATAAACAGCCCCAAGGGCGCATGGACAGAATTCATCTTAATACCCATTTCCCTCATGACACCAAACGAAGGCTTACAGCTCATCCAAAGCTACTTCCCTCAGCTCAGCGAGCAGCAGCAACAGCAGTTTCTGGCTCTCGATGCGCTCTATCGCGACTGGAATTCCAAAATCAATGTCATTTCGCGTAAGGATATCGACAACCTGTATGAACACCACGTGCTGCACTCCCTTGGTATTGCTCACGTGATACGTTTTACCCAGGGCACCCACGTCATGGACTTAGGTACCGGAGGGGGATTTCCTGGCATTCCCTTGGCTATTCTCTTTCCCGAGGTCCTGTTTCATCTGGTGGATAGCATCGGTAAGAAGGTGCGTGTGGCAAGTGAAGTGGCCAAGGCTATCGGTCTGACCAATGTGACCACGGCTCACGAACGAGCCGAGGAGGAGAAGCAAAAGTTCGACTTCGTAGTGAGCCGTGCTGTGATGCCCCTAGCCGATTTGGTGAAGATTGTACGCAAAAATATCAGCACCCATCAACAGAATGCCCTGCCCAACGGACTGATATGTCTCAAGGGAGGTGAACTGGCCAAAGAAACCAATCCGCTCAAGAGTCGCACCTATCTGACCGATTTGGCCGAGGTGTTCAAAGAACCCTATTTCGAGACCAAGAAAGTAGTTTATGTCACGCTATAAAATCTATTTATTATGAAAATCAAGCGATTCGAATTCAATATGTTCCCTGTGAACTGCTACGTGCTTGCCGATGAAACGGGCGAGGCCGTGGTGATTGATCCTGGGTGCTATTACGAAGAAGAGAAACAGGCACTAAAAGGTTTTATCCAGAGCAATAACCTGCAGCTGAAGCATCTGCTTTGTACCCATCTACACACTGACCATATCTTTGGTACCCCCTTCATGCTAAAGGAGTTTGGGCTAAGACCTGAAGCCAATCAGGCCGATGAGTTCTGGATTGAAGAGAGCCCCAAGCAGAGCCGCATGTTTGGCATCAAGCTGGAGGAGAACCCTGTGGCCATTGGCACCTACCTGCACGATGGTGATTTGATACACTTTGGCCATACCACGCTCGAAGCCATCCATGTTCCTGGCCATTCACCAGGCAGCCTGGTCTATTATTGTGCCAGTGAGCGTTGCATGTTCTCGGGCGATGTGCTTTTCCAGGGTAGCATTGGTCGAGCTGATTTATCAGGTGGTAACTTTGACCATCTGATTGAGCACATCTGTAGTCGCCTCTTTGTGCTGCCCAATGACACGGTGGTCTATCCGGGCCATGGCGCCCCCACTACCATTGGCATCGAGAAGGCCGAGAATCCCTTCTTCCGCTCCTAATCGAACAACCCTTAAAAATATTCCTGAATATGAAAAATGATTCACTGGCCAATCGTCACATTGGCATCAATGAACAAGAAGAGCAGCTCATGCTGCAGAAAATCGGAGTCAAGTCGTTGGACGAACTGATTGACAAAACCCTCCCCAAAAACATCCGTTTGAAACAACCTATCGATCTGCCTGAGGCGATGAATGAGTATGAGTTTGCGCAGCACATTGCTCAACTGGCCAGCAAGAACAAGCTCTATACGACCTATATCGGTCAGGGCTGGTATGGTACGATTACTCCTGCTGTGATTCAGCGCAACGTGTTCGAGAACCCCGTATGGTACACTTCCTATACACCCTATCAGACCGAGGTGTCACAGGGTCGTCTAGAGGCATTGATGAACTTCCAGACCGTTATTACCGATTTGACGGGTATGCCGCTGGCCAACTGCTCGCTCCTCGATGAGGCAACTGCCGCTGCCGAAGCCGTTACGATGATGTTTGGTCTGCGCAGCCGTGCACAGCAGAAGGCTGGTGCCAAGGTGGTCTTTGTAGATAATCGTGTATTTGCACAGACGTTGGCCGTAATCAACACCCGTGCCATTCCACAGGGCATAGAGGTGCGCACAGGCCGCTACGAAGAGCTGGAGTTCACCCCCGACCTCTTTGCCTGCGTGGTGCAGTTCCCTGATGCTGATGGTAGCATCAATGACTACCGTGCCTTTGTTGAGAAGGCCCACGCAGCCGATTGCAAGGTGGCCGTTGCTGCCGATATCCTCAGTCTAGCTCTGCTGACGCCTCCGGGTGAGTGGGGCGCTGATATTGTTTTTGGTAGCACGCAGCGTCTCGGTATCCCCATGTTTTATGGTGGCCCGTCGGCAGCCTATTTCGCTACTCGCGACGAGTACAAGCGCAACATGCCTGGCCGCATCATTGGTTGGAGTAAGGATAAATATGGTCACCTCTGCTACCGCATGGCTCTGCAGACCCGTGAGCAACATATCAAGCGTGAGAAGGCCACCTCGAATATCTGTACCGCTCAAGCTCTGCTGGCCACGATGGCGGGAATGTATGCAGTATGGCATGGTCCTGAGGGTATTCGCAACATTGCCTCGCGCATTCACAGCATCGCTGCCTTCCTCGAAAAGGGCATCAATGCACTGGGCTACAAGCAGCAGAATACCAACTACTTCGATACCCTGCGCTTCGCGCTGCCCGAACAGCTCTCAGCTCATCAAGTGCGCACCATTGCCCTAAGCAAAGAGGTGAACTTGCTCTACTTCAAGAATGGTGACGTAGGTCTGAGTATCGACGAAACGACCGACCTGGCTGCCGTTAATGTGCTACTCTCTATCTTCGCTATTGCTGTGGGAAAGGATTACGAGAAGGTGAGTGAAATTCCCGATGCGCCTGCTATCAAGCTGCTGGCTCGACAGAGCGCTTACTTGACCCATGAAGTGTTCAACCGCTACCATACCGAGACTGAGATGATGCGCTATATCAAGCGTCTCGACCGCAAGGACATCTCGTTGACACACAGCATGATTTCGCTGGGTTCTTGCACCATGAAGCTGAATGCTGCTGCTGAAATGCTTCCCTTGAGTCGCCCCGAATTCATGAACATGCACCCCTTGGTGCCCGAGGATCAAGCCGAAGGTTACAAGGAGCTCATCCAGAACCTAAGCGCAGAATTGGCTGCCATCACCGGCTTTGCAGGTGTTACATTGCAACCCAACTCAGGTGCTGCCGGCGAATATACTGGTCTGCGCATCATCCGTGCCTATTTGGAGAGCATCGGTCAGGGACATCGCAATAAGATTCTGATTCCTGCATCAGCTCATGGTACGAATCCTGCTTCGGCCATTCAAGCCGGCTTCACGACCGTAACGTGTGCTTGCGACGAGCGGGGCAACGTGGATATGGACGACCTCCGTACCAAGGCCGAAGCCAACAAGGATGAACTGGCAGCGCTGATGATTACCTACCCCTCTACCCACGGTATTTTTGAGAGCGACATCGTGGAGATTTGCCGTATCATCCATAGCTGCGGTGCGCAGGTCTATATGGACGGTGCCAACATGAATGCTCAGGTGGGTCTGACCAACCCTGGTACCATCGGTGCAGATGTCTGCCACCTCAACCTTCACAAGACCTTTGCTTCGCCTCACGGTGGTGGCGGTCCTGGCGTTGGTCCTGTCTGCGTAGCTAAGCATCTCGTACCCTTCCTGCCCGGTCACGTCAGCCTCGGCAACGCCACTAACCAGGTTTCTGCTGCACCATACGGTAGTGCTGGTATTCTGCCCATCACCTACGGTTACATCCGTATGATGGGTATTGAGGGTCTGACGCGTGCCACGAAGATTGCCATTCTCAGCGCCAACTATCTGGCTGCATGCTTTGAGGATACCTACGGCACGGTTTATCGTGGCAAGAACGGCACGGTGGGCCATGAAATGATTCTCGAGTGCCGTAAGTTGCACGAAGAGACCGGTATCAGCGAGAATGATATTGCCAAACGTCTGATGGACTTTGGCTACCATGCTCCTACACTCTCTTTCCCTGTGCACGGCACGCTGATGATTGAGCCTACCGAGAGCGAAAGTTTGGCCGAACTCGACAACTTCGTGAAGGTGATGCTTACTATCTGGGATGAAATTCAGGAGGTAAAGAATGGTCTTGCCGACAAGGAGGACAACGTGCTCGTCAATGCTCCGCACCCCGAATACGAAGCTGTAGCCGATGAGTGGAATCACAGCTATTCGCGTCAGAAAGCGGTTTATCCCATCGAGAGCGTAATGGAGAACAAATTCTGGGTCAACGTAGCGCGCGTAGATAACACGTTGGGTGACCGTAAACTGTTGCCTACTTGTTACGGCTGCTTCGACTGATTAAACCCCGTTGCATTGCAATATATAAAGAGAGAGCTGAGCCCCTTATAGGCTCAGCTCTCTCTTTATATATTGCAATGCTATTCGTAGTCATTACGCCTCAATAGGTCTTAGTCTGCCATCAGCTTGCGGTAACGCACGCGTTTGGGTTCTTCGCGGCCCAGACGCTTCAGCTTGTTTTCCTCGTACTCTGAGTAGGAACCCTCGAAGAAGAAGACGTTCGAGTCACCCTCAAAGGCCAGGATATGGGTGCAGATGCGGTCGAGGAACCAGCGGTCGTGGCTGATGACAACAGCACAACCGGCAAAGTCCTCCAAGCCCTCTTCAAGTGCACGCAGGGTGTTGACATCAATGTCGTTAGTGGGCTCGTCAAGCAGCAGTACGTTGCCCTCCTCCTTGAGGCAGAGGGCCAGATGGAGGCGATTGCGCTCACCACCAGAGAGCACGCCGCAGAGCTTCTCCTGGTCGGCGCCCGAGAAATTGAAGCGGCTCAGGTAAGCACGGGCGTTGATGTCTCGACCTCCCATGCGAATCAGTTCGTTACCGCCTGAGATGACTTGATAGACCGTTTTCTGCGGGTCGATATCCTTGTGTTGCTGATCCACGTAGGCCACCTTCACGGTTTCGCCCACTTCGAATTCACCGCTGTCGGCCTTCTCCAGTCCCATGATGAGTCGGAACAGGGTAGTCTTTCCGGCGCCGTTGGGACCGATGATGCCTACGATACCATTGGGTGGCAGCATGAAGTTAAGGTCATCAAAGAGCAGTTTGTCGCCAAAGGCCTTGGCTACATGCTTGGCCTCGATCACCTTGTTGCCCAGACGCGGACCGTTGGGAATGAAGATTTCCAGCTTCTCTTCCTTCTCCTTTACGTCTTCGTTGAGCAGTTTGTCGTACGAGTTCAAACGGGCCTTACCCTTGGCCTGACGTGCCTTGGGAGCCATACGCACCCACTCCAGCTCGCGTTGCAGTGTCTTACGTCGTTTGCTGGCCGTCTTCTCCTCCTGCTCCATGCGGCGCGTCTTCTGCTCCAGCCAGCTGGAGTAGTTGCCTTTCCATGGAATGCCCTCGCCACGGTCCAGCTCAAGAATCCATCCTGCTACGTGGTCCAGGAAGTAGCGGTCGTGGGTCACGGCGATGACGGTACCCTCGTATTGCTGCAGATGCTGCTCCAACCAATCGATGCTCTCGGCGTCAAGGTGGTTGGTAGGCTCGTCAAGCAGTAGCACATCAGGCTTTTGCAGCAGCAATCGGCAGAGGGCTACGCGACGCCGCTCACCGCCCGATAGTTGGTTGACAGGTTGATCCTCGGGCGGACAGCGCAAGGCATCCATGGCTCGTTCCAGCGTGGTGTCCAGGTTCCAGGCATCGGTGGCGTCGATGATGTCCTGCAGTTCAGCCTGTCTGCTGAAGAGCTTCTCCATCTTGTCCGAGTCTTCATAGTACTCGGGTAGTCCGAACATCTGGTTGATTTCCTCGTATTCATTAAGGGCATCTACGATGGGTTGTACCCCCTCCATTACACATTCCTTCACTGTCTTTTCAGGGTCGAGGTAGGGCTCTTGTGCCAGGTAGCCCACACTATAACCTGGCGAGAAGACCACTTCGCCTTGGTATGCTTTATCCAGTCCGGCAATGATTTTGAGCAGGGTGGATTTTCCTGATCCATTCAGACCGATGATGCCGATTTTGGCACCATAAAAGAAGGAGAGATAGATATCCTTGAGTACTTGCTTATTATTCTGGGGGATAATCTTGTTGAGTCCCACCATGGAAAAGATGATTTTCTTGTCGTCAACTGTTGCCATATAACGTGTGATAAATAGAATTTGATAAAAAACAGCGCCCTTAGGTGCTCTGCATAACGAGTGCAAACATACAAAAAAGAATCGTAAAACAAGGCTTTTTTCTGAAGAAATTTGGTGGAGTAAAGAATAGTTCCTAACTTTGCGGTCTCTAAACTCATGGCTACAATTTGATTCGCTAGCTCAGCAGGTAGAGCACAACACTTTTAATGTTGGGGTCTTGGGTTCGAGCCCCAAGCGAATCACTCAAACAAAAGGCTTAATAAAGAGAACCGCTGATAGTTAATTATGATCAGCGGTTTTTGTTTTTTTCTGCAGAGCGTTTAAGTCTTCATAGCGTGAATGATAAGCAGAATTCCCAACAAGCAGACTTTTGCTCTTCTCAATCTGCTTCGTCCAACCTCTAATCAATCTCTAATCGATCTCTAATCAAACTCTAATTGGGAATTAGAGTCAGATTAGTGTTACTTTAGACTTACTATTGAGTTACTTTAGACTTACCTTAGAGTTACTGTAGGGTAGCTGTTGACCCGATAATCGTCCAAATAGGATAAAAACGGTAGATAGTTGTTCTATATTTCGTATTTTTCTCTTTCCGGCCCGTTTGGAGCTTAAAAGTAAAGTTTTTAAACAACTCGAAGAGATATTCACGTTTTAGAGGGTTAGTCTCATTATTTGTAGGGGCGGAATATTTTCCGCCCTGAACTCACCCACGATTGCGGTACATCGGGAAGAAATCTTCAACGAAAGGGATGAAGAATCACTTTTTCTAGGGAAAGACAACTGTCAAACACTATATAATAGAAGACGAGGGCAACCTCAAAAGGTGTACCCTCGTCAAGATGTATTCAGCCTGTAGGAGCAATCGCTTGCACCTTCTACACCACTACATGGATTTACTTCACGATGATGGGCTTGTACTTGGGCACAAGAGCTTTCATAATGATCCAGCCAATGAGGTAAGCCACGGCACAGATGCAGAAGATGATGAAATAGCCGGCAGGTTTACCCTGGAAGCCCATAAAGGCCATCTGACTCTCGTCGGCGTATGTGAAGAGCATGCCCGAACCTTTGTTAATGAGGAACGAACCGATACCGCCAGCCATGCCGCCAAAGCCGATGATAGTGGCTACTGCGCTTTTAGGGAACATATCGCCTACTACGGAGTAGATATTTGCTGACCACGACTGGTGAGCTGCACCGGCAATACCGATGATGATGACGGGATACCAATAGGAGTAAGCGCCCAGTGGCTGAGCGAAGAGGGCCAGCAACGGGAAGAGGGCGAAGATGAACATGGCACGCATGCGCGCTGCGTAGGGGTCCCAACCGGTCTTGTTAATGATGATGGTGGGCAGCTTTCCTCCATAGATGGAGAGCATGGTGATGGCGTAGAGCACGAAGATCAGCAACTGAGCCGTGCCGCTGTCAGACTTGAAACCATAGACATCAGAGATGTAGGCAGGGGTCCAGAAGAGGAAGAACCACCAGACACCGTCGGTCATGAACTTACCGATGGCAAAGGCCCAGGCCTGACGGTACTTCAAGCACTGCAGGAAAGAGAGTTTTTTCTCCTCCTTTTCGTTGGCAGAGGCTGCAGCAGCGGCTTCTTCTTCGTGCTTGTCCTGCTCGATATAGGCCAGCTCGGCTGCGTTGACGTGCGGATTCTCACTCGGGTGCTTGTACATGAAGAGCCAGATGCCCATCCAGATAAAGCCAAGACCACCAATTACGATGAAAGCCATTTCCCATCCGTTGCCTACGCCAAGTCCCTTGAAGTAGCTGGCCAGCGAGGGGATGGTGACGGGAGCTACCAAGGCACCTACTGTGGCACCGGCATTGAAGATCGAGGTAGAGAAGGCACGGTCGCGCTTAGGAAAGTACTCGGCTGTTACCTTGACAGCGGCAGGGAAGTTACCTGCTTCACCCAAACCTAATACCACGCGTGCTGCGATAAAGAAATAGACGCTGGTGATAGCGATGGTTGAAGCTACAGCACCTGTGGCAGCTACCATCTCGGCAGCACTGTGGATACCTACTACGTGCTCTGTGGCATAGCCGCAGACAGCGTGTAGGCAGGCTCCCAGAGACCAAATGCCGATGGCCCAAAGGTAACCCTTCTTGGTACCCATCCAGTCGATAAAGCGTCCAGCAAAGAGGTTGGCCACCGCATAGACCAGCGAGAAGATGGCGGTGATGTCGCCATAATTGTCATCGGTCCAATGGAACTCGGGGGCAATAAAGTCTTTCCAAGTCAGTGATAATACTTGACGGTCGAGGTAGTTAACCGTCGTAGCGAAGAAGAGCATAGCGCAAATGAGCCAACGAAAGTTGGTCATCTTGTTGCTCGTGTTCTGAAAGTTACTCATGATACGGATTTAGTGTTTATTTGTTTCTGGGTGCAAAAGTAGTGGTTTCTAGGCAGGTCGAGGTGGAAAAAATGGTATTATGTATGTATTATCTGATAAAAAAGGCATGAACCTGCCGATTCATGCCCTCTTTATGTGGTGAGGAGATGGGGATTAGCGCATCTCTGTGTACTTGATTTCGTCCTTGTCGGAGTACTTCAGGTTCTCACCGCCCATACCCCAAATGAACATGTAGTTGCTCGTACCAGCAGCTGCGTGGATGCTCCACTCAGGCGAGGTGATGGCCTGCTCGTTGTGCAGCCATACCAGGCGCTCCTCTTGCGGTTCACCCATCAGATGGCAAATGGCGTTGCCCTCGGGTACGTTGAAGTAGAAGTAAGCCTCCATGCGGCGCGTATGCGTGTGGGCTGGCATGGTGTTCCATACCGAACCGGGCTTCAGCTCAGTCAGACCCATCTGCAGCTGGTTGGTGCCACCACCCTTCACTTTGCTCAATACGGGGGCCACGATAAGCTGGTTGACTACGCGATCATTACTGTCCTCCATCTTGCCGTAGCGGTCGCTCTGTGCGATAGCATACTTCTTGGGGTCTGCCTTGGGATCGGTAGTGATGAGCTGTGTTACGTAGGGCTTGTAGGCAGGGGTCGAGTTGATGTAGAACTTGGCTGGCTTGGTGGGGTCAACGCTCTTGAAGCTCACCTCCTTGTTACCGCAGCCCACGTAGAGGCCCTCTTTGAACTTCATGGGGTACTCCTTGCCATCTACGGTCACTATACCATCGCCACCAACATTGATAACGCCCAGTTCGCGGCGCTCGAGGAAGTAGGTGATCTCGGGACCTAATTCGCGGAAGATCTCCAGTTTCAGCGTCTTCTGGACGGGCATCACACCACCATAAATCAAGCGATCATAGAGTGTGTAGGTCAGATTGATTTCGTCGGGTGCCATGACCTTCTCCATCATGAACGCACTGCGCAGACGGTCAGTATCGTAGTGCTTTACGTCCAGCGGATGACAAGCGGTTTGCACTTTATACGAGGTAATCTGTGCCGAAGCACTCACTGCTGCAATGCCCAGCAGGCAGGCCATAAATAGTCTCTTCATAAGCATATTGTTTTTTTTGTTTTAGTTTTGATGAGTTCGGATGCAGAATCTATACCTTATATATTATTACGCCTTTTTGGTAATTTGCTTGCGGTTGATGAACATCATGCCTGCGGCGATGAGAACCAACAGGGCGGGACCTACCAGCTTGATCGTGTGCGTCAGGTGGAAGGTAATCCAGCAGTAGATGCCTGAAGCAAAGTCGAGTGCACCAGCATCGTTACCTTCAGGAATGCGTACAGCCTTGTCGCCTGTAGCGGCAAATACGTCATGGGCAGCTTCGGTGAAGAAGGGTGCCAAGTTTGTCACGAAGTAGAGACCTACGATGAGGGCAATCAGACCCGTGATGAAGGCTTTCACCACATTACCTTTGCAGATGGGCAGTACCAAGGGAAAGAGGTAGAACATACCAGCCAGTGAGGCAATGGGTAAGAAGGTGTTGCCCGGCAGGATCACGGCGATAATCAGAATCACAGGAATCAGCAGCACTGAAACGACCAGCGTGGTGGGGTGGCCAATGACCAGAGCTGGACTCATGCCGATGCTCAGCCCCTCGGCGTTCTTGAATTTCTTGGCTATCAGCTCGCGGGTTGCATCAGAGATGGGCTTTAGACCCTCGATGAAGAGGCTGGTGATGCGCGGGATCAGTTCCATTACGGCGCCCAGCTTAATGCCAGCGCCCAGAATCTTGGCCAAGGCAGCGAAGAAGGCTTGACGACCCTCCAACTCGCCCCAACGAGTGAGTTGCTCGGTCAGCACACCCCCGTAAGCCAGCGCACCGAGGATAAAGCCAATCAACACACCCAGGCAGAGGGGCTCGCCAAAGAGACCGAACTTCTTCTTCAGTCCTTCAGAATCGATGTTCACCTTATTAATACCAGGAATCAAGTCGAGCACCTTATCTACCAGCAGGGCAAAGGGGATGAAACTCTGGCAGAAGGGTTGCGGAATAGAGATACCCTCCATGCCGGGATAGAATTTCTGAAACTTGGGAGCGGTCCAGTCGGCTACAATCAGCGTGACGATGTAGCAGATAATAGCTCCGAAGAAGCCCCACAGCAGGCTCTGACCCGAGGCAAAGTAGATGATGCCGCCAATAAAGGCGAAGTGCCAGTAGTTCCACAGGTCGATGTTGACCGTACGCGTGGTGCGCAGCAGCAGCATGACGATATTCACACCCAGGCAGACAGGGATGATGAACGAGCCGACTGAGGTGCCGTAGGCCACAGCTGCGGCTGCAGGCCATCCCATATCAAAGGTATTCAGTTGTAGGCCGTAAATCTCGGCTATCTGTTTGAGCACCGGTTCGAGTGTTTCGGTGAGCAGGCCGGTAATGACGCTTAAGCCCACAAAGCCCACGCCCACAAGCAGACCGCTCTTAAACGCTTTTGAAAACTTGATGCCGATACATAGGCCCAGAATTGTAAAGATAATGGGCATCATCACCGGGGCGCCCATCTTGATGAGGTAGCTGAAAACTTCTTCCATTCTTTTCTTGCTGTTTATATAAAAATGTAGTTAATAATTCATGGTATGAACTTTACGCGCCTCAAAGGTAAGCACTTTTCTTTTATTGCCAAATTATTAGGGTCGAAATCTTATTCATTTGGACGATTTTGATACAAAATTGGAAATAGTTGGTATTATTTGCCTCGTTTGCGCACACGATTAACAATAAATCTACCCTCTTCGCCGAAAAATGCACATCGGTTTTGTAGAAATGCGCTATCTTTGTCTCCTGAAATAGAACGTATGTCTAATGCCTTCAAAACAAAATTCATGAAAAGAATCCTTTTTTGTCAAATTTTTGTAAGTTTATTCCTGTTTGCTGCATCGGCTGATTTGATGGCCCAACAGGTGGATGCTCGTCAGCCCTGGTCTGTGCGGATGGTGCAGTCGGAGATGATTCGTTGCCCTGAGTCGTGGCAGCTTGACTTTCAGCCTGCACTGAAGTGGGATTATTGTCATGGCTTGGAGCTACAGGCCATGTTCGATGTGTATGACCGCTACGGCGATGAACGCATCTACAACTATGCTTTGGCTTATGCCGATACGATGGTGCGAGCCGATGGTACGATTGTGAAGTACAAGCGTGAGGATTTTAGTTTGGACCGTATCAATTCCGGTAAGTTCATCTTCCGCATCTACGATCGCACCAAGCAGGAGAAGTATCGCAAGGCGCTTGACTTGATGCGCAGTCAGCTCGACGATCATCCCCGCAATGCCGATGGAGGATTCTGGCACAAGAAAATCTATCCCCATCAGGTGTGGCTCGACGGCATCTACATGGGGGCCCCCTTCTATGCCGAGTATGCCTACCGCAACAGCCGCGTGAATGATTATGCTGATGTCATCAATCAGTTCCTGATGGCTGCCCATCATACCTATGACCCTGTGACTGACCTCTATAAGCATGCGTGCGACGTGAGCCGAAGCGAACGCTGGGCCGACCCCCATACGGGCCGTAGCCTGCATAGCTGGGGACGTGCTATGGGGTGGTATGCTATGGCTTTTGTGGATGCGCTCGACTTTATTCCCCAGCACGAAGCTGGGCGCGACTCGATGCTGTTGGTATTCAATAAGCTGGCACAGATGATTAAGCGTTTGCAGCAGCCCCAAAGCGGTCTCTGGTATCAGGTACTTGATAAGAGTGGGGCACCGGGCAACTACCTGGAGTCATCGTGCTCGGTGATGTTTGTCTATGCGCTCTTTAAAGGAGTGCGCATGGGCTATCTGGATCCGGCCTATCTCGATGTGGCTATCAAGGGCTACGAGGGTGTTATTAAGGAGTTTATTACCGTAGATGCCGATGGATTGGTGAGCATCAACCAGGCTTGTGCCGTAGCCGGACTAGGTGGTAAGGTGTATCGCTCAGGCGACTACGACTACTATATCAACGAGGCCATTCGTCCCAACGATGCCAAGGCTGTGGGCCCCTTCATCATGGCGTCGCTAGAGTGGGAACGACTGCAAGCGGTGAAGGAGATTGTCTGCGGTAAATAAGTCCTCTGCTATGAGAAGCACGAAACTGCGCAATCTGCCCCAGTGGCTTTTGGGTGGAGTACTTTGGATGCTGTTGTTGGCTCTCCCCCTGCAGGAGGTACGAGCTGCCAAGGAGTACAAACGGGTGCTGGTGGTGGCTCTGGATGGATCGGGCGACTACACTTCGCTCAACCAAGCCATGGAGGGCATACGCGCCTTTATGGATTATCGCGTCACGGTGCATATCCGCAAGGGCATCTATCGCGAAAAGTGGGTGGTACCCTCGTGGATTCAACGGGTGGATTTTATCGGAGAATCGCTTGAAGAGACCATCATCACCTATGCCGACCATGCGCTCATACAGGATATGGGAACCTTCCGCACCTATACCCTCAAGGTGGAGGGTAGTGAATTGACATTCCAAAATCTCACCATTCAAAACGATGCCCAGCCGCTGGCACAGGCTGTGGCTCTCCATACCGAGGGCGACCAATTGCAATTTATCCATTGCCGCTTCTTGGGCAATCAAGATACGGTCTATACGGGTGCGGCTTCGACTCGGCTCTACTTTAAGGATTGCTACATCGAGGGTACTACGGACTTTATCTTTGGTCCAGCCACGGCTTGGTTTGAGGGGTGCCAGATACACAGCAAGGCCAACTCGTACATCACCGCTGCCTCTACACCGCAGGGGGTAAGGGCTGGGTACCTGTTTCACCGCTGTAGGCTCACTGCTGCCCCGGGGGTGGATAAGGTGTATCTAGGACGTCCGTGGAGACCGTATGCCTTTACCTATTTTATAGATTGTGAAATGGGGAGTCACATACGCCCCGAGGGATGGCACAACTGGCGTGACCCGTCCAACGAGCAGACAGCCCGCTATGGCGAGTATGGATCTACTGGGCCAGGCGAATCAGCCTCTACAAGGGTAAACTGGGCCCGAAGGCTCACCTCCGAAGAGGTGGAGCGTTGTCTGGATGTGGAGTGGTTCTTCTCCCGCGAGGATCAATGGATAGTGGAGTAGTCAGAGCTCTTATTGTTTGAATCATAGCCTATTATGCATATTATCATGAAACAAAAAATGATTCTGTTGGCAGGCCTCTTCCTGCTACTTACGGCCTTTAAGGCCGACAAATCGTTGCCAACCATCTATATGATTGGCGATTCTACCATGGCTAATAAAGTACTCGACGGGGGCAATCCTGAACGAGGGTGGGGACAGATGCTCCCTGGGTGTTTGAGCGAGGAGATTCGCGTGGACAACCATGCGGTGAACGGCCGTAGCTCAAAGAGCTTTATCGATGAGGGACGCTGGGACACGGTGCTCGCATTACTGCAACCAGGTGATTACCTATTCATTCAATTTGGTCACAACGACGAAAAGGCTGACCCCAAGCGCCATACTGACGCCAACGGTGGCTCGTTTGATGCCAATCTGCGCCGCTTTGTCACCGAAGCTCGTTCAAAAGGGGCCATCCCTGTGCTCTTCAACTCCATTGTGCGCCGTAACTTTGGCAGTGCTGATGCACAGGCTGTGGCTGAGGCGGTGATGCAAGATGACATTCGTCGCGGTGTCAACCCCGATGCTAAGCGCGAAGCTCAGGCAGAGGCTGAACCAGAAAAAGGGGATAAGCTGATTGATACCCACGGAGCCTACCTCGATTCGCCCCGCAACGTAGCCCAGGAATTGAATGTACCCTTTGTGGATATGAACAAGCTGACGCACGACCTGGTTGAGGGAATGGGTCCAGAAGCTTCGAAGCAGCTCTTTATGTGGGTGCCTGCGGGTAAAGTCGCTGCCATGCCCAAGGGGCGCGAAGACAATACCCACCTCAATATTTTCGGTGCACGCCGAGTGGCTTCGTTAACTATTGATGCGATTGCTCGCGAGGTGCCAGCCTTGGCTCCTTATGTTCGTCATTACGACTATGTGGTGGCCAAGGATGGTAGCGGTGATTTCTTTACTGTGCAAGAGGCGATTGATGCGGTACCCGATTTCCGCAAGCATCATCGAACCACCATCAGGGTGCGCAAAGGAGAGTATGATGAGAAGGTGGTGATACCTGCCAGCAAAATCAACCTCTCACTCATTGGCGACGAGGGTGCTATCCTCACGCATGCCGATTATGCCAAGAAGCAGAATCTCTTTGGTGAGGAGATGGGCACCTCGGGTTCGGCCACGTGCTATATCTATGCACCTGACTTCTATGTCGAAGGCCTCACTTTCCGCAACAGTGCCGGTGCCGTGGGGCAGGCGGTAGCCTGCTTTATTGATGCCGACCGTGCCTTCTTCAAGCAGTGTCGCTTCTTGGGCTTTCAAGATACGCTTTACACCTATGGAAAGGAGGTGCGTAACTATTTTGAGGAGTGCTATATCGAGGGAACGGTGGATTTCATCTTTGGATGGAGCACCGCCGTCTTTAACCGCTGCCACATTCATAGCCTAGGCAAGGGGTATGTCACGGCACCATCAACCGATCAGGGACAGCGCTTTGGTTACCTCTTCTACGACTGTCAGCTTACTGCAGCGGAGGGACTCGAAGGACAGGTCTATCTCTCTCGTCCCTGGCGTCCTTACGCACAGGCCGTATTTGTGCGCTGCGCCTTGGGAAACCACATTCATCCCGCTGGATGGCATAACTGGAACAAGCCCGATGCGGAGAAGAGTGTCTTCTATGCAGAGTATCAATCTACTGGTCAGGGAGCTACCACCAAGCAACGGGCCTCGTTCTCTCGCCAGCTGAAGAGCCTGAAAGGTATGGAGATGGAAACGGCATTGGCTGGCAACGACGGGTGGAATCCCTTGCAACAGGGAAATGCGTTGCTCCAAATCAAACGATAAATGGTATAAAATACGTTTTTTCATCGCCAAATCGCACCATTATTCACGAAGAATCGCTACTTTTGTCGTTCAAATTGTGAATGAGTGAACGTATGATTAGCTATACTTCGTTTCAGTGGTTGCTCTATGTGATGAGCGTGCTGGCTTTAGTGGTCTTTATAGCCCTCTACTTTGTCAAAGCGGGTTACGGTCTCTTCCGCACGGCCCGTTGGGGGTGGGCGATAAACAACCGTTTGGCTTGGGTGCTGATGGAGGCACCTGTCTTTGTGGTGATGACATGGCTTTGGGCCGAGAGTGGGGTAGGAATGGCACAACCGCAGTTCCTTTTCTTCCTGCTCTTTCAGTTGCACTATGTCCAGCGCTCGTTTCTCTTCCCGCTGCTGATGAAGGGCAATAGTCGGATGCCTGTAGCCATTATGGCGATGGGCATCGTCTTCAACCTGCTCAATGGCGTGATGCAGGCAGGGGGACTCTTCTTCTATCCGGCCACTTCGGCTTATGCTGAAGGGTGGGCCTATTTGTTGCATCCCTCTGCGTTGATGGGTCTGCTGATTTTCTTTGTTGGTTTGGGTATCAACTGCCACTCTGACCACGTCATCCGCCATCTGCGTAAGCCGGGTGATACCCGTCACTATCTCCCTCAGCAGGGTATGTATCGCTATGTGACCTCGGCCAACTACTTTGGCGAGTTGGTGGAGTGGACTGGTTTTGCGCTGCTTACAGCCTCGCCCGCTGCCTGGGTCTTTGTGTGGTGGACCTTTGCGAACTTGGTGCCCCGTGCACAGGCCATTCATCGACATTATAGAGAGGAGTTCGGCAACCAGCAAGTGGGCCGGCGCAAATCGATTATCCCTTATATCTATTGATATACCTTATATATAATATAATAGATGTATGAGCAGATTCTGCTCATCTAATTACATACCAAAATGGAATCTAAACTTTTTTCTCCCGTAACCCTCGGACCACTCACCTTGCGCAATCGCACCATCCGTTCGGCTGCCTTTGAAAGCATGTGTCCAGGAAATAAACCCTCGCAGATGTTGCTCGACTACCATCGCTCCGTGGCGGCAGGTGGCGTGGGTATGACTACCGTGGCCTATGCTGCCGTGACTCGTAGCGGCCTTTCGTTCGACCGACAACTATGGATGCGCCCCGAGATTGTGCCCGACCTACGGGTACTGACAGATGCCATTCATGCCGAAGGTGCTGCAGCCAGCATACAGCTGGGGCATTGCGGCAATATGTCGCACAAAAGCATCTGTGGTTGCACTCCTGTGGGAGCCTGCACCGGTTTTAATCTCTATTCCCCCACTTTTGTGCGCGGCTTGCGTGCGGATGAGCTGCCTCAGATGGCCCGTGCCTATGGTGATGCAGTTCGTTTGGCTCGCGAAGCAGGATTTGATGCCGTCGAGGTACATGCCGGTCACGGCTACCTGATCAGTCAGTTCCTCTCACCTTACACCAATCACCGCAAGGACGAGTTTGGTGGATCGCTGGCCAATCGGATGCGCTTCATGGATATGGTGATGGAGCAGGTGATGGAGGCAGCTGGTAGTGATATCGCCGTGCTGGTCAAGACCAACATGCGCGACGGATTCAAGGGAGGCATGGAGATCGATGAGGCCCTGCAGGTGGCTCAGCGGCTGCAAGCGGATGGAGCTCATGCGCTGGTACTGAGTGGTGGCTTTGTGAGCAAAGCACCCATGTACGTGATGCGTGGAGAGATGCCGATCCGTACTATGACGCATTATATGAAGGCACTCTGGTTGAAGTATGGCGTGCGCATGGTGGGGAAATACATGATTCCTACAGTACCTTTCCAAGAGGCCTATTTCTTGGAAGATGCCCTCCGCTTCCGTCAGGCGCTGCAGTTGCCTTTAGTTTATGTAGGTGGCTTGGTCGCTCGCGAGAAGATTGACGAGGTGCTTGACCATGGCTTCGAAGCGGTGCAGATGGGGCGTGCCCTGCTCAATGAGCCAGGATTCGTGAATCGTATGCGCACTGAGGAGAAGGCCCGCTGCTCCTGTAAGCACAGCAACTACTGCATTGCCCGTATGTACTCCATCGAGATGGCTTGTCATCAGCATCTGAAGGAGGAACTTCCTCCCTGCCTAAAGCGCGAAATTGAGGAGATAGAGCGCAAAGGGTAATGGTCATCAGTTGATGTCGTTACGATGGCATCCACAGTTGCAAATAGTATGCTCGTTTTGATTTTTATGTTTTAAATTGCAATAATGAATAGGAATAAACTGGCTGTGATTACTGGAGCCGATGGGGGCATGGGAACGGAGATCACGCGTGCTGTAGCCGAGGCGGGTTATCGGGTTGTAATGGCCTGCTACCACCCTGAAAAGGGGAGGGGGGTGTGTGAAGCACTGAAAGGTGCTACGGGCAATAACCAACTGGAGGTGGAACCGCTCGACCTTGCTTCGTTGAAGTCGGTGGCCTCCTTTGCCGACCGCTTGCTGCAGCGTGGTGAACGCATTGCTCTGCTGATGAACAATGCGGGTACCCTCGAAACAGGGCTGCACATCACGGAAGATGGTTTGGAACGTACCGTCAGCGTGAACTATGTCGGTCCCTATCTGCTTACGCGCAAGCTCTTGCCGCTGATGGAGCAGGAAAGTCGTGTGGTCAACATGGTGTCGTGTACCTATGCGATTGGTCGGCTTGACTTTCCGGATTTCTTTGAGCGAGGTCGCAAGGGCAGCTTCTGGCGCATCCCTATCTATAGTAACACCAAGCTGGCACTCACCCTTTTTACAATCGACTTGGCTCGCCGCGTGAAGGAACAGGGTATCGTGGTGAACTGTGCTGACCCAGGCATTGTCTCTACCAAGATTATCTCGATGCATATGTGGTTTGACCCGCTGACCGATCTCTTTTTCCGACCCTTTATCCGCACACCTCGACAGGGTGCTGATACGGCTATTCGGCTGTTGCTTACTCCTGAAGGTGGTCAGCGCACCGGCACCCTCAATGCTAGCGGCAAGGCTAAACTGCTCTCGGAGCGATTCACCCATCATCCCCAGATGGATGAACTGTGGCAACGTACCGAGCAACTTGTCGCCCACTGGCTGTAAATGGCAGGGTTGACAAGCTCCTTTCAGGGGAAAAACAAGAGGGGCACCTACTTTTGCAGTAGGTGCCCCTTCTCGCTATGACTTGTTGCTTTGCTCTTAGATGGCAAGTGTACGCAGTACGTTCACCAGCTCGCGGTCGATGGGCTTGTCATTCTTGATAGCCTTGGTGAAGGGCACATAGACAATCTGGTCATGCTCAATGCCAATCATCACATTGCGCTGTCCCTCCATGAGGGCTTCGATAGCGGCATAGCCCAAGCGGCTGGCCAAGATACGGTCGTGAGCGGTGGGACGTCCGCCACGCTGCAGGTGACCCAAAATGGTCACGCGTACGTCATACTGCGGATATTCGTTCTTGACACGTTCAGCAAAGTGCATGGCACCACCTGTGATCTCACTTTCGGCTACAAGTACGATACTGCTGTTCTTTGATTTGCGGAAACCGTTCTTGATGAACTCCTCCAGCTGGTCCACCTCAGTGTTGAATTCCGGAATGATGGCCGCTTCAGAACCCGAAGCAATGGCACCGTTCAGCGCCAAGAAGCCGGCATCACGTCCCATTACTTCTACGAAGAAGAGGCGCTCGTGTGAAGTGGCTGTGTCTCGAATCTTATCCACTGCATCCAGAATGGTGTTGAGGGCCGTGTCGTAACCGATGGTCGTATCGGTGCCATAGAGGTCGTTGTCAATGGTGCCGGGCAGACCGATGCAAGGCACGTCATATTCGGCTGCAAAGATACGAGCACCCGTCAGCGAGCCGTCGCCCCCGATGACAACCAGGGCATCGATGCCCTCTTTCTTCATGTTATCGTAAGCTATCTGACGGCCTTCGGGCGTGGTGAACTCCTTGCAACGTGCCGTCTTGAGGATGGTACCTCCAAGCTGAATGATGTTGCTGACGTTCTGACTCTTGAAGTCCTTGATTTCGCCTGTTACCAATCCTTTGTAACCACGATAGATACCTTTCACCTGCAATCCGTTGTAGATGGCCGAGCGGGTGACGGCGCGGATGGCCGCATTCATACCCGGAGCGTCACCTCCCGAGGTGAGGATGCCAATGCAATTAATTTTTCCCATAACGATCTATTTTTAGTCTTCGATTCTATATGCTACTTGTTGTTATCATTCTCTTTTGACTCTGCAAAGATAGTGCAAGCCCTCTTAATATACAAGTTGGATGTGCGAAATTCCTCTGCTGATTCAGATTTTTTTTATCGCTTGCTCCACCTCTTCCATCAGCCACTTTGGGGTAGAAGTGGCTCCGCAGATGCCGATGGAGCTCACTCCTTCCAGTAGCGTGCTATCTACCTCCGAGGCATTGTCGATGAGGTGGGTGTTGGGGTTCACGCTCAGACACTCGTTGAAGAGCACCTTGCCATTGCTGCTTTTCTTTCCACTGACAAAGAGAACCAGTTCGTGTGAGGCTGCAAACTGACGGATATTGGCAATGCGGTTGGCCACCTGACGGCAGATCGTGTCGGAGTATTCAAAACTCACGGAAGGGGAGATGTGCTGCTGGATGTATTCCACGATGCGTCCAAACTCCTCGAGTGATTTGGTGGTCTGCGAGTAGAGGCGGATGCTGCGGTTGAAGTCAAGCTGTTTGGCCTCTTCCAGTTTTTCAATGACGATGGCTTTGCCTGCTGTCTGTCCTACCAGTCCCAGTACTTCGGCATGGCCGTTCTTTCCGTAGATGACGATTTGCTTCTTGGCATCATCGGCCAGCAGGTACTCCTGCTTGATCTTCTTCTGGAGGCGCAGCACCACGGGGCAGGTGGCATCGATAATCTCAATGTTGTTGCGTTGGGCCAGTTCGTAGGTCTCGGGTGGCTCTCCGTGGGCTCGCAGCAGTACCTTGACGTCATGGAGCTGTTTCAGTTGCTCGTGGTTGATGGTGACAAGTCCCATCTTCTCCAGCCGTTCCACTTCGCGGTTGTTATGCACGATGTCGCCCAAGCAATAGAGTACGCCCCCTTTGGCCAGTTCCTCTTCTGCCTTGCGTATGGCGGTGGTCACCCCGAAGCAAAAGCCCGACCCGCTGTCAATTTCCACATGCTTCTCCATGGTGTCAGCAGTCAGATTGGGTCAGTCGGTTGAACTGCTGATAGAGCCACTCCTTCTGTTCAGCTATGGTCAGTTGGCTGTTGTCGAGCAACAGGGCATCGTCGGCCTTGCGCAGCGGACTGGTTTCGCGGTGCTGGTCGATGTAGTCACGCTGCTTCACATTCTCCAGTATCTCTTGCAGGTTGGCCTGCTCCCCTTTGGCTTTCAATTCGTCGTAGCGTCGCTGGGCACGGATTTCGGGTGAGGCTGTAACGAAGATTTTCAGTTCTGCATCGGGGAATACCGTGGTACCAATGTCGCGTCCGTCCATCACGATGCCCTTGGCTTTGCCCATCTCTTGCTGCTGCTTCACCATGGCTTCGCGCACAAAGGGCAGGGCAGCGATGGGGCTTACGTGGCTTGACACCTCCATGGTACGGATTTGTTGCTCCACATTCACTCCGTTAAGGTAGGTGTCTGGCCGTCCCGTGGTCGCATTGAGCTGGAAGGAGATGTGAATCTGCTCCATCTCCTGCTGGAGCCGTACTTCATCAATCCCGTCGGCTCCGAAGATACCTTGTTGCAAACTGTAGAGGGTCACTGCACGGTACATGGCACCGCTGTCGATGTAGATATACCCAATCTCCTTGGCCAGATCCTTGGCCATGGTACTTTTTCCGCACGACGAGAAACCGTCGATGGCAATTGTAATCTTTTTCATGTCCTGTTGTAGAGGTTTTAACCTTTAAAATCTATACCTTATTATATATGCAGCCAGTCCTCCCTCGAAACGGGGACAGGGTGAGTCGCTTAGCGTACACTTCCTGGTCCGTTCGCATTTTTTTTGGTGTGGATGCATTATTTTCTGCCCAAAGATACGTTTTTTTTAAAATATCTCACTACTTTTGTGCCATAAAAGCGCAAACCTTTGTCGTGAAGGATTAAAAAAATGAAAATGGTGAGGTGTTTGTGTAAAAAATGAGACGAAATGACGTACAATCGCGGGAAAAGCGCTATATTTGCCCCAAGTGATTGGCACCAGAGAAACACTAAAAATTTATATAAGCATTATGGAAGTAAAAAAATCGCCTAAAGCTGACCTGGAGAACAAGAAATCTACCTGGTTGCTCGTCGGTTATGTCATCGTACTGAGCTTTATGTTCGTTGCGTTCGAATGGACGAAGCGTGACATCAAGATTGATACGAGTCAGGCAATAGCTGACATCGTAATTGAAGAGGAAATGATTCCTATCACCGAACAACCTGAACAAGTTGCTCCTCCCCCTCCCGTAGCTCCTCCCGCAGTGCCTGAGACACTGACCATCGTAGAAGACAACGTGGACGTGGAAGAGACTGATATCGCCTCTACCGAAGACGTAGGTCAGGTGGTTGAAGTGAAATATCAGCCGCAAGCTGTAGAAGAGGAAGAACCCGAAGAGCAGACCATCTTTGAGGTGGTTGAAAACATGCCCGAGTTCCCCAACGGCGGTCAGGCTGGTCTGATGCAGTACCTCTCCAAGAACATCAAGTACCCCACCATCTCACAGGAACAGGGTACACAGGGTCGCGTAACTTGTCAGTTCGTGGTCAACAAGGACGGTAGTATCGTTGACGTGAAGGTGATTCGTGGTGTGGATCCTTACCTGGATAAGGAGGCTGTACGCGTAATCAGCACCATGCCGAAGTGGAAACCCGGCATGCAGCGTGGTAAACCCGTTCGCGTAAAATATACCGTGCCTGTAATGTTCAGACTGCAGTAATCCTATGATAAAGTAAAACCAAGAGGCTGCTCACTCAAGCAGCCTCTTTTTTATGCCATGCCTATGATGTATTCTCCTAACCAACTTTCGCAACTCGTCAATCAGCACATCGAGTCGCTTCAGTTTGCAAGAAAGCCTTTTGGTCTCTACGATCCGATCACCTACGTGCTCTCTCCCGGGGGTAAGCGCATTCGCCCCGTCTTGATGCTGATGGCCTATAACCTCTACCGTAGTGATGTAGAGGCTATCCTCAATCCTGCCACGGCCATTGAAGTCTATCACAACTACACCTTGCTTCACGACGATTTGATGGACCGTGCCGATATGCGTCGGGGTAAGCAGACGGTCCACAAAGCCTGGAACGACAATACGGCTATCCTCTCCGGTGATGCCATGTTGGTGCTGGCTTATCAATATATGGCCAATACCAAGTCAGCATGCCTCAAGCCGGTCATCGACCTCTTTAGCCGAACCGCTTTGGAAATCTGCGAAGGGCAGCAACTCGATATGGAGTTCGAAACCCGTTCGGATGTGGCCGAAGAGGAGTATATCGAGATGATTCGCCTGAAAACCTCCGTGTTGCTGGCTGCATCGCTCAAGATTGGAGCCCTGCTGGGTGGTGCCCCTGAGGCGGATGCTGATGCACTCTATGATTTCGGCATGCACATGGGAGTCGCCTTTCAACTGAAGGACGACTGGCTCGATGTCTATGGAGACCCCGCTGTGTTTGGTAAGAAGATTGGGGGAGACATCCTCTGCAACAAGAAGACCTACATGCTGATTCAGGCCTTGCGTCGTGCTGAGGGGCCAACTCTTGCTGACCTTCAGCACTGGTTGGATGCGGAGCAACCCAATCCCGAGGAGAAAATCGCCGCGGTTACCTATATATATAAGGTAACAGGCGTCAAAGAGCTGTGCGAAGAACAGATTGAGCGTTACACCCGTTTAGGATTGGAAAGTCTGTCACGCGTAGCATTGCCCGAGTCCACGAAGCAGCCGCTCTGCGACCTCATGCAAGGACTCATTAACCGGCAATCTTAATCCGATTATCCCTGTTTACCTATGCAATTCATCGATACCCATGCCCATCTCTTTCTCGAAGAGTTTGCAGCTGACTTGCCTCAGGTGATCGATCGTGCCCGTGAGGCGGGGATTACCCATATCTTCCTGCCCAATATCGATGCCTCTACCGTCGAGCCGTTGCTTCAGGTGTGTGATACTTATCCTGACCTGTGCTATCCCATGGCGGGCCTCCATCCCACTTCGGTAGGAGCGGATTGGCAGGAACAACTCCAGGTGGTGCGCCGTGAGCTTACGGCGGGTCGTCCCTACGTAGCCATTGGTGAAATAGGTATCGATCTCTATTGGGACCGCACCTACCTGAAGGAGCAACAGGCGGCCTTCCGTCAGCAGGTGGAGTGGGCGCTGGAGCTTTCGCTTCCCATTGTCATCCACTGCCGCGAGGCCTTTGCCGAGATTATGGAACAGCTTCGACCCTTCCGCGGATCCCCGTTGAAGGGCATCTTTCACTGCTTCTCAGGCGGTGAGGAGGAGGCTAGGCAGATTCTCGATTTCCCCGAGATGCTCATCGGCGTGAACGGCATCCTTACCTTTAAGAAGTCGCCACTACCCGAAGTGCTGCGTGCTGTGCCGATAGAAAGGATGGTGATAGAGACCGATTGTCCCTATCTGGCCCCAGTGCCTTACAGAGGATGTCGCAATGAAAGTGCATACGCCAAAGCCACCCTTCTCAAGCTTGCTGAAGTCTGTGTACTTTTGCCCGAAAAAGTGGCAAAAATCACCTCAGAAAATGCCTTAAAAGTGTTTGGAATGCTCAAATAAGAATGCAAAGGTTTTAAAGTTTATTAATTTCGGGGTTTTCTGCAAGATTAAATTCCCGGAATGATTCATAAGACCAAAAAAAAGAATACATTTGTAGCTGAAAAAGCGGTTATACCGCCCGAAAAACATCGGAATAGGCCGTTTTTTCACTGAAGGAGATCCTTGGAGAGATGCTCGAGTGGTTGAAGAGGCACGCCTGGAAAGCGTGTATACCCCTAAAGGGTATCCGGGGTTCGAATCCCCGTCTCTCCGCATGGATGACCTTATATAAATAATGAGAAACAACAATAAACATAATAGTAATTTAATTTTTAATCTTAAAATTTAGACACACAATGAAAAAGTTATTTGCAATTGTTGCTGTGATGGGAGCCATGACATTTGGCTCTATTCAACTTGCTCAGGCTCAAGATGCTCCTGCAGCAGAACAAACTGAACAGGCTGCTGTAGCTGCTGCTGACGAAACTGCTCCTGCTATCGCAGTAGAAGAGGGTGGTATCCACAAGGAACTGAAGACCAAATTCATCGAAGGTACTGCATCTTTCATGAGCTTGGTAGCCATCGCATTGGTTATCGGTCTTGCTTTCTGCATCGAGCGTATCATTTATCTGAGCTTGGCTGAAATCAACACCAAGAAGTTTGTTGCTGGTATCGAGGCTGCTCTGGAGAAGGGCGACGTTGAGGCTGCAAAGAACTTGGCTCGTAACACCAGAGGTCCTATCGCTTCTATCTACTATCAGGGTCTGATGCGTCTGGATCAGGGCGTTGACGTAGTTGAGAAGTCAGTAGTGTCTTACGGTGGTGTTCAGGCTGGTTACCTGGAAAAGGGTTGCTCTTGGATCACGCTGTTCATCGCAATGTCTCCTTCACTCGGATTCATGGGTACTGTAATCGGTATGGTGCAGGCATTCGATAAGATCCAGCAGGTAGGTGATATCTCTCCGACGGTTGTTGCAGGTGGTATGAAGGTGGCCTTGATCACTACTATCTTCGGTCTGATTGCAGCCCTCGTTCTGCAGGTATTCTATAACTATGTGCTCTCTAAGATCGAGGCTCTGACCAGCGAAATGGAAGACTCTTCTATCACGCTGCTCGACATGGTTATCAAGTATGATCTGAAGTATAAGAAATAATTTTTAAGCGTAGTTTAAGTCATGAAAATACAGAAAGTTTCAGGCTGGTCACTCATTGGCATGTTTGTTGCCATCATAGCTGTGCTGGTGCTCTTCTTCTTCGGAGGCGATGCACAGGGTGATGCGCTGCTGACCAATGTGGATCCAGAAATGTGGCAGCCGGCTAACACCGATGCAATGCTCTTCTTGAACTATGCATTGTTTGCCATTGCCGTTATCGCAGCTGCTATCAGCTTCGTTCACTTCATGGTTTGCAACCCCAAGGCTTCAATGGGTTCTCTTTACGTGTTGGCAGGCTCCATCATCGTATTGGCAATCACTTGGTGCATGGGTAGCGCTGAGAAGATTGAAATCATTGGTTACGATGGTACCGACAATCAGGGTGTTTGGGCTCAGATTTCGGACATGTTCCTCTATTCACTTTACACCCTCTTCGCTGTAGCCGTTCTCTGCATGTTGCTCGGTGGCATCAAGAAGAGATTGTCATAAGTTTAAAACGTGAGATAAAATGGCAAAAGGAAAAAGAAAATGTCCCGAGGTTAACTCCAGTTCAACAGCGGATATCGCTTTCTTGTTGCTGATTTTCTTCCTCATCACCACGTCTATGGATACGGACCGCGGTCTGACTCGTCAGCTGCCTCCTCCTCCTGAGCAGAATCAGAAAGACAACGATGATGTCAAGTTGAAAGCCCGCAACGTATTGACGGTGTTCCTGAACTTGAACGACCAGTTGATGTGCGGTGACGATTATATTAACGTGGATCAGCTCCGCGCCAAAGCAAAAGAGTTCATTGCCAACCCGGCGAATGACGAAGCAATGCCTGAGAAGCACGCTAAAGACGTAGAATTCTTCGGCAACGTCATGGTAACGAGTAAGCATGTTATCTCTTTGCGATGCGACCGTGGCTCTTCCTATCAGGCTTACCTGTCTGTCCAAAACGAGTTGGTTGCTGCTTACAATGAGCTGCGTGACGAACTCGCTAATGAAAAGTGGAATAAGAATTATGCCGACTTGAATGAGGACCAGCAGAAAGCTATTCGTGAAATTTATCCTCAGAAAATCTCTGAGGCAGAACCTAAAAAGTACGGAGAAAAGAAGTAATGGGAAAATTTAATAAAACCGGAAAACGTGAAATGCCGGCGTTGAACACTTCTTCTCTGCCTGACCTTATCTTCACTCTGTTGTTCTTCTTCATGATTGTAACAACGATGCGTGAGGTAACTTTGAAGGTTGAGTTTAAGGTTCCGCAAGCTACAGAGTTAGAGAAACTGGAAAAGAAGTCTCTGGTTACGTTTATCTACGTAGGTCGTCCTACGGCTGAGTTCCGTAAGAAACTTGGTAATGAAAGCCGTATCCAGCTGAACGACAGTTTTGCTGAAACCGCTGAAATTCAAGACTACGTTATTGGTGAACGTGCCAGTATGAAGGAGTCTGATCAGCCCTTGATGCAGGTTTCTCTGAAAGTGGATAAAGATACGAAGATGGGTATCGTAACGGATATCAAGGAAGCGCTTCGTAAGGCATACGCCCTGAAGATTAACTATTCTGCCCAGATGCGTCAGTAATAGTTTAGATATCTAAAACAAAAATCGGCTGCTTGAGTTTGTCAAGCAGCCGATTTTGTTTTATACTATCGAATCTTTAGGATTTGCGTTCGTCAACGAAGTGTACCTCCTCGATGCCTGGTATCTGGTTGATGTGGCCAATTACATCTTGCAACTCCTGGAATGAATGCACTTCAAAGTGGATGGTGCAATTCACGATCTCATCCTCAGTGACCGTATGAAGGCTGGAGATGGAGAGTTTCATTACGTTGGTAATGCAATCCACCAGGTCGATAAGCAGGTGGTACCTATCCACTCCCTGTATGCTGATGCAGACGGGATAGTGTACGTCTGGGTCTTCGGGGAAGGTGACGCTCACGATAGAGTCTCCCTTTTGTGAGGCTAAGCTAATGGCGATAGGACAGTCGCGCTTGTGGATGGATACCGTGCCGTCCTGTTCCTTGAATCCGATCACTTCGTTACCTGGCAGCGGCTTGCAGTGCTCACAGCGATTCTTGGGGATAGACTTCATCTCTTTGATGTAGGGTGTGAGGAAGCGCTTCGCTTTGTAGGTCTTGACGTAGTTCAGCCAATCGGGTTGTGGTTTAAACTCCTCATTGACACCCACCTCTACGCAGTCACCGTGGTGCAGCTCGGTCTTGATGGAGCACAGCTTGCCGTTCACTTTGGCATACTGGGCATGCAGACCGATTTCACTGTGAATCTCAAAAGCATAGTCGAGCACGGTAGCTCTTTGGGGGAGGCTGATGGCGGTGCCTCGGGGTGAGAATACGGTGATGTCTTCGTTGTAGAGTGAGCTGACTACACTGTCCATGAATCCTCCTTCCATATTTTGGTTGGTCATGTCCTGCAGTGCTTCGCGGAACTTTTCAATCCAGTTGTCGCGCTTGTAGCCCAGTCGTTCGGTGATGCCCAGTTTAGAGTTTCTGACCATCCGCTCTGACGAGATGTGAATCTCCTCCCAAATGCCCTGTTCGTCGAGCAGTCGGATGTGAAAACTCTGGTATCCGTTCTCCTTGGGCGAGTCGATGTAGTTCACAATGCTCTCAGGCTTCTCCTTAAATACATCGGTTAGAATAGAGTAGATGTGAAGGCAGATTTGCTTCTCCTCTTCCGGTTTGTCGGCAGGGTAAATCAGGCGGATTACGTGGCGGTATTCCAGGTGCTTGAAGTCTCGTCCTGTGGATTGAATCTTTCGCCAAAGGCTGTAAGGCTGACGGTAGCGTACCTCAGTACGGGTGCGAATGCCCTTCTCGCGGAGTAACTCTACAATACGCGTGGTGAAATGGTTCAGTCGCTCTTCGTTCTTTTGGATATCTTCAGCCAACTCCTCTTCAAGCTCCTTGTACTCCAGGGGGCAACGGTAGCGCAAGCTGAGGTTCTCCAGTTCGCGTCGAATGCCGTAAAGGCCCAGTCGGTTGGCAAGCGGAGCATAGAAGTAGTCTGTTTCGCCAGCAATCTTCATCTGTTTATCCGGCAGCATCGAGTCAAGCGTGCGCATGTTGTGCAGTCGGTCGGCCAGTTTAATCAATATGGCTCGGATATCGTAGTGCAGCGAGTCGAGCATCTGCTTGAAGTTGTCCACTTGCTTCGACATGTAGTAGTGCTGTTTTTTTCGCTTCGTTACCACGCGCACCAAGTAGGCCACATCGTTGCCAAAGAGGTTCTTGATTTCATCAATAGTGTGGTCGGTATCCTCTACCACATCGTGCAAGAAGGCTGCAATTACAGGGTTGGGTCCCAACTGCAGTTCCTCAGCTACAATACGCGCCACCGCCATAGGGTGGATGATGTAAGGCTCTCCGCTTTTGCGTTTTTGTCCACTATGCGCTTCACGCGCAAACGCAAACGCTATACGGATGCGATTCAGTTCGTTCGCATCCACGCCGCGGGCGGCCATCTTGGTCAGCATTTCTTCCAGTTGACCATTCAGATACTCATTATACTCTTTCATGTTACTCCGTTGTATTAAGGTCAATTTGGGGACGAAATTAGTTAAAAATAGAATATATATGCGTCTTTTTCCTACTTTTTTTTATCCAGAGTGAACAAAATGGCCTTTAGATAGCAAAAAAGCCCTGTGCAACCCACCTTTGCACAGAGCTTTCTCTCAAATTTATTATTACTTACTTACTCAATTTACTCCGTAGTTAGCAGTTTCATAGGCCTGCTTTGCCATTAATCTCTGCAGTTGACCATTCAAGGTTTGGCACATAGCACCGTTTCTCATTGCTTGATAGCGTTTAATACGGTACTGCAACATCAAGATTTCATTAGCATACTTTTCCATAATCATTTTCATTTTTGTGCTCTCCGCGTTTCGGAAAGCGAGTTAAACATCTTCGTTTCTTTCTCGTATTAACGCCGCAAAGATAGAGATTGTTTGTGAAAAACATGTTGTACAGCATAAAAATCGCCCGAATTTAACGTTAATTTAGTGTTTGAGTACCAGTTATAGGACTTTTATACGCAATTTCGTTGAAATAGGTCTCGTATTTTGTAGGGGCGGAATATTTTCCGCCCAGCATTCACCCATGACCGCGGTATTCAGGGCGGAAAATATTCCGCCCC
>CAMCUZ010000012.1 GCA_945879145.1 uncultured Mediterranea sp.
ATTGCCGTACGGGGCGTGCGGAATATTTTGAGGAGAAGAGCGACCCCGACCGCGTAATCAGCATCGTCAAGGCCAGCAGCAGTCTGCCCTTTGTCTGCCCCATTACCGAGGTGGATGGGGTGCCGATGCTCGACGGGGGCATTGTGGACAGCATACCCGTGCGTCACGCCATGGAGGAGGGATACAAACGCTGCGTGGTGGTGCTGACGCGCAACCGGGGCTACCGAAAGAGTTTGCATGGTACCAAGGTGCCACCTTTTATATATAAGGAGTATCCACGCCTCAAAGTGGCTATTAACCGCCGCAGCGCGGTCTATAACGAACAGCTTGAGGAGGTGGAACGATTGGAGGAGGAGGGACTCATACAGGTGATCCGCCCCGAGAAACCCATTGTGGTGGACCGCATCGAGCGCGACATCAACAAGCTCACAGCCCTCTACGAGGAGGGGTACCAATGTGCTGCACGCTGGAAGCCCGATGATGGGCTTTGAGGCGGTGGAAGTGCTACGTTTTCGTTGAACCAATAATCTATCTATCCTATGATGAGATTGAAAAACCTATGCTTACTGCCCTACATCTGGATGATGCTCTTTATGCTGACGGGATGGGGGTGCAGCTCGGGCAGCGACGAGGAACCGATCGTGCCCCAGTTGAGTGTGAACGTTCGTGAACTGGCGGTGAAGAGTGCCGGCGAAACGGTCAGTGTGCAAGTCACCTGCAACGTGCCCTACGAGGTGTCGCTCCCTGCTGCTGTAGCCTGGATTGCCCAACATGCTCCTACGACCACCACGGGGAGTGGAGTGCAGACACACACCTTTGAGGTGAAGCCCAACGAGCAGTATGCCGAGCGTACGGCCACCATCCGCTTTCGCACCAAAGAGCAGCCGCAGCTGACGGCGGATGTGGTACTGACCCAGATGCAGCTCGACGCCATTATCGTGGCCAGCAAGACGTACGAGGCCAAGCCCGAAGGGGGAGTGCTGCAGTTTGTCATCAACACCAACGTGGCCTTCCAGGTGACCTCGTCGGAAGCGTGGATCAAACCCGCAGCCTCTACGCGCGCACTGGAGGAGAAGAGCCTCTCCTTCGACGTAGAGCCCAACGAAGTGGCCGATAGCCGCGAGGCAACCATCACCATCACTTCGGGCACGCTGAAGCAGGAGGTGAAGGTGACGCAGAAACGCTGGTACCGCGACCGCGAGGCGCTGACCGCTTTCTATCAAGCAGCCAGCGGCGACCAATGGAGCAACCATACCAACTGGTGTACGGAGCAGCCTTTAGCCTCGTGGCACGGAGTAGAGGTGGATGGCAACGGACGGGTGACTGCACTCAATCTGCCAAGCAACGGCGTGAAGGGAGATGCCACCAAGCTCTTCACCCAGCTGGCCAAGATGGATGGCCTGCAGACCATCACCCTCTCGGGAAACAGCCTGACGGGTGAGCTGCCCGAAGCCCTGGGCAACTTGAAGCAACTGCGCAACTTCGATGTGATGAACAATCAACTCAGTGGCTCCCTCCCTGAATGCTTCGGCGCCCTGGAGCAGCTGACCTATCTTAATCTCTACTCCAACAACCTGACGGGAAGCATCCCCGAGGCATACAATGCTCTGTTTGAACGTCACGCTGATCAGCTCTACTTCTATATCGGCTACAACTACCTCACGGGAGACCTGCCCAAGAGCCTGCTGACCCACTCCACCTTGGCCAACTACTGGCACTTTATCGTGCCCCAATACGAAGGCTACGGCTTCAATCCCTTCAAGATGCCAGCCATGACGGGGGTGAAGAAGTGTGTGGATGGCACCACCATCGACCTCAAAGCGCACTATGCAGCCCATAAATACACCTTATTCTATTATTGGGGCAGCGACTTCGGTGCTTCCACAGCCTTCATCGCGCGTATCAACGCCCTGCTGGCTGCGTATGGCGACAAGGGACTCTCTATCCTGGGTGCACGCGTGGACAGTGAGGATGCTGAACTGCAGGAACTCCACATGGAGCAGCTCCTCGCCATGCCTCACCTGCGGTGGAGCGAACTGCCTGTCAATTTGGAGCCGCCCCTCTTCATGCTGGTTGATGCCGAGGGAACGGTGAGCTATATATCCTGCACGGACTATTCGGGTTACAACACCATTCCGCAATTCAACGGCGATATGAATGGGGTGTTTGACCACGTAGCCCAATGCTTTGGCGACGAGAAGTTTGATTATACGTTCTATACCTCGACTGACTACTCCCACGACGGCGAAGTGCTGACCCTGCAGAAGGCTTCGGTGGGCAAGGGCATTGACCTGGTCTTCCTGGGCGATGGATTCACCGACCAGGAGATGGAGGCAGGTGGAAGGTATGAACAGGTGATGCACGAGGCGGTGGAGCAGTTCTTTGCTTTTGAACCCTACACCTCCCTGCGCAACCGCTTTACCTGCTACGCCGTGAAGGCGGTGTCGCCCCATGCCGAGTTTGCCGATGGGGCGGTGCATGCCATCGACGAGTCGGACGAGAAATGCAAGGCGTACGTCAAGCTGACCCCAGCCAAGAACAGCACTTCGCCCATGGTGATCGTGGTCTATAACGACGGATGCAGCGGGCGCAGCTATACGCGGATCTATTCGGATGGTGCCTTCTTTGCCTACAACATGACGGGCGTGAACGAGGTGCTCAACCACGAGGCCTGTGGACATGGTGTGGCCAAACTGGGTGACGAGTATGTGGAGCCGGGGAAGGAGCAGAAAGTTTTACCGGAAGAGGAGAAGGAGATGCTCGATGCGTACCACACCTACCAGTGGTATGAGAATCTGGATTGGCACAACGACCCGCAGACCGTGCGCTGGTCGCGCATCATGAATGATGAGCGCTTTGCCGCCGAGAAGGTGGGCCTCTACGAAGGGGCTTTCTATTACGGATTCGGTGCCTACCGCCCCACGGAGAACAGCATGATGCGCTACAACGATTGTGGATTCAATGCCCCCTCGCGCGAAATCATCTATAGGAAGGTGATGGCGCTCTCTGAGGGCTCGTCGTGGAGCTACGATTACGAGCAGTTTGTAGCATTCGATGCGGCTTACCGTAACCAAGCTTCGACGAAGGGGCTCATCCCCTTGAAGAGTGAGGCTGAGCGCCAGGAGTGGGTGAGCAAGCACCGTGCACCCGAGTGGGTAGATGCCCTTTCTGGACGGGTGATGAGTGGTAAGAAGGTGATTGTTCCCTTGAAGTAAATTGGCCAGCTGATCTGGTGCCCTGGATGCCGCCATGATTACGGCTTGAACGGGCATCAGATACTGTCAGCCTCTACATAGCCGTGCATCACGGCGTAGATGGTAAGGCCAGCTACCGACTTGATGCCAAGCTTCTCGGTGATGTTCTTCCGGTGGGAGATGACGGTGGTCAGACTGATGTGGAGCTTGTCGGCAATCTCTTTGTTGATGCGGCCCCGGGCAATGAGCGTGAGCACCTCAATCTCGCGTGCTGAGAGCTCGTGCTCGTTGGGCTCGGGCTGTGTGTCGGGGGGAGTAGGGTAGCCTGGACGTTGCGTGGCACCCTGGGGATGGCCATGGTGGTGCATCTGAAGGATACTCTTTGCCAAATGGGGCTCGTCTTGACAGACATTGAGCGTATGCATGGCGGCCAACTGGGGCTGATGGTCGCTGCTGGTGAGCACGATGGTCTTGTGCTTTCGCTCCAGAAAGAAGGCTGTATGTTCAAAGAAGATGCCTGCCGCCACAAAGTAGTGGGCATACAGGTCGGGTGTATCCATCACCAGCTCCTTGAATGAGCGGAAGGTGCGGATAGGGGCCTGGGGAATCAGCTCCTGTACCAGATTGGCCAGCCCCATGCTGCTTAGCGTATTGGTGTCGATAATCGCTATCATCTCAATTACTCCTCACGAATCAAATAGGCTTTGGCTGCCTCGGCACACCGTTCGCCATCGACGCCTGCTGAAACAATGCCTCCGGCATAGCCGGCTCCTTCACCACAGGGGAAGAGACCTTGCAGACGGATGTGTTGCAGGGTGTCGCGGTCGCGGATGATGCGCACAGGAGCCGATGTACGGGTCTCAACGCCGATCATCACCGCTTCGTTGGTCAGGAAGCCGCGACTGGTTTTGCCGAATTGCTTGAATCCTTGGGCCAAGCGATGGCTTACAAAGGGGGGTAGCCAGAAGTGCAACGGAGAGGCGATAAGGCCAGGTACGTAGGAACTGTCGGGTAGGGTGTTGCTCAGACGGCGATTGCAGAAGTCGGCCATGCGCTGTGCCGGGGCGGTCTGCTTCTGGTTGCCCTGCAGCCAGCTGAGGCGTTCCAGCTGTTCTTGTAGCTGCATCATCTGAAGTGCAGGGTGTTCACAACCACCTTCGACCAGCGCACCGAATCCTTTGCGGTCGCTGAGGTCTTCTGGACGGATCTCTACGACCATGCCACTGTTGCTCCATCGCGAGCCGCGGTTGCTCGGGCTCATGCCGTTGACCACGATCTGTTCCGGACCACTGGCGGCAGGTACCACAAAGCCACCAGGACACATGCAGAAGCTATAAACACCTCGTCCCTCGACCTGGGTCACGAAGCTATACTCTGCAGCGGGCAGGTAGGCTCCGCGTCCGTTGGGGTTGTGATACTGGATGCGGTCAATCAACTCGGCGGGGTGTTCCAGCCGCACCCCCACAGCAATCCCTTTGGCTTCAATCTCGATGTCTTGCGAGGCCAAAAGGCGATAGACGTCGCGAGCTGAATGGCCGGTAGCCAGAATGACAGGACCCAGAAAGGTCTCTCCCGTATGGGTCTCAATCCCCTTCACGCAGTCGCCCTCGACAATCAGATTGGTCATGCGGGTCTCAAAGTGTACCTCGCCACCGCTCTGCAGGATGGTATTCCGCATGGACTCGATGACACGGGGCAGTTTGTCGGTACCAATGTGTGGATGAGCATCTACAAGGATGTTGCTCGAGGCGCCATGCTGGCAGAAGACGTTGAGAATCTTCTCCGTATTGCCCCGCTTCTTGCTGCGGGTATAGAGCTTGCCGTCGCTGTAGGCACCGGCACCTCCTTCGCCAAAGCTGTAGTTTGACTCGGGATTGACCTGCTGTTCGCGACCAATCAAGGCCAAGTCGCGTTTGCGGTCGCGCACATTCTTTCCCCGTTCCACCACCACGGGACGAAGCCCCAACTCGATCAGTCGCAAGGCGGCAAACAGACCACCAGGACCTGCACCCACCACGACCACTTGTGGCTTTCCTTCTACGTTGGGATACAGGGTCGGTTGATACTCCGTCTTGTCGGGCAGCTCGTTGATGAACGCACGGACGGTGAGATTGACAAAGATGGTGCGCTGACGGGCATCGATGCTTCGCTTCACTATCCGCACCGCAGTCAGCGACTGAATATGAATTCCTTTCTCTTCGGAAAGATAATTCCTGAGCAGAGCCTCATTAGCAGCTACCTCAGGAGAAACGCGCAGCGTATATTCTGAAATCATGCCTAAACACTAATCACTAATCACTAAACACTAATCACTAAACACTAAATCACTCATCCAAACAGCATGCGGAATGCCTCTTCCACTTTCCTCACAGGTACCAGCTCTATCTTGAGTCGGCTGCTGTTCAGCCCTTGCAGATTGTGGCGGGGGAGGAGGAACTGCTTGAATCCCAGCTTCTCAGCTTCGCTGATGCGCTGCTCAATGCGGCTCACGGGGCGAATCTCGCCCGATAGCCCTATCTCTCCGGCCATGCAGGTCTGCGAATCGATGGCTGCATCCATGTTGCTGCTCAGAATGGCGCTGATTACGGCCAGGTCAATGGCTGGATCGCTCACCCGTAGTCCACCAGCGATGTTGAGAAACACATCCTTTTGTCCCAGCTTGAAGCCGACCCGTTTCTCCAGCACAGCCAGCAGCATATTCATCCGTCGGATGTCGAAACCAGTGGCTGAGCGTTGTGGATTGCCATATACGGCGCTGCTCACCAAGGCCTGGGTTTCTATCAAGAAGGGACGTACGCCTTCGATGGCCGAGGCTACGGCAATGCCGCTCATGCCGTCGTGGTCTTGGCTGAGCAGCAGCTCCGAGGGGTTATCTACGGCACGCAGCCCATCTTGTCGCATCTCGTAGATCCCCAGTTCGGCGGTACTGCCAAACCGATTCTTGATGCTGCGCAGGATGCGGTAGAGGTAGTGTTGGTCACCCTCAAACTGGAGGACGGTATCCACAATGTGTTCCAGCACCTTCGGTCCGGCCAGGCTTCCCTCTTTGTTGATGTGGCCAATCAGGATGACAGGGGTGTGGCTCTCTTTGGCAAAACGCAGAATGGCAGCAGCACATTCACGAACTTGGGTGATGCTGCCAGGCGAGGATTCGGCTACTTCTGTAGAGAGGGTCTGTATGGAATCAATCACCACCAGCTCGGGGCGCACATTCTTGATGTGGGTGAAAATCTGTTCCAAGGAGGTCTCGCACAGTATGAGGCACTGTTCCGAGGGGTGGGAGGTCAAGCGGTCGGCACGCAGCTTGATTTGCCGTGCACTCTCCTCGCCACTGACGTAGAGGATGCGTCGGTCGGTGATGCGCATCACCGTCTGCAGCACCAGCGTACTCTTGCCAATACCCGGCTCGCCACCGAGCAAGACCAGCGAGCCAGGCACCAATCCACCGCCCAGCACGCGGTTGAGTTCGGCGTCCTTCAGGTCGATGCGGGGCTCTTCGCCAGCTTCAATATCCCCCAAGGGGAGAGGCTTGGGTTTGCCGCTGCTGCCTTTCAGCGCGGTAGCAGCCAAAACCGAAGCGGGATGAAGCGGTGCATTCTCTTTGCGCACCACCTGTTCCACAAAGCTGTTCCACTCACCGCAAGCTGGACATTTGCCCACCCATTTGGGAGACTCCTGTCCGCAACGATTGCATACATAGACGACTTTCTCTTTGGCCATAGTGCTGAGCTTATTCCACCGTATCCTGTTCTTCCTTGACTGCCGAGGCTACGGCGCTGCGAGCCTCCTCCAGCGTCTGCTGGATGTTGTCATGTCCTTTCCCATGGGGTGGTATCGGTGCGTGAATGGTCATGGAGAGGGGGTGCCAATGAATCCACTTGCCTCCTCGGCGCAGGATGCGGAATGAACCGTTGATGCTGACCGGCACCACGGGAAGCTGCAAGTCATCAGCCAGTTGGAAGGCGCCCCGCTTAAATGCCCCCATGCGGCCAGTCCACGTGCGGGCTCCTTCGGGGAAGACGACCAACGATACGCCATTGACCAGCGAAGCCTCGGCCTGCTCCATCGTGTGGCGCACTTTGCTCGGGGAGCTGCGGTCCACAAAGATGTGGCCTCCACTTTCACACGCCTTTCCCACGAAGGGCAGTTTACGCAGGCTCTTCTTCATCATCCATTTGAAGTTGCGGTTCAGATAGCCATAGACCAGAAAAATGTCGAACGCCCCTTGGTGGTTGGGCACAAAGACGTATGAAGTACCTGGCTGCAGCTGTTCACGCCCCTCTACCTTGACGGGCAGCAGCAGCAAAGTGCAGACCATGCGACCCCATAGGTGTGCAGGCCAGTAGCCCCAGAAATGGGCGTTGAAGAGGCTGCCAATCATGGTGGTGATCGACACGAAAATAGTGAGTATCAGCAGCAGCGGCAGGGCAATGCACACTTGGTAAAGGTCATAAATCAGCTTAATCATGACGCCAATAAAGCTTAATAGTGAATAAATATGGTGCAAATATAGCGAATTATTATCGGAACAAGGGGCTGTTTGGATAGAAATCTTTATCTTCGCTGGCGAAAAATCAGATTTTGCTGTGATTTTTGGACGGCCTACTACGACAGATAGAGCAAACATGATTTATTCAACCCCTGGAACGACGAAGATATGGAACCCACAGAAAAAGCATTCATCGCCCTTGTGAAAGCGTACGAGCGCATTATCTATAAGGTGTGCTACCTCTACGCTACCCCTTCCATATCGCTCGAAGACCTCTATCAAGAGGTGGTGGTGAACCTTTGGAAAGGTTACCCCCATTTCAGAGGAGAGAGCAAACCCTCTACCTGGGTCTATCGCATTGCGCTCAACACGTGCATCAGTTTTCTTCGAAAGGAGAAGAGTGCCCCCACTTTTGTGGAGCTGACCGCTCAGATTGACCGTTTGGATGAGGATGACGAGACCCAGCGGATGCTACGTCGGCTCTATCAGTTGATCGGTCGCCTCAATCAGTTGGAGAAGTCGCTTATCTTGCTCTATCTGGAAGATAAGAGCTACGACGAGATGGCTGAGATTACTGGCCTGACCCAGACCAACGTAGCCACCAAGCTGAGCCGCATCAAAGAAAAATTGCGCAAGATGAACAGGGAAGATGAAGGTTAAACGAACTTTGCTTTGAATATGGAACTGGATGATTTAAAAAAGAGATGGGGCGAGTTGGATAACCAACTCAAAAAGGCGCCTCTGGCTGGAGATGAGCAGATTTCGCGCATTGTCAGTGCGTGTAACGGTGAAACGCGCCGTAGCTTGGACCGCATCAAGGAGTTTTTGCGCTGGTCCCTCTGGGGTGCAGGCACCTTTTTGCTGCTGTTGATACTCTTCTCCATCTACCTAAGGCCCACCACTGAGAATCAGCAGTCTAAATTCTTCCTCTTTTGGGGCTTTCTGTTTGCTTCGTTCCTGGTGGCTTTTGCTTGGGACATCTACACCTACCGCCTGGTTCGGGGCATCCGGGTGGACACGATGAGCGTGGCCGAGGTGAGCCGTCGCATCGCCCTCTTCCACCGTCGCACCAACTACGAGGTGATAGGCCTGTCAGTATGGATTTTGGTTTACACCTTCTTTAATTACTGGTATCGTCAGCTCTACGAGCTCTCCCTTTTGGCCCAGATTTTCTACTTCAGCGCCACGCTGTTGATTGATGCCTTGGTCATCTACCTGCTCTACCGCCACAAAATCTATAAACCGATGCGCCATGCTGAAGAGAATATCCGTCGCCTCGGTTCGCTTTAAGGCGCTATGCCCTAAACTGGCTGCCTTCCTGGTGGCAGCCTTGGTGCTTTATGCCTCAGTGATCGAGCCCTCGCGTCTGCAGGTCAAGCAGGTGAGCTACAGCTCCTCGCGCTTGCCTTCCGCTTTCGATGGCTTCCGGGTGGTGCAGCTCAGCGACCTCCATTTGGGTAGCTTCGTCAAGCACCCTCATACGATCTCCCGTCTGGTGCAGCGGGTCAATGCTTTGCACCCGCATCTCATCCTTTTTACAGGCGATTTGGTCAACCGTCAGAGTGTCGAACTCCAGCCTTTTATGGCGCAACTCAGTCAGCTGAAGGCCGATTACGGCGTCTATGCCGTACTGGGCAATCATGATTATGGCAGCTACTACCGTTGGCCCACGCCGGAGGCCGAACGGGCCAATCTGGAGCAACTCAAGCGGATGGTGACTGACATGGGGTGGCGTTGGCTCCATAATGACCATACCTTTATTCATCATGGCAATGACTCCATCGCACTGCTGGGTGTGGAAAACCATGGTGAGCCCCCCTTTCCTCAATATGGCGACCTTACCGCTGCCCTCTGTGGTGCTGGTGATGGCTTCAAACTGCTCATGAGCCACAATCCTATCCATTGGCGGAGCGAGGTATTGCCAGAAAGTGATGTCGATCTCACGCTGAGTGGCCACACTCACGCGATGCAGTCGATCGTGTGGGGACGTTCACTCGCTGAACTGAAATATCCCGAGTGGCATGGCTTTTATTACGAAGGAGATCGTGCGCTCTACGTCAACATCGGCCTTGGCTACGTAGGTTTTGCTTTCCGTTTCAATGCTCCGCCCGAGATTACGCTACTGACATTGTCTCATTCCTAACTACAAAAGTGCCTCCTCAAGTAGGAAAAGGGGCTCTTTATCCCCAAATAATAGGTGAAAATATTGCAAAAACCAATAAATAACGCTATGTTTGCACCAAGAATTTGTCAACTGAAAGAACTGCTATGTGTACCAACATCTTGAACTATTTTGCCACGAAGACCTGTGCCCTGCATCGTTGGCTGCATCTGCTCCTTTGGGGAGTAGGGCTGCTTGGTGCTTCGTCCCTCTGTCAAGCAGCGGAGCCGATATATCGTGTTCTATATATTCAATCCTACAATCCATTTGCTAAAGCGAGTTCCGACCTGACCGAAGGGCTGAAGGCCGGCTTCGAGAAAAGCCGCTTACAAGTGAATCTTACCGTAGAATACCTGGATGCCACTCAGTGGGGGATGAATGAGGAGCAACTCATCATGCGCCGTATCTGCCAACGGGCCCGCGAGCGAGGAGTCGATTTGATTGTGACTTCGGGAGACGAGGCCTTCTATACATTGACCCATTGCGGCGATTCGTTGGGCTATCATTATCCCCTGTTGATTGCCGGCGTGAAATACCCCGACTGGGAAACCATCCAGCGCATGCCCAACGTCACGGGGTTTACCTCTGAACCCAAATTCCTTGATATCCTCAATGAGGCCAACAGGCTCTTCCCCTCGCGTACTGAAGTGATCTGTTTAGGTGAATCGGGGTTTATGGCCCGTAGGGGTGATGCGGAGTTGCGCAAGGTGTGGGGCCACTTTGTCGAGAGACACCCAGATTACACGCTCACCTCGATCAATGTGAGTGAGGCGCAGCCGTGGCGTATCATTGATGCGATCTGTAACGCGGCGTATACACGCCATACGGTGGTGATCATTCCCAAGTGGACTCCCTTTCTCTCTATCATTAGCAAGAACTCCAAAGCGCCGGTCTTCGCTTGTCAGAATCGAGCTTTGACCCATGGTGTGTTGGCCGTCTATGACTTGGAGTCGTACCGTAAGATGGTGCCTGTAGGTGAGCGGGTGGCACAGATACTCCGTGGACGAGCACCGAGCGAATTCCCCATAGCGGATCACCCCAACTTCTTCCGTTACGATTACAAGCAGTTGCGCTACTTTCATGTTGACGAGGGGTTGGCTGCCAAAGGGGGTGAGATTCACAATGTGCCGGCTGAGAAGTACTTTGCTCCTTTTGTGCTGATGTCCATCATGCTGCTGGGGGTGCTCAGCCTGTTGGTGGCGTGGCTTTTCCGTCAGAATCGCAAGGAGTCGCATCGGCGCATAGCGGCCCAGATGCGTCTGGAGGCTCAGCAGCAACTGGTGGAGCAGCGTGACGAATATGATGACATCTTGGCCTCCATTAGCGATGCGCTGATTACCTGTGATACGGGCCTGCATATCCGTTACATCAACAACGCCCTCAAGCAACTGATTGACCTGCCGCAGGAGTGGAGGCAGCCTTTTTTCTATGAGGGTCATCCGGTAGGCTCGGTGTTCTGTCTTTACAAGGGGGGAAAGGATGTGTTGGCCGCTCTGCTCCATCAGGCTATGGACGAGCGACGTTCCATCGCTTTGCCCGATAAATGCTTCCTTCAGCCCGTTCACCACAAAGATTACTTCCCTGTAGCGGGCGAAGTGACTCCTGTGTTTGCAGGAGATAAACTCACGGGGCTGGCCGTCACTTTTCGCAGTACGCAGGAGGAACAGATTCAGCAGTCGTTTCTCGACATCGCTGTGGAGGAGCACGGTATTTATCCCTGGTGGTACGACTCGGAAAAGCAGCTTTTCTACTTTCCGAACAGCCTACTGGAAGCTTTTGGTCAGACCGCTGTACATGGTGCGCTGACGCTGAATGAGGTGCATAACTTGATTTATCAAGATGACCGTGAGTATGTGGCTCAACTCTTTTCGAAGAGCCTTACTATGCGCGAGAACCAGCGCATTGTGATTCGGATAAACCGAGGCATGCAGGCGGAGTGGTGGGAGATTCGTCTCCACTTCCTCGAAGGGGCCACTCCGGGCATGACCTATCGCGTAGTGGGTGTCTGTCAGAGTGTTCAGCGATTCAAGGATGCTGAGGCTGAGCTGGTTCAGGCACGCGACAAGGCCATGCAGACCGACCAGCTGAAATCGGCATTCCTGGCTAATATGAGCCACGAGATTCGTACGCCCCTCAACTCGATTGTGGGCTTCTCAAACCTGCTGAAGGATTTGGATAGCTTCAGCCGGGAAGAGGTGACTCAGTTTATTGACACAATCAACAACAACTGCGATATGCTGTTGGCCCTGATTAACGATGTGCTCGACCTGGCACGCATTGAATCGGGCTCGATGGATTTTGACTTTGAAGAGTACAATCTGAAGGATATCATTCAGCAGGTTCATGCCGCTCACAACTATCGACTTTCATCCGATTTGCAGCTGTTGATGGATTGTCCTGAGGGTGAGGGTATCGTAATTCGTACCGACATGAACCGTCTGAAGCAGGTGTTCAACAACCTGATATCCAACGCTCGAAAGTTCACTCTCGAAGGCTGCATTACCATTGGTTACCGGGTAGATGAGGAGCAGCATAAGGCCATTGTTTTTGTCAAAGATACGGGCTGTGGCATGACTGAAGAGGTGATAAGCCATATCTTTGAGCGTTTCTACAAGGGGGACAGCTTCCGACAGGGTGCGGGCTTGGGTCTGAGCATCTGTCACACCATCGTGGAGCAACTCAGTGGAGAGATTAAGGTCTCCTCTGTGCCGGATAAAGGTTCTTGCTTCGAGGTGTGGCTCCCACTGGATTGAGCGCCATTTCGTCTCCTTCAGTCCTCACTTTTTACACTTTGCGACACCCAAAGCCTTGCAAAAAAAGGCCAAGTTGCGTGGCCTGATTGCCTCTGAGTAGCACGTGATGATTACCCAGCGGACGGCGGAAGAAGTAATCTACTGAGCCGTCCAGTCTGACCTTGACCTGCGTGCGACAGAGGTTGATGTAGTTGGTGTTTTCGGTCAGTGTGCCGGTGTTCAGATAGTATTCATCCAGGCTCTCACCGCCAATCTTCAGCAGGGTGACGTCACCCGTAGGGAGCAATCCCTGAATACCTATACCACTCTGTGTCTCAAAGTGATCGCGCAGAATGTAGTGCTCCGTCTGCTTCAGTCCCACGGTGCAGTGGGCCAGTACGACCTCGTTGCTGGCATCGTGAATCATCGCGACATTGGCCATGAAGCCTTGCTGCGAGGTGAGTGTACGGGCAATGTGCATGGTGAAGACCGTCTGCAGATCGCCCTCGCAACCAGCCGTAATGCCGGCATCATTGAGTAGTGAGAGGGCCAGGCATCCCGTTGTCCCAATGAGGTCAATCAGTTTGAAGCAACTCAGCGTCAGCGCATGGAGATGTTGCTCCTGAGCCACCAGCCGTAGGGCTTGATAGAAGCGCATCGCTTTGATCAGCTGTTCGGGGGTAGATTCACGGCAGGCTAATGCTTGTGTGGCAATGTGGGCTGCATAATCACCCACTTCATCCTCTTTAACCTTTTGGTAGCGCTCCACCACCAGATCCAACGGAATATCGACAAAGTTCACACCCCAGCGTCGCTTGGCCAGCAGGTAGTCCACACCACTTGCTATCAGCCAGGGCGAGGGGGTGCCGACTACGCCGATGCGTGTGCCGCGCAGGGCGTTGGCTGCGTTGAAGTTCTGGTGGAGCACCAGGAGGCGCTTGATGATACGGGTCAGATTACCATGTAGGATTTCGCTCTGCATGCCCCGATTGCGCAGCCAGCTATGCACTTCGAGTGCAGCGGCCAGGGAGTTCTGCATGCCGTCGGCAAGAATCGCCGTGGGGCGAGGCAGCTGCTCAAAGCGGCTGATGACCATGCGCTCTACGCCTCCCGAGGCGATAAAGACAATGGCAAAGTCATTCGGCATGAGTAGTCGGATATGGTCGGGGTCGATGATACGGACGGTGAAGTATTTCTCCAGCTCGTTGAGAATGACCTCGTGCGAGCTGAGCACAGATTGTTGCTTGAGCAGGGTCGAAGCAAATGTAATGAGATGTATAGTCATAGTCGTTCAGTTGAATTTGGATAGCCAAAGATAAGCATTTCATTTCTAAAATCCATAACGTTTAAGGAGAATAATTTGTTCTTTCTAGATTTTGTGGAATATATAGTATATAGTTTCGAAGAATTTACTACTTTTGCCCCTCAAATACGAACAAAAAGCTGATTTGAATTATGCCAAACATCTCGATACGGGGAATGGAGATGCCCGCTTCGCCCATCCGCAAGCTGGCTCCGCTGGCCGATGCGGCCAAACAGCGTGGAGTACACGTATATCATCTAAATATTGGTCAGCCCGACCTGCCTACGCCCAATGAAGCCATTGAGGCGATACGCAACATCGATCGCTCGGTGCTGGAGTACAGTCCCAGTGCCGGCTACCGCAGCTACCGTGAGAAGCTGGTGGGCTACTATGCCAAGTACAACATCCATCTGACGGCCGATGACATCATCGTGACCTCTGGCGGTTCAGAGGCAGTGCTCTTCTCTTTTCTGGCCTGTCTGAATCCAGGCGATGAAATCATTGTGCCCGAGCCTGCCTACGCCAACTACATGGCTTTTGCCATCTCGGCTGGTGCCGTAATACGTACTATTGCCACCACCATCGAAGAGGGCTTCTCGCTGCCCAAGGTGGAGAAATTCGAGGAACTCATCAATGAACGTACGCGAGCCATTCTGATCTGTAATCCCAACAATCCCACGGGGTATCTCTATACGAGGCGCGAAATGAACCAGATTCGTGACCTGGTGAAGAAGTACGACCTCTTCCTCTTCTCTGATGAGGTGTATCGGGAATTCATCTATACTGGTTCGCCCTATATCTCGGCCTGCCACCTCGAAGGCATTGAGCAGAACGTGGTGCTGATTGACTCGGTGTCGAAGCGCTATTCTGAGTGCGGCATTCGCATTGGGGCACTGATTACGAAGAATCCTACTATTCGCGAGGCGGTAATGAAGTTCTGCCAAGCTCGTCTCAGCCCGCCACTCATCGGACAGATTGCTGCCGAGGCTTCGCTCGATGCTGATCCCGACTATTTACGTGACACCTACGACGAGTATGTGGAGCGGCGTAAGTGCCTTATCGACGGACTGAATCGTATTCCTGGCGTCTATTCGCCCATCCCAATGGGGGCCTTCTATACTGTAGCCCGCTTACCGGTGGATGATAGTGAGAAATTTTGCGCTTGGTGCCTGAGCGAATTTGAGTACGAGGGCGAGACGGTCTTCATGGCTCCAGCTTCGGGCTTCTATACGACTCCTGGCAGTGGACGCGACGAGGTACGTATTGCGTATGTGCTGAAGAAAGAGGATCTCTCGCGTGCGCTGGTGGTGCTCGAAAAGGCCTTGGAGGCGTATAACAGGCAGCGATGAATCTGGCCCGTCATTTAGCCCTTCGGATTTACCGTGGCGAAGAGGGGGAGCAGCGGCAAGCATCGCGCCCTGTGGTGGTGATTGCCATGGCTGGCATTGCCATTGGCGTGGCTGTCATGCTCATCTCCGTGGCTGTAGTGATAGGCTTCAAGCAAGAGGTGCGAGGAAAAATCGTGGGCTTCAGTTCCCACATTACGGTGATGAACCAACGTGTGGCCTCGGCTTACGATTCGCGTCCGGTGGTGACTGATGATTCGTTGATGGCCCTTTTTTCCAACTGCCCTCAGGTGAAGCATGCCCAGCGATTCTCACTCAAGGCGGGCATGATCAAGACGCAGGATGCGTTTCAGGGGATGGTGCTTAAAGGGGTAGGGCCGGAGTACGACCGCCGCTTTCTGCGGCGTCACTTGGTGGAGGGGGAGTGTCCGCAGTTCAGCGACTCAGCTTCGACCAACCGGGTGGTGATTTCGCGCCTCTTGGCCGATAAGCTGCGCCTAAAGGTGGGCGACAAACTGGATACCTATTTCCTTGATGAGCAGGTCAGGGCTCGCCGACTACAGGTGGTGGGCATCTACTGTACCAACTTTGCCGACTTTGACCGCATGATGCTATTCACCGACCTCTGTACCGTGAACCGTTTGAACCGATGGCATGAGGATCAGTCCTCGGGCATGGAGGTGGAGGTGAGGGATTACGAACAATTGGATGAAACAACCTTCGCACTGGCCGACCAGCTGGCTGAGCACACCGACCGCTATGGGCAACGCTATGTGGTGGTGAGCGTAGAGCAACTCAATCCTCAGATGTTTGCCTGGCTGGGTATTCTCGACGTCAATATCTGGGTGATTCTCTTCCTGATGGTGGGAGTTGCTGGTTTCACGATGGTTTCGGGACTGCTCATCATCATCATTGAGCGCACAGCAATGATTGGTTTGCTGAAGTCGCTTGGAGCTAGCAATCTGCTGTTGCGCAAGCTGTTCCTTTGGCTTTCGGTCTTCTTGATTGGGCGGGGTATGTTGTGGGGCAATGTGGTTGCCTTGCTGCTCATTTTTGCACAGCGCTGGTTGGGCCTCTTTACCCTTGATCCCGAGACGTATTACATGGATACAGTACCTATGGCCTTGCCTTGGGGCTATTTTCTCTTGATTAATCTGGGGGCTTTTGTGGCTTCAGTGCTGATGCTCGTAGGCCCATCTTACCTCATTGCCCGCATCCACCCTGCTACTTCGATGCGCTATGAGTAGGCATTCCATCCCTTTTCCGCACCTATTCCCTACGGTGCTCTACAATTTCTTGGAGAAGCCGTAGGGAATGCGTGGGGGAATCGTTGGTGCAGAGTATGGTCGCCTACCTCGTATGGGCGATGATTAACCCAATGGATGGTTGTAGAACTTATTGAACTACTGGTACCTGCATGAATTTTGTCTGAGGGGAATGGAGTGAAAGCCAGCGCTGCAGGTAGCATAGGGTATCCTCCTGGATGGTGGTATCGGCCACGGGTGGATAGAGATTGTAGAGTAAGTGGCTCATGGCGATGTCTCGTCGCTGGATGGCTTCAAAACTCAGCAACGTGTGGTTGATGCTGCCCAGTTTGCCACTGGTGACGAAAACCAGTGGATAGCCCTGTTCGTGCAGGTAGTCAATGGTGAGGTAATCCTCTTGGAGTGGCACCATCAGTCCTCCAGCACCTTCAACCAGCACAACGTCGTAGCGGCGCTCCAGTTCGCGGGTGGCTGCGGTGATGCGCTCCAGATTGATGGGGCGTTGGTCGATGCGGGCCGCTAGATGGGGTGAACAAGGGTAGGAATAGATCTCAGGCATGGTAAGCCCTTCGTGGTCCTCAGGCAGATAGCCCGTGCCCATCAATCGGCGGTGCAGGTCAATGTCTTCTGAATGACCCACGTTGCCTGTTTGAACCAATTTTTGTGTGATGACCCGTTTCCCTTGGGCCATGAATTGCAGGGCCAGCCAGGCCGTGCAATAGCTTTTTCCAGCATCTGTATCAATGCCACTGACAAAATATATCATAGCTCTTTAGTGATTGTTTGTTTCAGCTTTATTCTTTCTTTGTAGTGTAAATCCTTTAGGTCGGCATCTTACTCGTTCTTGAAAATCAGATAGAAGGGGTGGTATGTCAACGATACTTCTCCCTGGGCATTGCGGAAGCGCTCGGTATAGGCTCGGCAGAACTCGTTGAGCCGCTGCTTGCTCCATACCCGTTTTTCAGTGCCGGTTACCCCCGTCTCTTTGAGGTGACGAAGTACTTCCACCGGCGAGGGGAACCAAAGGGTGATATGCTCTTCTTCAGCATGGAGCAGGTGGAGAGTCGGCGGTATCATCTGGTGCCAAGCCGAGAGCGAGGGGTAGGTGAGTCCATGACCAGTCAATGATTTGATTTCGCACAGGTTGTCTGGACCGAAGGTGCTGAAGGCCAGAATTCCTTGAGGCACTAAGGCACTGGCACAGCGCTCCAAGAAGGCAGCTGGTGACTCAAACCATTGCACGGTGGAGCAGGACGTAATCAGTTGCATTCCCTCTGGCATCTCCAGCTGTTCAGCATCGGCACTCTTGAAAGTGGTCTCCACCTCGGGATAGCGTGCCGTGAGCTCGCTGATGAGTGATTCCATCTCCGGGCATAGATCCACCAACAGCAGGTGTTGAGGGTGCAGGCGTTCGAGCAGCAACTCGCTGTAGATTCCTGTGCCGCATCCAATCTCCATTAGTCGCAGTTGTTCTTGCTGTGCATCAGGTAGAGCACGTCTTACCAAGCGGAGCATCTTCTCTGCCACCTGCCGTTGGGCTCGAGCTGCTTGGGTATAGGTGCCCCTTGCCTTGGCAAAGCGTTGAGCAATCAGTTGTTTGTCCATAAGTCTTGTAGATAGTGGCGGAAGAGCGGTTCGTGATAGTGAGCGTGCTCGTCGTGCAAAACGGGCACTTGCAGTTGCTGCCAGGCATTCAGCTGATTCTCGGGGGGAATGATGCGGTCGTTGTTCCCCACAATGGCTTTTTGCCAGAGCGGAAGGGGGGCTTCGCCTTTACGTTGCTGAGTCTGTACCTGCAACTGCACGCTCACCAGCTCTTCGCCAATCTCCTCCAGCTGTCGGCGTGGGGTGACAGCCAGGAATTCGCGAAACGATGGGGTGTCATTGCACATGCGGCGGAGGAACTTGTGGAGCGACGGACCGTTCAAGTTGTCGATGGTGCCTTGGAAGATGCTGCGTGGAATACCGCGGCTGTCATCCACAGGATAGGGAGAGCCGTTGATGGCTATCCGTTGCCCTAAGGGAAGCTGCATCAGCTGGGGTAGGTGAGCAGCAGCCCATACCCCCATCGACCAGCCCACGACGTTTACCTCCTGGTAGCCTTCGGTCAGTGAGGTGTCCCATTCCAAGTCGCGGTAGTCATAACAGATCATAAAGTCACATGCTGCGGGACGATAGGAGGCAAACGGTGTTTCATCAGCTGCCCAGCCCGCAAAGAAAATCAGCAGGCGGGGATGATGTTCGTGTATAATGAATTTCTGAATCATTTTTATTTGTGATGAGTTATTAGGTACTATATGGAGATTAGTGGAGTCAAATCATCTCTGAAATGACTTTTTTCAGTTGCTCCATCTCTTCGTCGGTTTGGGCAGCAGTCAGCGAGATGCGGATGCGCGAAGTGCCTTCGGGCACCGTGGGTGGACGTACTGGAAGCAAGTAGAAACCGTGGCGCTGCAAGGCTTCGGCTTGGCGCATGGCATCGGCACTCGCCCCAATCAGCAATGGTACAATCTGGCTTTCGCTGGGGCATGGCAACCCACTTTCTGTCAGCTGGTTGCGCAGGGTGCTTCCCATGGAAGCTAGGTGCTTTCGTCGCACCTGCATTGAGGGCAAGAGGCGCAGGATGAAGAGCGTCCAATCGATGGACAGCGGAGGCAAGGCTGTGGTGAAGATAAAGGGGCGCATCTTGTTGACGAGCCAGCTACGCATCGCACGGCTACAGATGAGGTAGGCCCCAGCAGAGGCTCCTGCCTTGCCAAAGGTGCCCACCAACAGGTCGATGTCGGCTATGCAGCCGATCGCCTCAGCAAGACCCAATCCTGTGGGACCAAAAACCCCGAAGGCATGGGCCTCGTCCACGTAGAGCATCACCTTGTCGGGGTAACGCCGTTTTAGGGCGACGAGTTGCTGTAGATTAGCCAGGTCGCCATCCATACTGAAGACGCTCTCTGTCACGATGATGACCAGTTCGTAGCTGTCGATATACCTCTCCAGCAATCGTTCCAGATGCTTCAGGTCGTTGTGGCGGAAACGCATAGCCGTGGCGCTGGAGAGGCGCATGCCGTCAATCAGGCTGGCATGTATTAGCTTGTCAGCCAGCACCAGTGTGCGTGGGGTGCAGATAGCGGGTAGTATGCCCGTATTGGCGTGGTAACCGCAGTTGAACACAAGGGCTGCCTCTCGTCCAAAGCGGGCAGCCAGTTCCTCCTCCAGCTCCTCATAGATGGCGAAATTGCCAGTCAATAGGCGAGACGAAGAGCTACTCAGCAGCAACCGGTCAACGCTCAATCCCTCCAGATAGGTTTGGTGTAGCTCAGTATCGGCAGCCAGCCCCAAGTAGTCGTTCGAGGAGAGGTTGAGCATGGTGTGTCCCCCTACTTCTACCCATTTTCCCCGGTGGGTGAGTTGCGGCAATTGGCGCAGGTTGGCCTTTGCTTCCAGCTGCGCCAGTTCTGTGGCAATCATTGTGTCCAGGCTATTCATGCTTCTGTGTCTGTTGAGATTTCAGATACAATTTTGATTAGTCCCGAGGTGAGCTTCGTGAGTTGCTCGGGCGAGATAATAAAGGGCGGCATGATATAGACGTTGCAATTGAAGGGGCGTACCCAGATGCCTTCTTCAACAAATCGGCGCTGCATCCAAGCCATATCCACGGGCCGGTGTGTCTCAATGACGCCAATGGCACCAATCACGCGCACATCTTTGACTTGTGGCAGCTTGCGGGCTGGAGCCAGCTCTTGTACCAACTGCCGTCGGATGCGCTCTACTTTGCTTTGCCAGTCGTATTCGGTCGAGAGCAGCAACTTGACCGAGGCACAGGCCACAGCCGTAGCCAAGGGGTTGCCCATAAAGGTGGGGCCGTGCATGAAGCAGTAGGGTGATTGGTTGGAGATCGTGTCGGCCACTTGATTGGTAGTAGCCACGGCTGAAAGGGTCATGTAGCCTCCAGTCAGCGCTTTGCCTATGCATAGAATATCGGGCTCTACGTCGGCCCACTCCCAGGCAAAGAGTTTTCCCGTGCGCCCAAATCCTGTAGCTATTTCGTCGAAGATCAAAAGGATATCATGCTTTCTGCAGAGCTTAGCTGCCTCTCGTAGGTATTGCGGATGATAGAACCACATACCACCAGCCCCTTGCACCACTGGCTCCAGAATGAGGGCGGCCAGTTCGTCGGCATGCTCTTCGATGATCTCTTTTAGGGGGAGGATATCGTCGGGATCCCACGCTCCGTCAAAGCGGGAGTGGGGTTGTGGGGCAAAGTAACGGATGGGCAGCGAAGTGCCGAAGAGTGAGTGCATACCCGTCACAGGGTCGCACACCGACATGGCATTCCACGTATCACCATGGTACCCCGATCGGATAGTGACGAAATTACTCTTTCTGGCTTGCCAGTACTGTACAGCCATCTTCATGGCGACCTCTACAGCTACCGATCCCGAGTCGGCATAGAAAATCTTCTGCATGGAGGGGGGAAGAATAGTGAGTAGTAGCTTGCCAAGGGCGATGGCTGGTTCGTGGGTTAGTCCGCCAAACATGACGTGTGACATTTGGTCAATCTGCGCCTTAGCGGCTGCATTGAGTACCGGATGATTGTAGCCATGCACGGCACACCACCACGACGACATGCCCTCTATCAGTGTTTCGCCACTCTCCAGAGTAATGGTGCAGCCATCTGCCCGCTTTACCTTATAAACTGGCAGTGGGTTACTAGTCGAGGTGTAGGGGTGCCAGAGGTGCAGATGGTCGAAGGTCGAGTCGGGCAGGGTATAGCCAGCTTGGGATATCAGCTGTTTATCTTCGCTCACTTTCGAGCCCAACGTGGTGAGCAGGTCTCCCACGATGGCCGAGTTGATGCCTACATAGAGGGCCTGCTTCACGGCTTCTTGACTCAACTGTGAACGTCCGCCTGCAAAGCGCAAGAAGGCCGTTGGGTTGATAAAGCGGAATAGGGCGATGGTGGTCAACACCTCTTCGTCGCTCAGACGGGGCTGATGCTCCAGCGGGGTGCCCGGAATGGGGCTCAGCAAGTTGATGGGGATTGAACTGGTATTCAGTTTCTTCAGCGTAAAAGCAAACTCAATACGCTGCGCCATACTCTCGCCCATGCCGATGATGCCTCCGCTGCAGATTTCCATGCCGGCGCGTCGTGCTGCCTCCAGGGTGCGCAGCTTCTCCTCCTGCGTATGTGTGGAGCAGAGCGTAGGGAAATAAGAAGGGGCTGTCTCTAGGTTGCAGTGGTAGCGAGTGATGCCCGCTTCGCGCAACTGGCGTAGCGACTCCTCATCCATCAAGCCCAGTGAGGCACAGAGGTGGATGGAGGATTTCCGACGCATCAAGCGTGCGGCTTCGAGTAGTTTCTGGAGTTGGGTAGGGGAGGGTTTGCGACCGCTGGCTACAAGCGAGAAGCGGTTGATGCCTTGGCGTTCATTGTAGAGGGCTTGGCGCAAGCACTCTTCGGGAGGAAGGGTATCGTAGGTATCGGCAGAGGTGTGGTAGTGAGCTGACTGAGCGCACCATTTGCAGTCTTCAGGGCAGCGGCCCGACTTTACGTTGATGATACTGCACATGTCAAATTCGTGGTGGGCTAGGGCCACAGTAATCTCGTGAGCGGCGTGGTAGAGCTCCTCCTTGGGACAGCTACCAGCCAGCCAGAGGGCTTCTTCGGGCGAAATCTCTCCGCCCGTAAGTACCCGTTCTTTCAGTTCGGATAATGTCATGGTTGAATGGAAATAATGGGGCTTCTGTACCGAAGACTGTTTCTGCAGCGAGCTGTCTGCAATGTGCACGGCTAGCTGCCCGATGGTTACGCAGCGGCCCATGCTGGCAAACACTGCATAGGCCTTATGGCTCCAGCGGCGAAAACGAAGGGTGGACGACGTGCGTTTTTTTTTCATCTTTCGGGTACAAAAAGGAAATTTTGATTTGTTTTGCAGGGCAAAAGTACGATAAAAATGGTTTCAACCAACGGCTGATTGCGATTTTTTTTCTATTTTTGCACCCAAATCGCATCATAAGTAAAACGAAGAATGAAAAATATCCGCAATTTCTGCATCATTGCCCACATCGACCACGGCAAATCTACGCTGGCCGACCGCCTGCTTGAGTACACGAACACCATTCAGGTTACGGAGGGACAGATGCTTGACGATATGGATCTGGAGCGTGAGCGAGGCATTACCATCAAGAGCCACGCCATCCAGATGGAATACACCTACCAGGGAGAGAAGTACATCCTTAACCTGATTGACACCCCGGGGCATGTCGATTTCTCTTATGAGGTATCGCGCTCAATTGCTGCCTGCGAAGGGGCACTGCTCATTGTAGATGCCTCGCAAGGGGTGCAGGCACAGACCATCTCCAACCTCTACATGGCCTTGGAACACGACCTTGAGATTATTCCCGTAATCAACAAGTGCGACATGGCCAGTGCCCAGCCCGATGAGGTGGAGGACGAAATTGTGGAACTGCTAGGCTGTAAGCGTGAGGAGATTATCCGCGCATCGGGCAAGACCGGTATGGGCGTGGAAGAGATTCTGCAGGCTGTCATCGAGCGGGTACCCCATCCCGTGGGTGACGAAGAGGCACCGCTACAGGCCTTGATTTTTGACTCGGTATTCAACTCCTTCCGCGGCATTATCGCCTATTTCAAGGTGGAAAACGGTGTAATCCGCACGGGGGACAAGGTGAAATTCTTCAATACGGGCAAGGAATACGATGCTGATGAAATCGGCGTGCTCAAGATGGACATGGTGCCCCGCAAGGAGTTGCGTACAGGCGACGTGGGGTATATCATCTCAGGTATCAAGACCTCGCGTGAAGTACGTGTAGGCGACACCATCACCCATATTGCCCGTCCCTGTGCTGAGGCTATCGCTGGATTCGAGGAGGTGAAACCTATGGTCTTTGCTGGCGTTTATCCCATCGATGCCGAGGATTTTGAAGACCTGCGCTCGTCGCTTGAGAAGCTTCAGCTCAACGATGCCAGTTTGACCTTCCAGCCCGAGTCATCGGTAGCTCTCGGTTTTGGCTTCCGTTGCGGCTTTCTCGGCTTACTCCACATGGAGATTGTGCAGGAACGCCTCGATCGCGAATTCGATATGAACGTGATTACCACTGTGCCCAACGTCTCCTACAACGTCTATGATAAGCAGGGACACATGCTTGAGGTGCACAACCCTGGCAGCATGCCCGACCCCACGCTGATTGACCATATCGAAGAACCCTACATTCGGGCCAGCGTCATCACTACCACCGACTACATTGGCCCCATCATGACCCTCTGCCTCGGAAAACGGGGCGAACTGGTTAAGCAGGAGTATATCTCTGGTAATCGCGTGGAGATCTATTATGACCTCCCCTTGGGCGAGATAGTCATCGACTTCTATGACAAGCTGAAGAGCATCTCGAAGGGTTACGCTTCATTCGACTACCACCCCAACGGCTTCAGGCCCTCTAAGTTGGTTAAGCTTGACATCCTGCTCAATGGCGACCCTGTGGATGCACTCTCTACGCTGACCCATTTTGACAATGCTGAGGCCTTTGGTCGCCGCATGTGCGAGAAGCTGAAAGAGCTGATTCCACGTCAGCAGTTCGACATTGCTATTCAGGCTGCTATAGGCTCCAAAATTATTGCCCGAGAAACGGTGAAGCAGGTGCGCAAGGACGTAACTGCAAAGTGCTATGGTGGTGACGTGAGCCGTAAGCGTAAACTGCTCGAAAAGCAGAAGAAGGGTAAGAAGCGCATGAAGCAGATTGGCAACGTTGAGGTGCCGCAAAAGGCCTTCCTTGCCGTACTCAAGCTGGACTAAGGTTGGGTGACTAGTGTAACGTGATATGTAATTAATTTAAAATATAGAGTCGAATGAAATCCATTCTTAAAATGCACGTCAGTTCCAATCTGATTGCTAGTATTCTTCTTTTTCTTGCAGCTATCGTGGCTGCGGTTGTGGCCAACTCGCCTTGGGCACCCTATTACTTGAAATTCCTCGACCAGGAGCTCTATCTCCGTGTGGGTGAATTCAACCTCTTCTCGCATGGCGGTCACCCGCTGAAGATGCTTGACTTTATCAACGACTGCTTGATGACCATCTTCTTCCTTTCTGTAGGTCTGGAGATTAAACGCGAACTGTTGGTGGGCGAACTCTCTTCGTTCCGTAAGGCTTCGCTGCCCATCATTGCCGCTTGTGGCGGTATGTTGTTTCCGGTGCTCATCTTTTCGCTTATCGTTCCTTCGGGCAGTCCTGAGATGCGGGGGTGTGCCATCCCCATGGCCACCGATATCGCTTTCTCTTTAGGTGTGTTGAGCCTGTTGGGTCGTCGGGTACCCCTCAGCTTGAAGATTTTCCTTACCGCTTTTGCTGTGGCCGATGATATCGGTGGTATTCTGGTGATAGCCTTCTGCTACAGTGACCATGTGGCATTGAACTATCTGCTCATAGCCGTCTTTCTTTACGCGTTCTTATATTATATGGGACGCCGTGGAGCAACGGCTAAGATTCTCTACCTCTCGGTGGGTGTCATCATTTGGTATCTCTTCTTGCAGTCGGGTATCCATAGCACTATCTCGGGTGTAATCTTGGCCTTCATGTTCCCTGCACGTCCGCATTTGGAGGCAGGTCGATACATTGAGCAGATTCGCTCTATTATCCGCACCTTCCCCGTGTCGGACAAGGAGGAGATTGTGCTCAATAACGACCAAATCAAGATGCTGAAGAAGGTAGAACAGGCTTCTGACTTCGTAATTTCGCCACTGCAGTCGATGGAGAATAATCTCCACGGCATGGTTAACTTCTTGATACTTCCGCTCTTCGCCTTTGCCAATGCAGGTGTAGTGTTCAGCAGCGGTGGTAGCGTAGTGGGCGATGTTAGTATCGCTGTGGCTACTGGCTTGTTGTTGGGTAAGTTCATCGGCATTTTCAGCTTTACTTGGCTCACTATCAAGTGTCGCATTGCTCCGATGCCTCACGGTATGAACTGGAAGAACATTGCTGGTGTATCGCTGTTGGGTGGTATCGGCTTCACCGTGTCGCTCTTTATAGCCAACCTTTCCTACGCTGCGCAGCACCCCGACATGCTCAATCAGGCCAAGTTTGGTGTGCTCTGTGGTACCATCATAGCCGGTATCTTGGGTTATACTGTGCTTCACATTGTGCTGCCAGCTCCACCTGATCAAACACCTCAAAAGGAGGCCTGATGTCCCTCTAAACAGGCAGAAATAGAAATAGTGGGCCAAATAGCCTTACAGATTAAAAAAAACTTCATACCTTTGCAGGTCTTTTAATAAACTACTAACGATATGAATATTTCGTATAACTGGCTAAAAGAATATGTTGATTTTGAGTTGACCCCTCAAGAGGTGGCCGACGCGCTCACCTCCATCGGCTTGGAGACGGGCAGTGTGGAGGAGGTGCAATCGATTAAAGGCGGACTGGAGGGTCTGGTGGTGGGCGAAGTGCTCACCTGCGAGCCACACCCCAACTCCGACCACATGCACGTGACTACCGTCAACCTTGGCGCTGGCGACCCTGTGCAGATTGTCTGTGGTGCTCCCAATGTGGCTGCAGGACAAAAGGTTATCGTCGCCACCCTGGGCACCAAACTCTATAGCGGCGACGAGTGCTTCACCATCAAGAAGTCGAAACTCAGAGGCATCGAGTCCAACGGCATGATTTGTGCTGAGGATGAAATAGGTATTGGCACCGACCATGCAGGCATCATTGTGCTTCCCGCTGATGTGCAAGCTGGTATCTTGGCGAAGGATTATTATAACATCAAGAGCGATTACGTGCTGGAGGTGGACATTACGCCCAACCGTGCCGATGCTTGTTCTCACTACGGTGTAGCACGTGACCTTTATGCTTACCTCATTCAGCAAGGGCTTCCTACCTCGCTTCATCGTCCCTCTATAGAGGCATTTGCCGTAGAAAATCACGACCTCGACATCGATGTGCGCGTTGAAAACAGTGAGGCCTGTCCCCGCTATGCTGGCGTCAGCATCAAGGGCGTTACGGTCAAAGAGAGTCCCGAATGGCTGCAGAACAAGCTGCGCCTGATAGGTCTGCGCCCTATTAATAATGTAGTTGATATCACCAACTACATCGTTCACGCCTTCGGACAGCCGCTCCACTGCTTTGATGCCAACCAAATCAAGGGAGGTCAGGTCGTGGTTAAGACCCTGCCGCAGGACACCCCCTTCGTCACACTCGACGAGGTGGAGCGTAAACTGGACGCTCGCGACTTGATGATCTGCAACGCTGAAGAACCGATGTGTATTGCTGGCGTTTTTGGTGGCTTACAGTCGGGCTCTACAGAAGCCACTACTGATGTCTTTTTGGAGAGCGCCTATTTCCATCCCACCTGGGTGCGGAAGACGGCCCGTCGTCACGGCTTGAGTACCGATGCCTCCTTCCGCTTTGAACGCGGTATTGACCCTAATGGCATCATCTATTGCCTTAAGCTGGCAGCCTTGATGGTGAAAGAACTGGCTGGTGGTACCATCTCGTCTGAGTTGAAGGATGTTTGCACTGCTCCTGTTGCTGACTTCCGCGTAGAAATTACATACGCCCAGGTGCACAACCTCATAGGAAAAGAGATTCCCCACGATGAGATTAAGCGCATCGTTACCAGTCTGGAAATGAAAATTGTGGCAGAGAGTGCTGACGGACTCACCCTCGATGTACCCCCTTACCGTGTGGATGTGCAGCGTCCCTGCGACGTAATCGAAGATATCCTGCGTATCTACGGGTATAATAATGTGGAAATACCTACCACCCTTAAATCGAGCCTGACGACCAAGGGTGAGGCTGATCGCTCCAATAAGTTGCAGAATCTGATTGCCGAGCAACTGGTGGGCTGCGGATTCAACGAAATCTTGAACAACTCGCTGACGCGTGCAGCTTACTATGAAGCACTGGAATGCTATCCTGCTTCGCAGTCGGTGATGTTGATGAATCCCCTGAGCAACGACCTCAACGCCATGCGCCAGTCACTCCTCTTTGGGGGATTAGAGAGCATTGCCCACAACGCCAACCGTAAGAACGCTGACTTGCGCTTCTTCGAGTTCGGTAACTGCTACCACTATCGGGCCGACCGCAAGGATGCCGAACATCCGCTCAATGCCTACAGTGAGGAGTATCACCTCGGTCTTTGGGTAACGGGTAAGCGAGTAGTGAACTCCTGGACGCATCCTAACGAAGATAGCTCTGTCTATGAACTCAAGGCCTACGTGATGAACATCTTCCGTCGCCTGGGTATCGCTCCCGGTGCCCTCCAGCAGGTACACGCCTCCGAAGATATCTTTGCTGCCGCTCTCGGCTTCGAGACTCGTGGAGGCAAGCGTCTGGCTACCCTCGGTATCATCAAGAAGAAGTTGCTTAAGTCGATGGACATTGACCAGGAGGTCTTCTATGCCGATCTCAACTGGAAGGAACTGATGAAGGCCATTAAGGGGGCTAAGGTGAGCTACAAGGAACTCTCCAAGTTCCCTGCCGTGAAGCGCGACTTGGCCCTGCTCGTTGACCAGAAGGTAGAGTTTGCTGAGATTGAACGCATTGCCTACGAGAGCGAGAAAAAGCTGCTCAAGGAGGTTGAACTCTTCGACGTCTATGAGGGCAAGAATCTCGAACCTGGCAAGAAGAGTTACGCTGTCAGCTTCCTGTTGCAGGACGAAAATGCTACCCTTAACGACAAGCAAATCGATAAGATTATGCAGAAGTTGGTAACCAACCTGCAGAACAAACTGGATGCCAAACTGAGATAATACGAATTTAATTCATTAAAAACAATACATTAAACAATTTATTCCCATGGGAAGAGCGTTTGAATATAGAAAAGCTACAAAGCTGAAGAGATGGGGTCACATGGCTAAGACCTTCACAAGACTGGGTAAACAGATTGCCATAGCCGTTAAGGCTGGTGGTCCGGAACCTGAAAACAATCCTACACTCCGTTCGGTAATCGCCACCTGTAAGCGCGAGAACATGCCGAAGGACAACATCGAGCGTGCCATTAAGAATGCAATGGGTAAGGACCAGAGCGACTATAAGGGCATGACCTACGAGGGCTACGGTCCCCACGGTATTGCCATCTTTGTAGATACGCTGACGGACAACCCCACACGTACCGTGGCCGATGTGCGTAGTGTCTTCAATAAATTTGGAGGCAACCTTGGCACAATGGGCTCGCTGGCCTTTCTCTTTGATCATAAGTGCATGTTTACTTTCAAGAAGAAAGAGGGTATGGACATGGAAGAATTTATCCTCGACATGATCGACTTTGACGTAGATGAAGACTACGAGCAGGACGACGAAGAGGGTACCATCACGATCTATGGCGATCCCAAGAGTTATGCTGCCATTCAGAAGCATTTGGAAGAGCAGGGATTTGAAGATGTGGGTGGTGATTTTACCTATATCCCCAACGATCTGAAGGAGATTGAGCCTGAACATCGCGAGACCATCAACAAGATGGTTGAACGCCTCGAAGAGTTTGACGATGTACAGACTGTCTATACCAACATGAAACCTGAAGAAGAGGCAGAATAATGTACTTGAACTATCGTACTCAGGGTACATGCAGCTCCAACATTGAGTTGGAGGTGGTGGATGGCATTATCCGTCACGTGACCTTCTGGGGCGGATGCAACGGCAATCTGCAGGGTATTTCCCGTCTGGTGACGGGTATGCCCGCTGCAGAGGTCGTGAAGCGCCTCGAAGGCATCCGCTGCGGTTCACGCCTCACTTCCTGTCCCGATCAACTCTGTCAGGCGCTGCACCAGATGGGGTATTAATGACACGATTGAAGTTTGAGCAATGGATAGGTGTCCTCTAACTCCCAACAAAATGAGTGAACGAATAGAAAAAGCCAAAGCCCTCTTTCGAGAGGGGTTCAACTGCTCTCAGTCGGTCGTGGCGGCTTACGCCGACCTTTACGGCTATACTCCCGAGCAGGCATTGCGCATGTCGGCTGCGTTTGGCGGCGGTATAGGACGCATGCGCATGACGTGTGGTGCTGCGTGCGGCCTCTTTATGCTGGCTGGACTGGAAAAGGGGGCTGTTGTGGGAAGCAACAGCCAGGCCAAGGCCGATACCTATACCTTGGTGCAGGAGCTGGCAGCAGAGTTCAAGCGGCGCAACGGGTCGCTGATTTGTGCTGAGCTACTAGGTCTCAAGGCACCTGAAGGGTCGCCAATTCCTGCTGAACGTACTCCCGCCTATTATGCGAAGCGTCCATGCATCGAAATGGTGCAAGAAGCCGCACGTATTTGGGAAGATTATCTCGCTAAAACAGGTGAAAAAGCTGCAGAATAATGCATATTTCTGCTTCAACAAGGCAGGTGAAACTTTGTCAAGCAGAAATATGAGGCTGTATTCATTCAAAATTAAATGCGTTGACTTACGAAAATATGCAAGTCAACGCATTTTTTTTGCCTTCATATTTGCATATTATCATCAAATCGTCTACTTTTGTAGAGTTTTAAAACCAATCAAACTACATTAACTGTTTAATGCCCCGAAAAATGACTAAAATAAAACGTGTCTTGGTGAGCGGAGGTGCCGGATTCATTGGCTCTCACTTATGTAAACGCCTGATAGATGACGGCTGCTATGTAATCTGTTTGGACAACCTGTTTACCGGTTCTAAGCGCAATATTGCGTCTCTGATGAACCACCCCAACTTCGAGTTTGTAGAGCACGACGTCACGATCCCCTACGAAGTAGATGTGGATGAAATCTACAATCTGGCTTGTCCTGCATCACCGATCCACTATCAGTACGACCCCATCAAGACAATAAAGACCTCTTTTCTCGGAGCACTCCACATGCTGGGTATCGCTAAGCGCTGTAACGCAAAAATCCTGCAGGCCTCGACCAGTGAGGTGTATGGCGACCCTGAGGTACACCCCCAGATGGAGTCTTATTGGGGCAACGTTAACCCCGTGGGCTACCGCTCCTGTTACGACGAAGGGAAGCGCTGTGCCGAGACCCTTTTCATGGACTACCACCGTCAGCATGGCATTCGGATTAAGGTGGTGCGCATCTTCAATACTTATGGTCCTAATATGTTGCCAAATGATGGTCGTGTCATCTCCAATTTCGTGTTGCAGGCCCTGCGCAACGAAGATATCACTATCTACGGAACAGGCGACCAGACCCGCAGTTTCCAGTATGTGGACGACCTCATCGAGGGCATGGTCAAGATGATGGCTACTGAGGACGACTTCATCGGCCCCGTTAACTTGGGCAATCCCCGCGAGTTCACGATTCGTCAGCTGGCACAGAAGGTGATTGAGCAGACTGGCTCTTCGTCGAAGCTCATCTACAAGCCCTTACCGCATGACGATCCTCAACAGCGACGTCCCAATATCGCTCTGGCCCAGGAGAAACTCGTTTGGCAACCCCTGGTTCCCCTGGAAATAGGATTGGAACGCATCATCGCTTACTTCAGAGAAACGGAAGGGCTTTAGTAGTAACGAGCTCATAGTAAGAATTGATATGATGCAGTGCGCTGAGAATAAATAATTTGAAACTCAACTTTAGCAAGTGAAAGTTCAGATAATGAAGGATGGAATCATTTACGGTGTGTATGTGCTGTAATGTTGCATATTCCTGGTTTTTGAGAACTCCTTAACAGAAATAGTTGAGTAAAGAGAAAACTTACATAATTTAATATTAAAACCTCAATATAGTATGGAGATTAATTCATCTGAGTATAAGATTCTCATAGTGGATGATGTGATGTCGAATGTTCTTCTGCTCAAGGTGCTTTTGACTAACGAGAAGTTCGCTATTGCTACGGCAAGTAATGGAACTCAAGCTCTGGCACAAGTGGATAGGGAACATCCAGATTTGGTGCTCCTCGATGTTATGATGCCTGACATGAGCGGTTTTGAAGTGGCACAGAGACTGAAGTCTAATCCGGCTACCAAGGATATTCCTATCATTTTCCTCACGGCACTCAATAGCACTGCCGACATCGTCAAAGGATTTCAGGTGGGTGCCAACGACTTTATCTCGAAACCTTTCAATAAGGAGGAGTTGATTACTCGTGTTTATCATCAAATTTCTCTGGTGGCTGCCAATCGTACCATCTTGCAGCAGAACGAGGAACTACAGCACACTGTAGAGGGACGAGACCAACTCTATTCCGTTATTTCACATGACTTGCGTTCTCCCATCGGTTCTATCAAGATGGTACTCAATATGTTGATTCTTAATCTCCCCCCTGAAAAGATTGGTTCAGATATGTACGAGCTGCTTACCACGGCTAACCAGACCACTGAAGATGTGTTTGCTCTGCTGGACAACCTGCTGAAGTGGACCAAGAGCCAGATTGGTCGCATGAATGTGGTGATTCAAGACTTCGACCTAGTGGAACTACTGAATGGTGTGATAGAAATCTTTGCCATGGTGGCTCGCACTAAGCAGATAGATTTGCGCTACGAAGGTGTCAATCGTCTGCTCGTTACGGCTGATATGGACATGGTGAAGACCATTGTGCGTAACCTTATCAGCAATGCCATTAAGTTCAGCTCTGAGGGTAAGGAGATTGTTCTTCGTGCCATCCAGAAGGGGAGTGAGGTTGAAGTGAGCGTAGAAGACCATGGCTGTGGTATTAGCGAGGAGGGGCAGAAGAAATTGCTTCACTCCGATAGTCACTTCAGCACGTTTGGCACCAAGAACGAAGAGGGTTCTGGCCTTGGTCTGTTGCTCTGTAGTGACTTCATAAAGAAGAACAATGGTCGCCTTTGGTTCACCTCAAAAGAGGGACAAGGCTCCACCTTCTTCTTCACCCTTCCGACTGCGAAATAAGTGTAACGAATGAGTTGTTTCCAATTAACCTATAGGATATCTACCATTCAATCGATTATTTACAATTTAAGAGAAACGTATGAATCTGAAACGTCTATTCCTTGCCAGCTGTGTGGTGTTGGCGGCTTCTTGGAAAGCTGAGGCTTGCACCAATCTGATTGTGGGAAAGAATGCCTCTGCCGATGGCTCCACTATCATCTCTTATTCGGCTGACTCTTACGGCCTCTTTGGTGAGCTTTACCACTTTCCTGCAGGGCTTCATAAAAAGGGCAAGTTGCTCGACATCTACGAATGGGATACCGGTAAGTATCTGGGCCAGATTGCTCAAGCAAAGGAGACTTACAACGTCATTGGCAACATGAACGAACATCAGCTCACCATCGGTGAAACGACTTTTGGTGGACGTCCTGAGCTGGTGGATACCACTGGTGTCATCGACTATGGTAGCTTAATCTACATTGCATTGCAGCGATCGCGCAATGCACGTCAGGCTATCAAGGTGATGACCGATTTGGTACAGGAGTATGGCTACTACAGCAGTGGCGAGTCGTTCACTATTGCTGATCCTAACGAGGTGTGGATCATGGAGATGATTGGCAAAGGTCCCGGTGTACGCGGAGCTGTTTGGGTGGCTGTACGCGTACCTGACGACTGTATCTCAGCCCATGCCAACCAGAGTCGTATCCATCAGTTCGATATGAACGACAAGGAGAACTGTCTCTACTCCAGTGATGTCATTTCTTTTGCCCGAGAGAAGGGCTACTTCAGCGGTGTGAACAAGGAGTTTAGCTTTGCCGATGCATACGCCCCGTTGGACTTTGGTGCCCGTCGCTTCTGTGAGGCCCGTGTGTGGAGTTATTACAACCTGTTCACTGACCGCGGCCAGGAGTTCCTACCCTATATTCAGGGTACTTCGAATACTCCCATGCCACTCTTCGTCAAGCCTAATCGCAAGCTTTCTGTGCAGGACGTGCAACGCGCCATGCGTGACCATTACGAGGGTACACCGCTCGATCTCTCAAATGACTTTGGGGCTGGTCCTTATCATGCGCCTTATCGCCTTTCGCCGCTCACTTTCAAGGTGGATGATGAAGAGTATTTCAACGAGCGCCCCATCTCCACACAGCAGAGTGGCTTTGTGTTTGTAGCACAGATGCGTGCCGAGTTGCCCGACCCTGTGGGTGGTGTGCTTTGGTTTGGCACCGATGATGCTAACATGATTAGTTTTGTACCCGTCTATTGCTGCACCAACCGTGTGCCTGAATGCTTCACCCGCGTAGATGGTGCAGACTACATCACCTTCTCCTGGAATTCAGCTTTCTGGATTTACAACTGGGTGGCCAATATGGTTTATCCTCGTTACGACCTGATGATAGGTGACCTGCGCGAGGTGCAACAGTCACTGGAGCAGAGCTTCTTCACGGCTCAGCCTGGCATTGAGCAGGTGGCTCAGGAACTCTATAAAAAAGATCCCCAGGAAGCAGTTCGCTTTCTTACAGGTTATACCAACCAGATGGCCCAGAGCGCTTTCGAGTCGTGGAAAAAGTTGGGTGAGTTCCTTGTGGTGAAGTACAACGACGGCGTCACCAAGCGGGTAAAGAATGGTCGTTTTGAGCGCAATGCTATCGGCCAACCAGCTCGTGTCATTCGTCAAGGTTACCCTGAAGATTTTCTCAAAGAGTACGTCCGCCAAACGGGAGAACGGTATAAAGTTAATTAATTATTCACATTATGAGTTATTACTATCAGTTTATTGTTCACTATTCTGCTAAAGGTTTTCTATAGCCTTTCTCTAGGGGCGGATTTTCTTCCTTCCGAATACTCCCAGTGCAACAATTGGATCGAATAGACCGAATAGTATAATGTTAATGAATAAGAGATAAAGTTCTTGTAAAACTTGAAATATTCACTTGAAATAAAAACAACATCAACCATTAAAAATACAGTTATCATGGAAAATCAGGAATTAATCAAGCAAGTAACTGCTAAGGCAGAATCATGGCTGAGTCCCGCTTTTGATGCGGAAACCCAAGCTGAAGTGAAACGTATGTTGGAGAATGAGGACAAGACTGAACTTATTGAGTGCTTCTACAAGGACCTCGAGTTTGGTACGGGTGGACTGCGTGGCATTATGGGATCTGGCAGCAACCGCATGAACATCTATACTGTTGGCGCTGCTACACAAGGCATGGCCAACTACCTGAACAAGAACTTTGCCAATCTGGAGCAAATCTCTGTTGTCGTAGGACACGACTGCCGTAACAACAGCCGTAAGTTTGCTGAAATCTCGGCAGACATCTTCTCTGCCAACGGCATTAAGGTCTATCTGTTCGACGACTTGCGTCCCACGCCCGAGGTATCCTTTGCTATCCGTGAACTGGGATGTCAGGCCGGTGTGAATATCACGGCCAGCCACAACCCCCGCGAATACAATGGCTACAAAGCCTACTGGGACGATGGTGCACAGGTATTGGCTCCGCACGACACGGGTATCATCGACGAGGTGAACAAGGTAACTGTTGATGCCATCAAATTCGAGGGTAACAAGGAACTCATCCAGATTATTGGTGAAGACGTGGATAAGGTGTACCTCGAAAAGGTACATGGCATCTCCATCGACCCTGAAGTCATCAAGCGTCAGAAGGATTTAAGCATCGTTTACACCCCGCTGCATGGCGCTGGTCGCACCCTCATCCCCCGTTCACTGAAGGAGTGGGGCTTCGAGAATGTCAACACCGTGCCCGAGCAGATGGTAAAGGACGGTAACTTCCCCACGGTGGTATCGCCCAATCCCGAGAATGCAGAAGCCCTGACGTTGGCTATTAAGCTGGCCAAGGAGATCAATGCTGATATTGTGATGGCCAGTGACCCCGACGCCGACCGCGTAGGTATGGCCTGCAAGGACGACAAGGGTGAGTGGGTGCTCATCAATGGTAACCAGACGGCTCTCATCTTCCTCTATTACATCATCAAGAACCGTATTGCTACGGGTAAGATGAAACCCAACGACTTCATCGTGAAGACCATCGTAACCACTGAAATGATTAAGACTATTGCCGATAAGAACAACGTGGAGATGCGCGATTGTTACACGGGCTTCAAATGGATTGCTCGCGAAATCCGTCTGAGCGAGGGCAAGCAGCAGTACATCGGTGGAGGTGAAGAGAGCTATGGCTTCTTGGCTGAGGACTTCGTACGCGACAAAGATGCTGTTTCTGCCTGCTCGCTGCTGGCTGAAATCTGCGCTTGGGCAAAGGACCAGGGCAAGACACTCTACGACGTGCTGATGGAGATCTACGTAGAATATGGTTTCTCTAGAGAGACTACCGTCAACGTAGTGAAGCCTGGTAAGAGCGGTGCCGATGAAATTAAGGCTATGATGGAAGGCTTCCGCGCCAATCCGCCCAAGGAGATCGGCGGCTCAAAGGTGGTGTTGGCTAAAGACTTCAAGACCTTGAAGGCTACTGATGGTGAAGGCAACGTGAGCGACATCGACATGCCCGAAACATCCAATGTTCTGCAGTTCTTTACGGCTGATGGCACGAAGATCAGCGTACGTCCTTCGGGTACGGAGCCGAAGATCAAGTTCTATATCGAGGTGAAGGGCGAGATGGGCTGCGCCAAGTGCTATGCTGCCGCCAACGCTGAGGCTGAGAAGAAGATCCAGGCTGTTCGCGAATCGCTGAATATCTGATTGTAGGCCACGAAGTTTAAGCTACGAGCTACAAGCTACGAGTATTGTTAAGTTTCTAGTTTCTAGCAAACCTCTACTTGTAGCTAGTAGCTCGTAGCAAAATCTGCCCGTGGCTAATTATTACTACTAATTCTATACTCACACATGGGAGGCTTTTTTGGTACGGTGGCTCGCGCTGCCTGCATTACAGACTTGTTCTACGGAACCGACTACAACTCACACCTAGGAACCAAACGTGGAGGTTTGGCTACCTACGACGAAGAGAAGCACTGCTTCTCGCGTGCAATCCATAATCTGGAGAGCAGCTATTTCCGCACAAAGTTCGAGGGAGAACTCGATAACTTCACAGGCTCGTCAGGCATCGGTGTCATAAGCGATACTGACCCACAACCTATTGTACTTAACTCACACCTGGGGCGCTTTGCGTTGGTTACCGTGGCTAAGATTGTCAACATGGAGGAGATTGAACACGAGCTCCTAGCCCAGAACATGCATTTTGCTGAGCTCAGTTCCGGTAAGACCAACCAAACCGAACTCATCGCTCTGCTCATTATTCAGGGCAAGGACTTTGTGGATGGCATAGAGAACGTATTCCGCCATATCAAAGGTTCCTGCTCCATGCTGCTCTTGACAGAAGACGGTATCATTGCTGCACGCGACCAGTGGGGGCGCACGCCCATCGTGGTGGGCAAGAAAGAGGGCGCCTACGCCGTTACCAGCGAGTCGAGCAGTTTCCCCAACCTCGACTACGAGGTGGAGCGCTACGTGGGGCCGGGCGAAATCGTACGCTTGCGGGCCGACGGCATCGAGCAGATGAGAGCCCCCAACAAGGAAATGCAGATTTGCAGTTTCCTTTGGGTCTATTACGGTTTCCCCACCTCGTGCTATGAGGGTCGTAACGTGGAGGAGGTGCGCTTCCTTTCAGGCCTGAAGATGGGACAGACTGACCCCTCAGAGGTGGATTGTGCTTGCGGCATTCCTGATTCGGGTGTAGGTATGGCCCTGGGGTATGCCGAAGGTAAGGGTGTGCCTTATCATCGTGCCATAGCCAAGTACACTCCCACATGGCCTCGCAGTTTTACCCCTAGCAAGCAGGAGATGCGTAACCTGGTGGCCAAGATGAAGCTCATCCCCAACCGTTCCATGTTGCAGGGCAAGCGTGTACTTTTCTGCGACGACAGCATTGTGCGTGGCACCCAGCTGCGCGACAACGTGCGCGTGCTTTTTGACTATGGTGCCCGCGAGGCCCATGTGCGCATCGCCTGTCCACCCCTAATCTACGGCTGCCCCTTCATCGGCTTCACTGCTTCAAAGAGCGATCTTGAACTCATCACCCGTCGCATTATCAAAGAACTGGAGGGAGATGAGAACAAGAACCTTGATAAGTATGCTACTACAGGTTCGCCTGAGTACGAGCGCATGGTTGAGATTATCCGTCAGCGATTTGGTCTTACTTCGTTGAAATTCAATACGCTGGAGACGCTAATTGAGTCCATAGGTTTGCCCAAGTGCAAGGTGTGCACACACTGCTTCGACGGCAGTAGCCACTTCTAAGAATGAATATTTATTAAAAAGGGATGCAAATCGTTTGGCAGTTTGCATCCCTTTTTTTATCTTTGAGGGCGAATTTACACACACTGATCTATATGATGACTTTAGTTGAACGATTTTTGAAGTATGTTTGCTTCGATACCCAATCGGACGAAGCAACCGGAGTGACCCCCAGCACGCCCGGTCAGATGGTTTTTGCACGCTATTTGAAAGAGGAGCTCGCCTCGCTCGGGCTTACTGAAATCACCCTGGATGAGAATGGTTACCTGTTTGCCACCCTGCCCGCCAATACCGATCGCCCGTTGCCCACGATTGGTTTTATTGCCCACATGGATACCAGCCCCGATATGAGCGGCAAGGGTGTGAAGCCACGTATTGTACGCACTTACGATGGGAGCGACATCCCCCTCTCTGCTGATGGCACCGTGGTGCTCTCGCCTAAGCGCTTCCCTGAGTTGCTTGAACACTGCGGTGAAGATTTGATTGTAACCGATGGTCAGACGCTGTTAGGCGCTGACGACAAGGCCGGTATTGCCGAAATAGTGCAGGCCATGGTCTATCTGCAGGAGCACCCCGAGATTGAGCACGGTAAGGTGCGCGTAGGTTTTAACCCCGACGAGGAGATTGGCTTAGGCGCTCATAAGTTTGACGTGGAGCGTTTTGGCTGCGACTGGGCCTACACCATGGATGGTGGTGAGTTGGGTGAGTTGGAGTTTGAGAACTTCAACGCGGCTTCGGCACGCATCACCTGCTATGGCCGCAATGTACACCCAGGCTATGCGAAGAACAAGATGCTCAACGCCCTGCGCATGGCCAACCGCTTTATCTCCCTATTACCCGCCAAGGAGAGTCCCGAGCACACCGAAGGTTACGAAGGATTCTATCACCTGATAGGCATGGAGGGCAGTGTAGAACAGGCCTCCGTAAGTTACATCATCCGCGACCACGACCGCAATCGCTTTGAGAGCCGCAAGCAGAATATCATGCAGCTGGTGCATCTGCTCAACGAGGAGTTTGGTGCTGGCACCGTAATTCTCGACATGCACGATCAGTACTACAACATGCGCCAGCAGATTGAGCCCGTGATGCACATCATTGACATCGCCAAAGAGGCTATGTTGGCCGCTGGCGTTGAGCCCAAGGTGAAGGCCATCCGTGGGGGTACCGATGGTGCCCAACTCTCCTTCAAGGGACTGCCCTGTCCGAATATTTTTGCCGGAGGACTCAATTTCCACGGTCGCTACGAGTTCCTCCCCATCCCCAACATGGAGAAGGCGATGCAGACTGTAATCGAAATTGTACGTCTGGTGGGAAAGAAATAATATTATCAACCTATCATACTTAATCTTTAACAAAACTCAAAAAATGAAGACAACTCCGTTTACTGAGAAACATATCTCGCTGGGTGCTAAGATGCACGAGTTTGCGGGATACAACATGCCTATCGAATATTCGGGCATTATCGATGAACACATGACGGTGTGCAACGCCGTGGGGGTATTCGACGTTTCGCACATGGGCGAGTTCTGGGTGAAAGGTCCTAACGCTCTGCCTTTCCTGCAGAAAATTACGTCGAACAACGTGGCTGCCCTTACCCTCGGGCAAGCACAGTACAGCTGTTTCCCCAACGAACAGGGGGGGATTGTGGACGACCTCATCGTCTATTACTACGAGCCTGAAAAGTACTTGCTCGTGGTAAATGCTGCTAATATTGAGAAGGACTGGAACTGGTGCGTGAGCCACAATGCCGATGGTGCTGAGCTAGAGAACGCCAGCGACCGCATGGCCCAGCTGGCTGTACAGGGCCCCAAGGCGATGGCTACACTGCAGAAGCTGACCGACATCAACCTGGCTGAGATTCCTTACTACCACTTTACCCACGGCGCCTTTGCCAGTGTAAAGGACGTCATCATCTCTAATACGGGCTACACGGGAGCCGGTGGTTTTGAACTCTACTTCTACCCGGGTGATGCGATGAAGATTTGGGATGCTGTGTTCGAGGCTGGTGCAGAGTTTGGTATCAAACCCATTGGATTGGGTGCGCGCGACACGTTGCGCCTGGAGATGGGCTTCTGTCTCTATGGAAACGACTTGGATGACACCACATCGCCTATCGAGGCCGGTTTGGGCTGGATTACAAAGTTCGTTGATGGCAAGGAGTTCACCAATCGCGCTGAGCTGGCCCGCCAGAAGGCAGAGGGCGTATCGCGCAAGCTGGTAGGCTTTGAGCTGGTTGACCGCGGTATCCCTCGTCATGGTTACGCCCTGTTGAGCCCTGAGGGCGAACAGATTGGTGTGGTCACCTCGGGTACGATGTCGCCCACGCGCAAGGTAGGTATTGGCATGGGTTATGTTAAGCCGGCCTATGCTAAGGTGGGTACCGAAATCGCTCTCGATAATCGTGGCCGTAAACTGAAGGCTGTAGTCGTTAAGCCGCCTTTCCGTAAATAAGTTCAAAGCTGCAGGCAGTATCTGTACTTTTTTGAATACGAATCCAGGGTAAGCGTTGTGACGTTTTATCCTGGATGGGGAAGACAACTTGTCTGAGAAGAGTTCGCTCCTTAGGCGTGAAAAGTTTGTTCCTCAGCGCTGAAAAATAAATACTTCAGCGCTGAGGAACAAACTTTTCAGTCACTACCTGTCATGATGCTAGATGGGCTGTCCTTTTGTTGCCTATTCGGCCACTATAGTGGGTGTATGCGGGCGGAAAATATTCCGCCCCTACAAGTTGATAATAAGGTGGCCTATCACTAAACCAATCCTCTTTACAAGACGGCCTTCAGGCGGTGGAGGAACTCTTCGGCTTGTGCTTGGGTCAGGCAGAGAGGGGGGAGCAGGCGAATGACATGGGTACCACTCACACCGGTGAAGACGTGCTGCTCCTTGAGCAGACGCAGGCGGAGCTGTTTGATGGGTTCGGCAAACTCCATGCCAATCATCAGGCCGCGGCCGCGCACCTGCTTTATCTGTGGCAGCTGCTGCAGTTCACTGAGCAGATAGTTGCCCACTTTGGCTGCATTCTCAACCAATTGCTCTTGTTCCATGACGTCGAGCACGGCTAGGGCTGCAGCACAAGCCAGATGATTGCCGCCGAAGGTGGTGCCCAGCTGTCCATAGACAGGGGTGAACTTGGGGCTGATCAGCACACCTCCCATGGGGAAGCCATTGCCGATGCCTTTGGCCACGGTGATGATGTCGGGGCGTATGCCGCTGTATTGGTGGGCAAAGAAGCGTCCGCTGCGTCCGTAGCCGCTCTGTATCTCATCAAGAATGAGCACAGTGCCCGTGGCGTCGCAAGCCGTACGTAGTGCCTGCATGAACTCGTCAGTGGGGATTTGTATGCCACCCACACCCTGTATGCCCTCCAGTATCACGGCACATACGTCGCCCTTGGCCAGTTCCTGCTGCATGGCCTCAACATCGTTGAGGGGCAGGTAGGTGATGTGGCCGTTGGCATTGATGGGGGCGATGATCTTGGGGTTGTCTGTAGCTTCGACAGCCAGCGAAGTGCGGCCGTGGAACGCCTTCTGGAACGATACCACGCGGGTTCGTCCGTTGGTGAACGAGGCCAGCTTGAGGGCGTTCTCGTTGGCCTCGGCGCCGCTGTTAATCAGGAACAGGGCATAGTCGTCGTAGCCTGAGGCCTGTCCCAGGCGCTTGGCCAGTTCCTGTTGCAGGGGGTTGATGACGGAGTTACTATAGAAGCCGAGGGTGGCAACCTGCCGGCTGATCATCTCTACGTAGTGGGGGTGGGCATGGCCAATAGAAATCACGGCATGTCCGCCATAGAGGTCGAGGTACTCAGTTCCCTTGTCGTCCCATACGTGGCAGCCTTGGCCCTTGACAATTGCAATGTCGAATAGGGGATATACGTCAAAAAGAGTCATTCGCTAATAATTATAAATTCTACATTTAAATGGATCAAAACGCTGACGGCTTGAGTTTGAGGCCTACGGTCTCTTCGAGGTTGAACATCAGGTTCATGTTGTGTACGGCTTGGCCGCTGGCTCCCTTGAGCAGGTTATCAATGCACGATACGATGAGCAGTTTGTCACCATGCTTCTCCAGATGGATCAGGCACTTGTTGGTGTTGACCACCTGTTTGAGGTCGATATTTTTATCCACCAGGTGGGTGAACGAGTCCTTGGCATAGTAGTCGCGGTAGATACGCTTCAGCTCATCGAGTTCCACCTTACACTTCACCACGATAGTGGCAAAGATACCGCGGGGGAAGTCGCCGCGATAGGGGATGAAGTCGATCGAGCTGTTGAAACTGTTCTGTAGCTGCTTGAGCGACTGCACAATTTCCGGCACGTGCTGGTGCTCAAAGGCCTTGTAGATGCTCAGGTTGTTGTTGCGCCAGGAGAAGTGGCTTGTAGCACCAGGTTTTACGCCGGCGCCCGTACTGCCTGTGATAGCGTTAACCATGACATCGCCGTTGAGCATCAAGTGCTTGGCCAGAGGGAGCAGGCCCAGCTGGATGCAGGTGGCAAAGCAGCCCGGATTGGCTACGTGCTTGGCCGTACAGGTAGCGCGGCGGTTGAGCTCGGGCAGTCCATAGACAAAGTCGTGGTCGGCAGCCTTCAGGCGGTAGTCCATCGAGAGGTCGATGATGCGCAGCTCCTCGGGCACGTTGTGGCTCTCGAGGAACTTGCGCGTGTCGCCATGGGCCGTGCAGAAGAAGAGCACGTCGATTTTGTCCAAAGGCAGCTCGTCGGTAAAGGTGAGGTCGGTTTCGCCATAGAGCCCCTCATGCACATCGGTGATGCGGTTTCCGGCATTGCTGCTGCTGTTTACAAATACGATTTCTGCCTCGGGGTGGTTGAGCAGCAGGCGAATCAATTCGCCCGCTGTATAGCCTGCACCACCAATGATACCTACTTTAATCATGTTGTCAGTTTACGGGGGTGGGGGAATTATTTCATTTCATCTTTATGGTTAGCGTAATAGGCGCGGAGCGGGGTCGAGAGCACCTTGATGAAGCCCTTGGCATCCTCGGCTGTCCAACCCTTCTGCATCTCGCCATATTCGCCCAGTTTGTTTTTCACCAGGTCATCGGCGCTTTCTACACCTACGGTGGAGAAGCCCAGAGGGCGCAGTTCGAGGATGGCAGTACCGTTTACGTTGCGCTGGCTCTCAGTGAGCATAGCTTCGATGTCGCGCATGACGGGTTCCAGGTATTCACTTTCGTGGAGGAACATGCCGTACCAGTTGGCCACCTGGTCTTTCCAGTACTGTTGCCATTTGCTCAGGGTATATTTCTCGAGGAAGCGGTGTGCACCGATGATAAGCATGGGGGCAGCGGCCTCAAAGCCCACGCGTCCCTTGATGCCGATGATGGTGTCACCCACGTGCATATCGCGTCCGATGCCGTAGGCAGCGCCAATCTCTTCTACCTTCTGGATGGCTTTGATAGGATCATCGTAGGCCACGTCGTTCACCGCTTTCAGCTCACCCTTTTCGAAGGTCAGTCGCAGCTGTTCGCTGCCCTGCTTGGTGCAGTGCTTGAGGTAGGCCGTTTCGGGCAGTCCCTGTGCCGAGTCGAGGATTTCGCCGCCGCAGATGCTGGTTCCCCAGATGCCTACGTTGTATGAATATTTCAGCTTAGCAAAGTCAGCAGCAAAGCCATGCTTGTTGAGGTAGTCAATCTCCTCCTGGCGGCTCAGGGCCATGTCGCGGGTCAGGGTGATGATCTCCACGCCAGGAGCCATAACGAGGAAAGTCATGTCGAAGCGCACCTGGTCGTTGCCGGCTCCGGTAGAGCCGTGGGCGATGGCGTGTGCACCGATTTCATTCGCATAGCGGGCGATGGCCAATGCCTGAAAGATACGCTCAGAGCTTACGGAGATGGGGTAGGTACCGTTGCGCAGCACGTTGCCATACACCATGTACTTGAGTGACTTGTCATAATATTCATGGGTTACGTCGAGGGTCACGTACTTGGTGGCGCCCAGCTTATAGGCATTCTCTTCGTTGGTGCGCAGCTGTTCGGCGCTGAAACCGCCCGTATTGGCACAGGCTGCATGCACTTCATATCCTTTTTCTTTGGCCAGATACATTACGGTGAACGAGGTGTCCAATCCACCGCTAAAGGCCACAACTACTTTCTTCTTGGTTTCCATATTGTGATGAATTATTGTTGTTGAAATTATGTATGAATCATAGTATATATGAATCATAAAGTTTGCCGTTTCTAGTAGAGGCGGAGGAAGCCCCGCCCTGCATCGATGTACAAAACTTTTAATTATATATTTTTAATTTTTAATTGTCTAAATCCGGTCCTCTTCATGAAGTTTGGGGTCGTAGAGCATGGCGGTGCAGATGCAGAACTTGCGGTTCTTAGCCACGAGGATGTCGTGATTGATGCACCCTTCGCAGCCCTTCCAGAAGGCGGCATCGTCAGTCAACTCATTGAAGGTCACGGGCACGTAGCCCAGTTCGGTGTTCATCTTCATCACGGCAGCACCGCTTGTCAGACTGAAGATTTTCGCGTTGGGCCAGCGCAGGCGGGCTAGGCGAAACGAGGCAGCCTTGATGCGCTTGGCCAGCCCCAGGCCGCGGTAGTTGGGGTGAACAATCAGACCTGAGGTGGCCACATACTGCTTATTGCCCCAGCTCTCGATATAGGTAAATCCAGCAAAGTCGTCGCCACAGAGGGCGATGATGGCTTTGCCTTCTTTCATTTTGGTAGCCACATATTCGTGGGTACGCTCGGCAATACCTGTGCCGCGCACTTTAGCTGCTTCGCGGATGGTGTCGAGAATCTTATCGACATAGATCTCGTGCGAGTCATCGGCTACCATCACGTCAATTTGTTTTGATTCCATTTTTTCTTACTGAAAAAAAGCGTTGTTTTATTTAGTAGATTTCTTTTGTTTGATGTTACTTCAGATTGGGGATAATCTGTGCCAGCAGGCAATAGACCTCTTTCTGGGTGGTCCCTTCACTCAGTACGAGCAGAATGGTGTCGTCGCCGGCAATGGTACCCAGAATGCAGGGGTAGTTGCGGTTGTCAATGTCGTAGGCTATGCTGCTGGCATAGCCGGGGCGGGTGCGGATGACTGCCAGATTGCCGCTGAACTGAAGCGATACAAAGCCGCTGTGCATCAACATCTCCGAGGGGGTCTGTGTAGGGGTGCGCTGGTACATCGTGTTGTTGGGCAGCACATAGACGTAGCGTCCGTCAGCTGTAGAGGCCTTGGCCACTTTCAACTTCTTCAGGTCGCGCGAGAGCGTGGCCTGCGTCACCTCGTAGCCTGCCTCGTTGAGTTCGCTGAGGATTTCGTCCTGCGAACTGATATCACGGCTAGAGATGATCAACTTAATCGTATCTAATCGACTGGCTTTTGCTTTTACCATAATACAATGTATAATTATTCTTTCTGGGCCGCAAAATTACCACATATATTTGAGAAAATATGCATAGTATGCCATTTTTTTTGCTGTTTTATGAAAAAAAATTCAAGTTGGGATGCCGTAAGGGGTTGTTACTCGCAGTGCATGCGTTTCAATGGGGTGAAATGAGTGTGTTGGTAATCGCTAAATCAACTAAAAAACTTAGGCCGAGAGGGAGATGCTTCTGAAAAAAAGTGTAACTTTGGCGGCTAAAAAACATAGATGAAAAATTGAATAGTTTAAATTTGTATTAGAACATGCCACTTAACTTACCCGACAAACTGCCGGCCATTGAGATGTTGAAGCAAGAGAACATCTTCGTGATGGATCAGTCACGTGCTGTGGGACAGGATATCCGCCCGCTGAAGATTGTCGTACTCAACCTCATGCCGCTGAAGATTACGACCGAAACCGACATGGTGCGCCTGCTATCAAACAGTCCCCTGCAGGTGGAAATCCTATTCATGAAAATCAAGAGCCACACCTCGAAAAATACCCCTATTGAGCACATGAAGGCCTTCTATACCGACTTTGAGCTGATGCGCGACCAGAAGTTCGATGGCATGATTGTGACGGGGGCTCCTGTGGAACAGATGGAGTTTGAGGAGGTGACTTATTGGAATGAGATTACCAGCATCTTCGACTGGGCCCGCACCCACGTCACCTCTACGCTCTTTATCTGTTGGGCTGCTCAGGCGGGGCTTTACCACTACTATGGGGTGCCCAAGTATCCGCTTAAGGAGAAGATGTTCGGCATCTTCAAGCATCATGCCCTCGCACCGCAGCACCCCATCTTCCGTGGCTTCGACGACGAATTCTACGTGCCTCATAGCCGCCATACCGAGGTGCGCAAGGAGGATATTCTCAAGGTGCCGCAGCTCACGCTCCTCTCCGAGTCGGAACGCGCAGGTGTACATCTGGTGATGGCTCGCGGCGGACGAGAGTTCTTTGTTACGGGCCATTCAGAGTATTCGCCACTGACGCTCGACACGGAGTATCGTCGTGACCTCTCCAAGGGGCTTCCCATCCAGATGCCCGAGGGCTACTACATCGATGATGATCCGCAGAAGGGAGTCCGCGTACGTTGGCGTGCCCATGCCAATCTGCTCTTCTCCAATTGGCTCAATTACTACGTTTATCAAGAGACGCCCTATCGCATCGAAGAGATTCAATAATACATACTCCCAATCCGCCCATGAAGAAGCGAACTATCGAACTGCTGGCTCCGGCACGTAACTTGGCTTGTGGCCTGGCTGCGGTGGACCATGGAGCTGATGCCGTCTATATCGGTGCACCGCGATTTGGTGCACGGGCTGCTGCCACCAATACAACCGAAGAGATTGGCCAGCTCGTGGCGTATGCCCATCGCTTTGGCGTGAGGATTTACGTGACCCTCAACACCATCTTGCGCGATGACGAGCTGAATGAGGCTACGGACTTGGTGTGGCAACTCTACCGCTTGGGAGTGGATGCGCTGATTGTGCAAGACATGAGCCTGTTGCGATTGCCGCTTCCGCCGATTCCACTCCATGCCAGCACGCAGATGGACAACTGCACACCACAGAAGGTGCAATTCCTGCAGCAGGCTGGCTTCAGGCAGGTGGTGCTGGCTCGTGAGCTCAGCTTGCAGCAGATTCGGGCCATTCATCAGACCTGCCCCCAGGTGGCGCTTGAGGTCTTCGTACACGGGGCGCTCTGCGTGAGCTACAGCGGACAGTGCTATGCCAGTCAGGCCTGTTTTGGCCGTAGCGCCAACCGCGGCGAGTGTGCCCAGTTCTGCCGTCTCCCCTTTACGCTGGTGGATGCTGACGGCCGCGTGGTGAGCCGCGACAAGCATCTGCTCTCCCTGCGCGACATGAATCGCATGGAGCGGCTCGAAGAGTTGCTCGACGCTGGAGTCACCTCGCTCAAAATCGAGGGGCGCCTCAAGGAGGTGAGCTACGTAAAGAACATCACCGCGGCCTATCGCCGCAAGCTCGATGAACTCTTTGCCCGCCGGCTGGAGTACCAGGCCGCATCGTGGGGACGAGTGACCACCACCTTCACTCCACAGGCCGACAAGAGCTTCAGCCGTGGATTCACCTCGTATTATCTCGATGGGAGAGGAGAGGAGGTGGCTTCGATGGACACCCCCAAGTCGATGGGTGAGCTGATGGGAACGCTCAAGGAGCAGCGCCAGGGCATGCTGACCGTGGCCGGTGTCAAACCCTTCCACAATGGCGATGGGGCCTGTTTCCTGAACGAACGGGGCGAGATGCAGGGCTTCCGTATCAACCGCGTGGAGAACGGACGCCTCTATCCCGCAGCCCCCTTGCCCCGCATCAAGCCGCGTACCCCCATCTACCGCAACTACGACCAAGAGTTTGAGAAGCAACTCGACCGCAAGTCGTCTGAGCGCAAAATCGCCCTCAGTTGGAGCCTCTGGGACCTGCCCACGGGGTTTGTACTTCAGGCAACCGATGCCACCGGTCGAAGGGCTGCCTTGCGCTTTGAGGCGGAGAAGCAGCGGGCCAACACCCCGCAAGAAGAGCCCATACGCAGGCAGCTGACCCGGCTGGGTGATACCCCATACGAGGTGAAGGAGCCCATAGACATCCACTTCACGCACCCCTGGTTCATCCCCTCGTCGCTGTTGGCCGAATGGCGGCGGCGCGTACTCGATGCGTTGGAGCGTGTACACCGGGTGACCTATCCCCGTGAGCTCTGTCGCATACAGCCCACCTCGCATCGCTGGCTCAGCAGCACAGTGACCTACGCGGGCAACGTGATGAACCGTGAAGCCCGTCGCTTCTACCAGGAGCATGGCGTGAAGCAGATAGAGCCCGCCTTTGAACAGCAGCCCGTCGAGGGGGCGCTGCTGATGCGCTGCAAGCATTGCCTGCGCTACAGCATGGGGTGGTGCCCCACGCGCCAGAAAGGAGAATCGCCCTTCCACGAGCCCTACTACCTGGTGAGCAATGATGGCCGCAGGTTTCGCTTACATTTTGATTGCAAAGCCTGCGAAATGCAGGTGATTCAAGCGGATTAAAATAGAACAACAGCATGATGAAACACCACTTACTCCAAGGGCTGATGGCCTTTCTCCTTCTCTCCTGGCTCTGCGGGTGCCACTATCCGCAGCCCGACCTGAGCGATGAGACGCTCTCCTCGCGCAGTCGGGATTCGTTGGCTTGTCTGGCTTCGCGACACTACACCTTCGACACCAACCTGTTGCTGGTGGACGACTCGCTGCAGCTGGCTTGTCTGCCGGTAAAGGATTGCTATGTCATGCTCTACCGGGGCGACCGGGTGGTAGTGGCCGAGGTAGCCGTTCAACCGGCCGACAGCATCGACTCGCTCTGGGTTAAGGTGGCCAAGGACGAGCAGGTGCAGGGCTGGATCAGTGAGTCGTGCATGAAGCAGGCCTTTGTGCCTACCGACAGCATCTCGCAGGCCATCTACTTCTTCAGCCGCACCCATGCCGTCTATTTCATTGCTATCTGTGCGCTGTTTGTGGTGGTATGGCTCTATCGTGCCCTGAGTAAGCGGCAGCTGATGTTGGTCTATTTCAACGACATCGACAGCTTCTATCCGCTGCTGCTCTGCCTGCTGATGGCCGTCAGCGCTACGCTCTACGCATCGATGCAGCTCTTTGTGCCCGAAACGTGGGAGCACTTCTACTACAATCCCACGCTCTCGCCCCTCCACGTGCCACCGATTCTCTCGCTCTTCTTGAGTGCCTTGTGGCTCTTTGTGGTGGTGCTGCTGGCTGCCATCGACGAATCGTTTCGCCAGCTCTCACCGTCAGCGGCTTGCTGCTATCTGCTGGGGCTGGCTGCCTGCTGCATCTGTTGCTACCTCTTCTTTATCATCACCACGGCTTGGATGGTGGGCTACCTCTGCCTGCTGCTCATGGCGTGGCTCTGCTACCGCAAGGCGCGTGCCTCTTGGCGTGCATCGCGCTATCGGTGCGGCAAGTGTGGCCATCGCATGGCCCGTCGGGGCATCTGCCCCCATTGTGGAACCCTGAATGAATAAACCCCTTTGCGTTATGTATCAATCCCTCTACATTATGAAAAAGACCCTTCTGCTCTTCGCAAGCTGCTGCTTGCTGCTCTTTGCTTTTGTTCTCGATGCCGCGGCATGTACTTCGGCTGTGGTATCAGGCAAGGTGACGCCCGACGGACGTCCGCTGCTCTGGAAGAACCGTGACACTGATTACCTGCGCAACCACATCGCTTACGTCAAGGGCGAGCGCTACGACTTTGTGGCCAACGTGAACAGCGCCAACTTCCCTCAGCGCAAGGAGGCTTGGATGGGGGCCAATACCGCAGGCTTTGCCCTGATGAATACGCAGAGCTACAACCTGGTGGAGGTGAAGCCCGGTGAGGAGCGGGGCGAGGCCAATGGCCGCGTCATCTACCGCGCCCTCGAGCTCTGTGCCTCTGTGCAGGAGTTCTGCCACTTTCTCGATACATTGAGCAAGCCCTCGTACATCGAGGCCAACTTCGGCGTGATTGACGCGCAGGGTGGGGCAGCGATGTTCGAGGTGGACTACCACGGTTACGTGATGTACGATGCCAACAACCCCAAGGATGCACCCTACGGTTACATTGCCCGTACCAACTTCTCCTTTGCCGGTAAGGTGAACCAGGGGGCAGGCTACGTGCGCTACATGGAGGCTGACGCTGTGCTGATGAAGGCCTCGGCCACTGGAGGCATCACGCCGCAGCTCATCTTCAATAGCCTCTCGCGCTCCTTCCGCAACCAGATGCTGGGAGTGGATTTGCGCGACGGACGCCACAACCGTCCCGAAGCCTCGGGCTGGTTTGTTGACCAGGACTTTATTCCGCGCAACAGCACCTCGTGCTCCATCGTGGTGCAGGGAGTCCAACCGGGTGAGCGGGCCGAACTCACCACCCTCTGGACGCTTTTGGGCTATCCTCCCACGGGTGTGGCTGTACCCCTTTGGGTCAAGGATAACCTGCCGGCTATGGTCTCGCTTGACCAGCAGCTACAGGCCGCTCCACTGAGCTATGCCTCGCTCCACTTGGCCGATACCCAGGTGTTTGCCTATCACCAAGGCATGGGTACCAGCCGCTACCTGCATTGGGAGGCGCTCTGGAATGCACAGGGCACGGGCTTGATGCAGCGATTGATGCCTATCGAAGAGCAGCTGTTCCATTTGTCCGAGCCCGTCATCGCCAACTGGCGCAAGCAGGGAGCCGTCAACCTCAAAGAGATGACCCAGCTCTACAATGCCATTGAGACGCAACTTCGGGAGTATTTGATTAATAATTAACAATTTAAAATTTAAAACGGCAAGTCATCCATTGGGGTGCTATGTTTCTTTATCCTGTATGGGCGGAATATTTTAGCTTCGTTCAAAACATCTTATAAATTATTACACTAAGGTATAGTCCGCTCCTACAGTAAACAACTGCATGCTTGTTGACTTGGAACAACAATCCATGCGGTTTAAACTTCTTTCCTCTTTATACGAATTCACTTTATGAAAATACCCTTCTTTACCCCCGTAGATTGGCCCAAAGGGATTCCTCCTTTTTGTCATCAGCAGCCCATGTTGCTGATGGGCTCTTGTTTTGCTGCCGAGATGGGGCAGCGCCTGCTGGGGGCCAAGTTTGATTGCGACCTGAATCCCTACGGTGTGCTCTACAATCCGCTTTCCATCGCTGCGGCACTCCACGAGATTCTCGACGGGCGTCCCTATACGGCCGACCATCTCTTCTGTCATGAGGGGTTGTGGCATAGCTGGATGCACCACGGCGACTTCTCCGCCACAGCGCCCGAAGTGGTGGTGCAGCACATCAACCACCGCCTGCTATGGGCCCACCAGCGCATGCCCCGTCTGCAGCGCGTGGTGCTCACTCTGGGCAGCGCCTTCGTTTACCGCCTGACAGCAGATGGGAGCGTGGTGGGCAATTGTCATAAAATGCCCGAACAGATGTTCCATCGCGAGCGCCTCGGTGTGGAGCAGGTGGTGGATGCCCTTGCGGGAGCCATCGAGCGGTTGCTCAGCATCAACAGCCAGGTGGACATCTTGCTTACCGTGAGCCCTATCCGCCATCTGCGCGACGGGCTTCACGACAACCAGCTCAGCAAAAGCACCCTGTTGCTGGCAGCCGATACGCTCTGCAGCAGGTTTCACAACCGCCTCTTTTACCTCCCCATCTACGAGGTGATGATGGATGAACTGCGCGACTACCGTTTCTATGCCGACGACCTGGTTCATCCCTCTAAAACGGCGCTGGATTACATTTGGAATAGCTTGATAGACAACTACTTTTCTGATGAGTCAAAGGCGATACTCCAGGATTGTCAATCCATCAGCAAAGCGCTCTCACACCGTCCGCTTCACCCCGAGAGTGAGGCCTATAAGCGTTTTTTAGAACAAACTTTGTTAAAAATTGAGCGACTTAATGCAAAATTTCCGAACTTAGACCTCCAAAACGAACATGAATCATGTCATACACTATTGAACAGATTACCGATCAGATAGGTGCGCGGAGGATGGGCAACACTCCTGCCACCATACATTGGCTGCTTACCGACAGCCGTTCGTTGAACTTTCCTGAAGAGACGCTCTTCTTTGCATTGCCCACACGCCGCAATGATGGCGCCAAATACATAGATGAACTCTATCGGCGAGGTGTACGGAATTTTGTCCTCTCCGAAGAGAGCTTTGTCACCTATTTTACGCAGGTTGATGCCAGCGGACACCGGCAACCCTCGGTGTGGGCCGATGCCAACTACCTGCTGGTGTCGAACCCCCTCAAAGCGCTGCAGAAGTTGGCCGAGCGCCATCGCGAGCAGTTCCACATTCCCGTGGTGGGCATCACCGGCAGCAACGGCAAGACCATCGTCAAGGAGTGGCTCCACCAGCTGCTCAGCCCCGACCGACGTATCGTGCGCTCCCCCCGCAGCTACAACTCGCAGATAGGCGTCCCTCTCTCCGTCTGGCAGATGCAAGAGAGCGACCAGTTGGCCCTCTTCGAGGCCGGCATCTCCGAACCGGGTGAGATGCGTGCCCTGCAGAGCATCATCAAGCCCACCATCGGCATACTCACCACCATCGGAGGAGCCCATCAAGAGAATTTCTTCTCGCTGCAGGAGAAGTGCATGGAGAAACTCACCCTCTTCAAGGATTGCGACGTGTTAATCTATAATGGCGACAACGAATTTATCGCCAGTTGCGTGGCCAAGTCGATGCTGTCTGCACGCGAGATTGCCTGGAGCCGTAAGGATAGGGAGCAACCCCTCTACATCAGCAAGGTGGAGAAGGGCATCCACTCCACTTACATCGCTTACCGCTACCTCGATATGGACAACTCCTTCACGCTGCCCTTCATCGACGATGCCTCCATCGAGAACTCGCTCAACTGCCTGGCCGCCTGCCTCTACCTGATGCTCCCTGCCGAGGCCATCACCGAGCGTATGGCCCGTCTGGAGCCCGTGGCCATGCGTCTGGAGGTGAAGGAGGGCAAAAACGACTGCCTCCTCATCAACGACAGCTACAACTCCGACCTCGGTTCGCTGGATATTGCCCTCGACTTCCTCTACCGTCGCTCGCAGGACAAGGGACTGAAGCGCACACTCATCCTCAGCGACATGCTCGAAACCGGTCAGAATGCCCCCATCCTCTACCGTCAGGTGGCCCAGTTGGCGGCAAGCCGCGGCATACAACGCATCATCGGCGTGGGGAGCGAAATCTCCTCGTGTGCCGAGCTGTTACGGGGCGAGAAGAGCTTTTTCCCCACCACCGAGGCCCTCATCAAGGCCATCGAACGGGGCGAATTGACCCTGCAGAAAGAGATTATCCTCATCAAGGGAGCCCGCAAGTTTCACTTCGACCAGCTGAGCGAATACCTGGCTAAGAAGGTGCACGAAACCATCCTCGAGGTCAATCTGCAGGCCATGGTGGACAACCTCAACCACTACCGCAGCTTCCTCAAGCCACAGACCAAGATGGTCTGCATGGTGAAGGCTTCGGCCTACGGAGCCGGCTCGTACGAGATTGCCAAGACGCTGCAAGAGCACCGGGTGGATTACCTGGCCGTGGCCGTGGCCGACGAAGGCTCTGAGCTGCGCAAGGCGGGCATCACGGCCGATATCATCATTATGGACCCCGAACTCACCGCCTTCAAGACCATGTTCGACTACAAGCTCGAGCCCGAGGTCTATAGCTTCCACCTGCTCGACGCCTTGATTCAGGCTGCCGAGAAAGAGGGCGTCACCCACTTCCCCATCCACGTGAAGCTCGATACCGGCATGCACCGCCTGGGCTTCTTGCCCGAAGAGATGCCGCGCCTCATTGAGCGCCTCAAGGGGCAGAATGCCGTGATTCCACGCTCCGTCTTCTCCCATTTCGTGGGGAGCGACTCGCCGCTGTTCGATGGCTTCACACGCCGCCAGATTGAGCTCTTTGAGCAGGCCTCCTCGGCGTTGCAGCAAGCCTTCGACCATAAAATCCTGCGCCACATCTGCAACACCGCAGGCATGGAGCGCTTCCCCGGCGCACAGTTTGACATGGTGCGCCTGGGCATTGGCCTCTACGGCATCAACCCGATTGACAACAGCGTGATTCACAACGTCAGCACCCTGAAGAGCACCATCCTGCAAATCCATGAGGTGTCTGCCGATGAGACCGTGGGCTACAGCCGCAAGGGGCACCTGGAGCGCACCTCGCGCATCGCCGCCCTGCCTATTGGCTACGCCGACGGACTGAACCGCCGCCTGGGCAACGGCCATGCCTACTGCCTGGTGAACGGACAGCGTGCTCCATACGTGGGCAATATCTGCATGGACGTCTGCATGATTGACGTCACCGGCATCGACTGTGCCGAGGGCGACCGCGTGGAGCTCTTTGGCGACAACCTGCCCGTCACCGTGCTGAGCGATGTGCTCGAGACCATTCCCTACGAGGTGTTGACCTCCGTCTCCACCCGTGTGAAGCGTGTCTATTACTTGAAATCTTAAATTCATTCATACCATTATTCATTATTTAAAAACATTATTTTTGACATGAAGAACTTAATCCTGACAGCGCTGCTTGCAGCCACTTTCCTGTCGCCTCTGCGTGCGCAGGAGCACTACACCCCTTCGCCTGAAAACCTGAAGGCCCGTAGCGAATTCCGTGACAACAAGTTCGGCATCTTCCTCCATTGGGGACTCTATGCCATGCTGGCTACCGGCGAATGGACCATGACCAACAAGAACCTGGCCTGGGATGAATACGAGAAATTGGCCGGCGGATTCTACCCCTCGAAGTTCGATGCGGCCAGCTGGGTCAGCGCCATCAAGGCCTCGGGAGCCAAGTACATCTGCTTTACCACGCGCCATCACGAAGGCTTCTCGATGTTCAAGACCAAGTATTCACCCTACAACGTGGTCGATGGCTCACCCTTCGGACGCGACATCGTGAAGGAGCTGGCCGACGAATGCCACCGCCAGGGCATCAAGATTCACTTCTACTACTCACACCTCGACTGGTACCGCAACGACTACCCCTGGGGACGCACAGGCCGCGGTACGGGCCGCACCAACCCCAAGGGCGACTGGCCCTCGTACTACCAGTTCATGAACAACCAGCTCACCGAGCTGCTCACCAACTATGGCGAGGTAGGAGCCATCTGGTTCGACGGTTGGTGGGACCAGGACGAGAACCCCGACTTCGACTGGCAGCTGCCCGAGCAGTATGCCCTGATTCATCGTCTGCAGCCCGCTTGCTTGGTCGGTAACAACCACCACCAGGTGCCCTTCGAAGGCGAAGATATCCAGATTTTTGAGCGCGACCTTCCCGGTGAGAACACCGCTGGCCTCTCGGGTCAGGACATCAGCTCGCTCCCCTTGGAGACCTGCGAGACCATGAACGGCATGTGGGGCTACAAGATTACCGACCAGGACTACAAGTCCACCAAGACCCTGATTCACTACCTGGTAAAGGCTGCCGGCAAGGATGCCAACCTGCTGATGAACATCGGCCCACAGCCCGATGGCGAACTGCCTGCCGTGGCTGTACAGCGTCTGGCCGAGATGGGTGAATGGATGAAGGTCTATGGCGAGACCATCTACGGTACCCGTGGCGGATGCGTCGCTCCCCACCCCTGGGGTGTCACCACGCAGAAGGGCAACCGCCTCTTTGTACACCTGCTCACTCCGCAGGACAAGGCCATCTTCCTGCCCATCGGCGACCGCAAGGTGAAGAAAGCCTTCCGCTTTGTTGATAAGACTCCGCTCAAGGTGCAGCGTTGCGAGGGTGGCGTCGTACTCTCTCTGCCTGAGCTCCCCACCGACGTGGACTACGTAGCCGAGCTGGTGCTGGCTGAATAAGCGAGGCCATTTTATGAAAAAACAACACATCTGTTGCTTTTTAATTAGAGTTATATTATCTTTGTCCCCCGTAACAAAAATTATTATATATGAAAGGAATCGTATTAGCAGGTGGTAGCGGTACCCGGTTGTACCCCATCACCAAAGGGGTGAGCAAGCAGATGCTGCCCATATTTGACAAGCCCATGATCTACTACCCCATCTCGGTGCTGATGCTGGCTGGGATTCGGGAGATTCTTATCATATCCACGCCCTACGACCTGCCTGGCTTCAGGCGGTTGCTGGGCGATGGAAGTGACTACGGAGTACACTTTGAGTATGCCGAACAACCCTCGCCCGACGGGCTGGCCCAGGCCTTCATCATCGGCCGCGAGTTTATTGGCTCCGACAGCGCCTGCCTGGTGCTGGGCGACAACATCTTCCACGGCAATGGCCTGAGCGCCATGCTGCGCGAGGCCGTGCGCAATGCCGAAGAGGAGCAGAAGGCTACCGTCTTTGGCTACTGGGTGAGCGACCCTGAGCGCTACGGTGTGGCCGAGTTTGATGCCGAGGGCAACTGCCTGAGCATCGAAGAGAAGCCTGCCAAGCCCAAGAGCAACTATGCCGTAGTCGGCCTCTACTTCTATCCCAACAAGGTGGTTGATGTGGCGGCCCAAATCAAGCCCTCGGCCCGCGGCGAGCTGGAGATTACCACCGTCAACCAGCGCTTCCTGCAAGACGGTGAGCTCAAGGTGCAGACCCTGGGCCGCGGATTTGCCTGGCTCGACACCGGTACCCACGACAGCCTCTCCGAGGCCTCGACCTTCATCGAGGTGATTGAGAAGCGCCAGGGACTGAAGATAGCCTGTCTGGAGGGCATTGCCTTCCGTCAGGGCTGGATTACTCCCGAGAAGATGCGCCAGCTGGCACAGCCCATGCTCAAGAACCAGTACGGACAGTACCTGCTGCGCGTGATTGATGAATTAGAACATACCAAACAACCCAACTTGGACTAAGCATAGCTCATGAGAAAGATTTTGATTACAGGAGGAGCCGGATTCATCGGCTCGCACGTGGTACGATTGATGGTGAACAAATATCCCGACTACCAAATCTACAACCTGGATAAGTTGACCTACGCCGGCAATTTGGCCAACCTCAAGGATATCGAAGCGCGTCCCAACTACCACTTTGTCAAAGCCGACATCTGCGATTTTGACTTGATCTACCGCTTGCTGCAAGAGGAGCAGATTGATGGCATCATCCATCTGGCTGCCGAGAGCCATGTAGATCGCAGCATCAAAGACCCCTTCACCTTTGCACGCACCAACGTGATGGGTACCCTCTCGCTGCTGCAGGCTGCCAAGCTCTATTGGGAGAGCCTGCCCGAGAAGTACGAGGGCAAGCGCTTCTACCACATCTCGACCGACGAGGTGTATGGTGCCCTCGAACTGAGCCATCCCGAGGGTATTGAGCCCCCTTATACCACCACGGCCTCGTCGGGCGAGCATCACCTGGCCTACGGTGAGGACTTCTTCTACGAGACCACCAAGTATAATCCCCATTCACCTTATTCGGCCAGCAAGGCCAGCAGCGACCACTTTGTGCGTGCGTTCCACGACACCTACGGCATGCCCACCATCGTGACCAACTGCTCTAACAACTACGGCCCCTATCAGTTCCCCGAGAAGCTTATTCCGCTCTTTATCAACAATATCCGCCATCGCAAGCCGCTGCCTGTCTATGGCAAGGGTGAGAACGTGCGCGACTGGCTCTACGTAGAGGACCACGCTCGCGCCATCGACCTGATCTTCCATCAGGGCAAAGTGGCCGAAACCTACAACATCGGTGGATTCAACGAGTGGAAGAACATCGACATCATCAAGGTGGTGATCAACACCGTTGACCGTCTGCTGGGCCGCAAGGAGGGCGAGGACATGGACCTCATTACCTACGTCACCGACCGTGCCGGCCACGACCTGCGCTACGCCATCGACAGCACCAAGCTGCAGCGCGAGCTGGGCTGGGAGCCGAGCCTGCAGTTTGAAGAGGGTATCGAGAAGACCGTAAAGTGGTACCTCGAAAACGAGGCCTGGATGGACAACATCACCTCGGGCGAATACGAGAAGTACTACGACGACATGTACAAGGGACGTTGAGACACGGTGTGAGGAGGGGTTACTCCTTGATTTTCTCCTTGTACATCGTGTAGCGTCCCATGATTTCGCGCACGAAGTTGTAGGTCTCAATGCCGCGGAAGTAGCCGAAGCGGCACACGGGGTCGCTGAAGTACTCTTCGTTGCTCTTTAAGAGGATAAATTTCTCCACGTGGTCGTACCAGCGGCGTTTATCCTTACCATATTTATCGGCCAGGGCCATGGCATCCAGAATGTGGCCCTGGCCGCTATTGTATGCAGCCAGCACAAAGTGGGTGCGTTCGGGTTCGGGTATGCTGCCAAAGCTCTTGGCCGTCAACTTGATGTAGCGCACAGCCGCCTTCACGCTCTCTTCTGCATTCTGCTCCTTCCCTTCGGGCACGCCCATGGCGCGGGCCGTGCGGGGCATCAGCTGCATCAGTCCGCGAGCCCCGGCCCACGATACGGCTGTGGTGTCGAAGTTCGACTCCGTGTAGGCCAGCGAGGCCAGCAGGCGCCAGTCCCAGTCGATTTCGGGCGCATAGCGCTTGAAGAGATGGTCATAGTGCGAGATTTTGCCTTCGCGCAGCGAGAGGATGGGCGAGTGGGGGATGGCCTTGCTGATTTCAAAGTAGCGCTTCATGCTGGCCGTATAGGCCGGAGAGGTCATGTTCTCCCGGTGCCATTGGTTGGCTGCCTCGGCCAGTTGGGGGCTCTCCTTGCGCACGGCCCAAGAGGCACGCTGGTCGAAGCTGATGCTCAGCGTAATGTCGAGGTTGGGGTAGTAGGTGGCGTTGAGTCGGGCCACGTCATTGTCGGCCACGGTGTAGTCAATCTTTCCTTGTGCCACCTGGGCGATGAGCTCTTCGGCCGAGATGCTGTCGCTGGCCACGGGGTGGATCTGCAGTCCTCCACCCAGCTCGTCGTTGAGGTGGTGCAGCCGGTTGAGGTGCTTGCCCGGTTTGGCATAGATTTCCTTGCCTATCAGTTGCGTCACGTCGCCAAGGGGCTTCTTGTGTCCGCTGCCCTTGCGCTGCACGATGACCTGGTGCGTTATCACCTCTTCGCCGCAATACTCCACGCTATCTTTCCACTCCTTGGTGATGGGCAGGTTGTAGGCTATCAGGTCTCCCTCGCCCCGCCTGAGCATGGCGATGAGCTGCGCCGTAGATTGGGCCACCTTCACGGTCAGCTTCACCCCCAGGCTGCGTGCAAACTGCTGGCAGAGTTCGTACTGAAACCCCATCTCCTGACCGCGGTAGATGAAGTAGGAGGTGGAGCTGTAGAGGGTAAGCATCACCAGTTCGTTGCTGTCGCGTATCTGCTGCAGGTCGTCGTGTCCATCCAAAGGAGCCACATGCCTATGGGGGCGGCACGAACAGAGTAAGGTCAGCAGCAATCCGCCCAAGAAATACCGAAAATACGTCATCACAATAATCCGAATAAATAGTAAAAATACATACCCAATCCCAATAAAAAAAACATCCATTGTTTTGACAACGTGTAGGGGCGGAAGATTTTCCGCCCGAATACCGCCACACCTGCTGCCATCAAGTACCTTTCCAGGCCGAAATTAATTATTAGTTTTAAATTTTAAATTTTAAATTATCTAAGGTGGCGCTTGATGTACATAGTCAGGATGTCGATGGCCACTTGGTTGTTACCCCCTTCGGGCACGATGAGGTCGGCATACCG